>NZ_JBHFHW010000001.1:0-13931 GCF_057333975.1 Stenotrophomonas sp. AGC87
ACCACCGCCGAGCTGATCGCCGCCCAGCAGAAGCTGGACAAGGAGATCGTGGACCGGGCGCTGGCCGATGCCAATGAGGCTGCGAGCCGCGTTCGCGATATCGCGCTGGTGAACGCCGGCCTGGTGCAGGAGGCGCAGACCCGCGTCACTCAGATCGGCCAGGCCATGGACGCGGTCGCCGCCGAGAGCCAAGCCCGCGCCACGCAGCTGCTCAACGAGAAGACGGAGCGCGAGGCTGCCATCACCGCAGTCAGCGAGACGCAGCAGAACGGTTTCGATTCGCTCTCCCGCGCGCTGTCCGAGGTCGCCGCTGGTAGCGGCACGCAGTTCGACAGCAAGCGGATCTGGGACTTCAACCTGACCGTTGAGAACTGGACGGGCAACGGAGCGCCCGTGCTGGTTGACGGTTGGCTGCGCCCGGCGAATGCCGCGGCGAATCCCTACGTGCAATCGCCGGGCGGGCTGGCGATCGACGGCAGCGCCTACCGCTACGTAAAGATGCGAATCAAGAAGGTGGGCAAGCCCACTTGGGCCGGCGCGCTTCAGTGGATCACCACGACGGACGCAACGTGGAACGCCGCCAAGCGCGTGGCCATGGCCGAGCCGGCATGGGACAGCAACGGCGTCGCCACGATGGACGCGGCTGACGTGCCGTGGTGGCCGGCCACCGTGGCAGCGATCCGCCTGCAGCTCGGTGCCGCGCAGGCGCTGTCCGATTACTACCTGATCGACTGGGTGGCGATCGGTCGGCCGTCGCCCGGCGCCAGTGTGGCGCTGGTGCAGGAACAGGCCCAGGCGCAAACAACGGCGCTTGCCGCCGAGGCCAGCAAGCGTGATGACCTGGCTGTGCAGATGCGCGGCAGCTACACCGGTAGCGATCTCAGCAAGGTGACCCAGGGCTTCATGGCGGACGAGCGAACCGCCCGCGCTACGGCGGACACCGCGCAGCTGCAGCGCATCACCACGATGGAAGCCCGCATGCCAGCCGGCAGCGGCGGCCTCGCCACCAGTGCTTCGGTGACTACGCTGCAAGACGCGATGGTGGCGGCGGACCTGGCCAATGCCCAGGCGACCACAGCGGTCAACAGCAAGCTGGCGGGGCTGCGCACGATCGGGGATAACCTCAACCCCAACAGCAACTTTGCCGAGAATTTCCTCTGGTGGGTGCTGGGCGGCAACACTGGTGGCAACACCATCCTCCGAGATGCCGCCAGCGGCGATGGCGGGCCTGGGGTCACGATCACGCGCGCCACGGCAGCCACTGCGCCCTATATGGATGCAAATGACGGTGCTTTTTTCCCGGTGCGGGCGGGGACAATCTTCCGAGCGCGCGTGCGAGTCAAGTTGCTCTCGGGAAACGGCAATGTGCTGCTGCGCGTCATCTATCGCAACGCCGAGAACACGCAGTTTCAGGCTGATCGGACCATCACCGCTACCGCAGAGTGGACGGACTTCACAGTTGACTACGGCGCGCTGCCCGCCGGGTCTGTCCGGGCCTTGTTCCGTGTTTATGTGCACCCCAGCGTCGGCACCGTCTCCTTCGACACGGTCGAGCTTTACGACGTTACGGACCAAGCTGCCAATCAGCTCAACGCCGCCGGCCTTCAGTCCATCACCACGCGGACCGGCGTCATCGAGGGCACGCTGGTCGCACAGGGCAGCGCGCTGACGCAGGTTCAGGCGGACGTAGCCGGAAAGGCCAGCAACGCGGCCCTGACCTCGCTGGACAGCAAGGTCACCCAGCTTGGCAACACGGTCACCAGCCAAGGCACAGCGCTGACCAACGTCTCAGCGAGCCTGCAGAACATCGGTGGGGACAACCAGCTGCGGAACAGCAGCATGGACGTTCAAACCAACGCGACGACGCCGCAGTACTGGTCGCCCTCATCGTCGTCGTCTGATGCCTCAAGCCGCATCACTCGCAGCCTTGTTGATTCGTCCCTGCCCGGAAGTACGAAGGCTTGGCGATGGGACATTAATGCACTGGGCACTACCGGCTACGCCGAATGCTACTCGTCGGTCTACACGATCGAACCCGGCAAGCCGCTCGCCGTTTCCGCCTATGTTCGTGGCAAGCCCGGTGCCCGATTCTTCTTTCAGCTGGGCGTGAAGGACAGCGCAGGGGCGGCGCTGGGCTGGCCTGGTGGTCCCGCTCTAGCGGCAGGCATGGTTGTGGGAGCGCAGTGGGAACGGAAGGTATTTACGTTTGCCGCATCCCTGATTCCAGCTGGCGCCGCGGGGGCGGCGCTTTACCTCCGCGTGTATGGCGACGGATCCCCTGACCAGTGGATCGAAATTGACAATGTCATGCTGCAACACGGCGAGGTCGCAACGAACTACTCGCCCAGTGGCGCCGAGATTGCGACCAGCGCGGCGGCCTCTGCTGCCGCAGCAAATACGCTGACCGGCAAGGTCACTGCACTGGAGGGCACCACCACCGCTCAGGGCCAAGCGATCACCACGGTGAACGCCCAGCTCGCAGCAACGCAGGCCGCCGGTCCGAACATCATCATCGACGCAGGCTTCGAGAGCTACGCATCAGAGCAGATCATTTCTGCCGTTGGTGGGAACGGGGAGTTCCGAGCGAAGGCCGGCAACGCCGGTAGCTCCACTTTTGAAGGCAGCCGCGTTGGCCTGTTGCGTCGAACAATCACTCCTGCTGCTGGGAACACTGACATCTATTTCGGCCCCAGCATTTCCATCGTAACGGGTCGCACGTACTACATTGAAGCCGTTGTACGAAACAATACCTTCTTCTCCGGCGTCGCTCCGGGGGATGCGGTGTTTCGGTTCGGCATCAGTGTTTTGAATAGCAGTGGCGCGCGCTCGTGGCATGCCGGTGTTGAGAATCGCCGCTTGGATTCGCTGAGTCAGTGGGCGCGCATATCGGCCTATGTGACCGTGACTACGCCCAACACCCGTACCGGTCAGTTGTGGCTGTCGATTCCAGGCACACAGCCTGCTGGTGGGTTGACCGCGCAGAACGTCGGTGTGCTGGTGGACAACGTCATCTGGCAGGACGTGACCGATGCGTATGGCGCCAAGACGACGGCCGAGGCGGCCGCGACGGGGTTGTCAGCGCTGACGACTACCGTCACTCAGCAGGGCGGCCAGATCACTGCCCTCGGGCAACAGGTCAACCAGGTCGGTGCTAGCGTCGCGGGCAAGGCTGACACGCAGGTTGTGCAAACGCTCACGGCCATGGTGAAAGACACCATGACCGGTGGCGGCAACCTCTTGGCCAACTCTCGGTTTCAAGACGGCACGAACGGCTGGGAGCACGGCTGGGTTTCTGAAGGTCGCTGGGATCTACTGGCCAACTTTGTGAACGAAACCTATGCGCCACTGGGCGTGGGCTCGATTGTTTCCCATGGCAACATTGGGACCACGTCCAACATTGCGTATGCCCTTGTGTCGTCTCCCCTGATGGCTGCAGAGGAGGGCAAGCGCTACTGCACATCGGTCTATCTCAATACGCATCGTGCGTCATCGCGCGCGTGGATGGGCTTCTACAGGGAGAACGGCACCCTCATCACTGAGGTAGTGGATGGCACGTTGATCCCCGGCGTGGGCCTCCAGAAGCCAACACTGGCGCAGTTACCGCGATCCAAGGTTTCGTACACGGCACCCGCAGGCACCCGTTACATCAAGGCTGGTTGGCGGACAGAGAAGGCACCAGGGCAGAGCGACCCCTACACCTGGGCATTCATGCCGATGCTTGAGCAAATGCAGGAGGGCCAGACCGGCCCTTCCCCTTGGGGCGCCGGCGGTAGCGAGACGTTTGCGGGCTACAGCATGTATGTGACGGCCGACGGATTGACTGGCGGCATGGTCACAAAGAACGACGGCAAGGTCGTCGACATGAAGATCCTGGCCCACGCCCTCCAGATCCTCAGCCCGAACCAGCCGGAAGGCATCGAGATGCGCGATGGCTACATCCGCGTATGGAAGGGGAACTCGCAGCGGATCATCGGCACCGGCTTTGGCAGCGGTGACCTGATGGACTACTTCGGGCCGAACGTGGGTGCCGGCGCCGCCAACAAGCAGAACGCGACTGTCTGGATGGACGTCAACGGAAATGCCTACTTTGGCGGCACGCTCTCGGCGGGAATCTGGAAGAACGCCAATCGCACCGATAGCACGGCGCCATACCCGTATGTCGAAGTCGGACCGTTCCCTGCACATGGCAAGCAGCGTCTCGTGGTGGCCTCATTCAACACGTCGTCGCCGACGTACACCACCTGGTACGACGGTCGGTCGTGGAACAACGAACCGCCGCCGCCCAGCATCTCTACGACAACGGTCCTGCGGCTGCGGCGCAATGTTGGCGGCGGACTTCAACTGGTGTCGCAGCAGGCGTTCCAGGCTTACTCGGTGCTTGAGGCCAACATCTATCACGATCGCGACGCCGGGATTCCCCAGCTGCCGAACGGTGGGTGGCAGCAGATGTACTTCTTCGCTTGCGACGGTTCCTTCACCGCAACAGAGCCGGGTTCGACCTTCCAGAACTTCGTGTACGAGGCGGCAATTACCGCCCAAGGCATCGGTCAGATCGGCCGGCAGTCAATGTCGGTGGTCAGCACCGAAGAACCATAGGCGGCACTGCCGCCACGTGCACCAATCGCTGACGCGGTGGCCAGCGTTCCCAGCCACCGCACTACCAGGAGAGAACTATGAAGTTTCGTGCAAAGCTGCAGATGGAGATGAAGACGGCAGACCAGCGAGGCGTTGTCACGCTGAGCTTCGTTCCGCTCGATGCGGGTGTGCCGCAGATGACGTTGTCGGTGTCGCCGGCGGCTGCGGCCGGCATGGAGGTCGGTCGGATCTACAGCTTCACCGCGGAGGTCGAGCCCGAGGACGAGGCTGCCTGAAGCCTTAGGCGACCTGGTCCAACAGGGCCGGTTGGTTGTTGCGCGGCGTGTTCACCGCGCGGGTGACGCGATAGGCCTCCATTGCCGGCGGCTCACTGGCCAGCAGCATCGCCATAGCGTCATCTGGCTCAGCTGCCAGCCACTCATCAGCCTGGCCGGCCGTCAGCCACACCGGCATGCGGTCGTGGATGTCGGCCGACACGCCGCTGCTGTCGCCGGTGATCACGGTGAAGGTGCCCAGGTTGTTCGGGTCGAGCAGGGGGCTGGTGTCTTCCCAAAGGCCTGCTGCCAGCAGCGGCCCGGCCGCGTGGATAAACCACGGATCCTTCTTGCCGTCCTCAGCGTTGACCGACCACTCGTAGTACCCGGCCATAGGGATCAGGCATCGGCGCTTCTTGAACGCCGACCTGAAGGCCGGCTTGGTGGCCACCGTCTCGATGCGGGCATTGATCGTGGATCCCTGCAGCTGCTTGGCCTTGGCCCAGAAGGGGAGCAGGCCCCACGCCAGGCGCCTGACCTGCAGGCCGGTGCCGCGATCGAGGATCACGGACGCGCGCTGCGTCGGCGCCAGGTTGTAGCTCTCCGGGATCGACATTAGGTCGCCGACAAGCTGGGGGATGCCAAGCGTGTCAGCAAGTCTGATAGGGTGCTGGACGAATCGGCCCCACATGGTTCCTGCTCCGCTGAGATTGGGAAACGGGAAGCTTCGTACTAGCGATCGCGCACCCGTGTGAGTTCCGCGTGCTCGCTCCTTAAAGCTGTCGCCTGCTCGCGCAGAAAGCTCCCTAGACTCGCTAGATACTGGCCGTGACCCTCCAGTTTTGCCAATTCCTCTTGAACACTATTGACGGGCATCACGCGAACGTAGGCATCACCGTCAGTGTCGCTATCAACTTCGATGCCGTGCTTCAGCTTGTTATGTCTCTTGCTGGTTGAGAGGAATACGAAGATGTCGTCCGACCGCATTCTTCGGCCAGCAAAATGTGAGAACGTATGTCGGATGTCGTGATGTAGGCTCAGTATGTCTGCGGCCTTGGATGCTCCCTCCGCGACGTTCTCTCCGACCTTCCATGCTTTCGCGCATAGCGAGAGGTGCGTGATCGTATCTTTGTCGGAAAGTTGAGCTGCGTCCAAGCCGGTCGCGCCAGATATATCGCGCATAGCCGATATCACCCGCCGCGCCTCAAAGTCAGCTACACAGTACGCCTGGATGAATCTCCCTATCAGCGCATAGTCATCGTGACTCAGGCGCATTGTGTCGGATACAAAATTCTCCATTCGTCTATATTTCGAAGCAAGTATCTGGCTCTCTTCGTTGTCGCTCATGTCCACGCCACCTGTAATTGAGGCCTCGGTAATCTTGCCACCATTCTTCTCGGGCTAGTCACGTGCCTCGGGGCAGTGGCCTCGCAATCTGGGCGACGGCAAGGCGCACTAGGGAGTTCGTGCTCGCCGGATCCGGGACCCGCAGGCAGCTCAGTGCCCGGGTGCTGGGGTGCCTGAGCAGCGTCCCGCCGGCACAGAGGCCCCCAGCTGGAGGGGGGCGTTGTCAGTGTTTAGCGGCAATCGTTGGCGTACGAAATGGCGCCATCGAGGTAGTCGAGAGCCTCCTTTACGTGCGTCATCGCCTCATCC
Organism: Stenotrophomonas sp. AGC87; assembly: GCF_057333975.1. NCBI lineage: Bacteria > Pseudomonadati > Pseudomonadota > Gammaproteobacteria > Lysobacterales > Lysobacteraceae > Stenotrophomonas > Stenotrophomonas sp. AGC87. The sequence goes on from NZ_JBHFHW010000001.1 coordinate 6,507, forward strand.
AAGCGGGCATAGTTCACCCATGGCAGCTCCTGAGCATGGAGTTCGCCCTTCAGCGACTCTGGGTAGCGAAAGGCGAAGGATTGCCGATCGTGCTGGTCAAATTCTCTAATGACGCGGTCGGCTTCGGGGAACCTGGTTGCTTCGCCGCCCGGAAGCCTCGCGAGGCTCTCGAACGTTCGATCCCAGCGCTCCAGCAGAATGTGATCGGGTCTCTTGCCTGTGGGTGGCTCCTCACCCAGGTATTCAGCGATCGACCTCTCAGCCGCCTTGAGGGCCAGCTCGATGTAGTGCCTGTACAGGTACAGCGTCGGCATCACCAGAATGTCGAGGCCGTCCCGCCTCCCGTCATTGAGGACGCTGCTCAGGAGCCGGTCGCCTGCTTCCCTGAAGCCGCTGGCGTAGCGCCACCAATGGTTTGGTGTCCAACTTGCGTCCCCTTGCACCGGCCATGTGTAACCGTTCAACCACCACGGACCATCCCCGCTCAACCACGGCGGTGCTCCTTCGCTTTCCTTCGTCATGTCATCCCTCCTTGTTGAATCAAGAGTTGAGTCTGCGAATCATGCCGGCGTTGTGATGGTATTCGCGAAACCACAGGTCCAACGAGTACCAATGCTAGGTTGCGGAAGTCAGACCACTGCCAATCGCTGGATCTAGTAAGACTCGTCTATCCAATGGCTTTTAAAAGCCATCCGCCGTAGCCCCAGAGCACGGTTCCTGCGATCACCATCACACAGCCCCAGATTTCATCAGCTTCAACTGACCTGACTTTCGCGGCCATCGTTTCCTCTGGGGTCTCACTCCCGAACGTCGCGGCCTTCGTTATCGTGTAGTACTTCGCACTGATCGGCAGGGGTGATCCGTCCGGTGCCTGGCGATGGAAGATGGCGCTTTGCTTGATGTTGAGGAGAAAGCCGCTAAGCGTGAATATCGCACCGGAGGAAGCGAAAAGATCCGAACCTTCGAAGCGCAGCTCGAGCGCAAGCGACAGTCCAGAAAAGACGGCGCAGGCTGCGACGGAACGACGCCGGTCGAATGCAATTGCCCGAAACACTTTTCCCACCACGTGCTTGAGATCAATCACCGCTGCTCTCCGATCCGCTTTCGAGTGCAGGCCCGAGAACCAGCGAGCGAGGTATTGGCTGATGTAACGGGTCGCGGTGTAGCGAGCTAGGTGCAAGCTGGGTATAGCGCTTGAGCGACTTCCAGTCCCTGTGCCCTGTGACGATCGCGACCTCAGGGATTTGGTATCCCTGCTCGAACAGCCGGGACGTACCTTCGTGGCGCAGGTCATGGAAGTGGAGGTCCTCTATCTGTAGGCGCACACAGGCTCTACGGAACGACGCGCCAATGCTGTCTGCCTTGTAGGGGAAGATCAGGTCGCCCTTCCGGGCCTGTGCATCAATGAGGGCGGCAGTACGGCCAAGTAGAGGCACCCACTGGTTGTTGCCCTTCTTGTCCTTCGGGTCCTTGCGGTCCCGGATGAGGATCATTGGCTTCTCGCCCGGGCGATAGTCCTCCCAGCGTAGGCTGACGATCTCGCCCATCCGCATGGCCGACTCCACGGCGAATGGGATCAGGTCCCGCATCGGGATGGTCCCGAAATTGAACCGGTAATAGCTGGCGAGGTCGTCCAGCTCCTTTGTTGTGGGACGGCGGTCGCGCTCCAGCGGCTTAGCGATTGCTCCCGCGCGGCGCAGGACAGGCCTAGCCGCTGTCACGACATCGGGGATCGTCATGTTCCAGAGCGAGCGGGCCGCCGACAGCACTTCGGCGAGGAACCCAAGCTCCATAGCCATCGTCGCTGGGCCTGCTGTTCGCGCGCTGATATGGTCCAGAACGTCTTGGCCGGTGAGGCTGGTGACTTCCCGGCCGCCCAGCGACTCCACCCAGCGGCGCAGGTTTCCGCGTTTTGTTGCTGAAATCGGCTTGAACCGGTCCATCTCTTTGACATAGCGGTCGATTACGGCCTCCAGGGTCATGCTTTCCTGCGGAGGGGCCAGGCCGGCGCGCAATGCATCTTCCGTAACGCGAGCCCAATCCTCAGCCGCCTTGCGCCCGTTGAAGGTCTTCGAGGCGGTAGGATGCCCCTTGAGGCGGACCATTGCCCGCCATTTTTTGCCTCGCTTTTCGACTACTGCCATGTCTTGGTGCACCTCCCGCTGCGTGGTGCAGCAGCGGTACATTACACCGGGATCAGGGGTGAAAAACAGGGACTTAGCGGGAGTCCTAGCGCACCAAGGATGCGCCATAAAATGCATAAGCTATTGAAAAGTCAGGAAATACGTCTATCCGTGGCGCCCATGATGGACTGGACGGACCGCCATTGCCGGTACTTCCACCGGTTGCTGGCCCCGGGCGCACGGCTGTATACCGAAATGGTGCACGCCAACGCGGTGATCCACGGCGACCGTGAGCGCCTGCTCGGCTTCGACGACAGCGAGCACCCGCTTGCCCTGCAACTCGGTGGCAGCGATCCGGCCCTGCTGGCCCAGGCCGCCCGCATCGCGCAGGAATGGGGCTACGACGAGGTCAACCTCAACTGCGGCTGCCCGTCCGACCGCGTGCAGGCCGGGCGCTTCGGCGCCTGCCTGATGCGTGAGCCGGCCCTGGTGGCCGAGTGCGTGGGTGCGATGGTCGCCGCGGTGGACATCCCGGTCACGGTCAAGTGCCGCTTGGGCGTGGATGATGACAACGACTACGAAACCTTCGTGAACTTCGTCGATCAATCGGCCAATGCCGGAAGCGCGATGTTCGTGGTGCATGCCCGCAATGCGTGGCTGAAGGGCCTCTCGCCGAAGGAAAACCGCGAAGTGCCGCCGCTGCGTTACGACTGGGCGCACCGTCTCAAGGCCGACCGTCCGCAGCTGCAGATCGTCCTCAACGGCGGCTTGGCCACGGTCGAGGCCGCGCAGGCCCAGTTGCCGGCGCTGGATGGGGTGATGCTGGGTCGTGCGGCCTACCACGACCCCTACGTGCTGCATCAGCTGGAGGCGGCCCAGACCGGTGCCCCGCTGCAGTCGCGCGACGCGCTGCTGCGCGCCATGCAGCCCTACATCGAGGCCCAGCTGGCCCGCGGGCTGGCGCTCAAGCACATCACCCGGCACCTGCTGGGCCTGTTCCATGGCCAGCCGGGCGGCCGTGCCTTCCGCCAGATCCTGAGCGAAGGCTCGCACCGTGTCGGCGCCGACTGGAGCCTGATCGAGCAGGCGCTGGCGGTGACCCGCGCCCAGGCCGAACGCGTCGCCGCGTGAGCCGCGTCACCCTGTCGACTTGACAAGGGCCTCGCTTTGGCCGCCAATGTTCACTTAGATGAACGGCGCGGGGAGGCTACCGGAAAAGTTCAGACCGGATTCACTGGCTAAAACCAAGAATTCGCTAAAGATTCGTAAAGCGCCGGCCCAGGCTGGCGGTTGCCGATTCACAACTTTTGAACGTTTAGCCGCGCTCCGCTAGGATCAGACCGATGTTCTCCGTGACCCGCCACCGCCGCATTGCCGCCTTCGCCCTTCTGGCGACGGGCGCAGCTGCCTCCACCAGTGCGTGGGCGCAGATGCCGCCGCCGGAAGCGGCCCGTGCCGAGATGCTGCGTACGGCCGAACGCGGCGGTCCGCAGGAGCGCTCGCTGTCCGATGCCGTGCGTCGGGTGCAGCGGACTACCGGTGGACACATCCTCGGCGCCGAGCGCGTGCCCTTCGATGGGCGCGACATCAACCGGGTGAAGTACATGGATGATCGCGGTCGCGTCCGCTATATGGACGATCCGGCGACATCGCGTTCACAGCCCCGCACGCCGCGCTCGGATATGTCATCACTACGCGGCGATAACCCCTGAACAGGGATAGTTGTCCGCAGTCATCTGCATTACCCACTGGCCCCATGGGGCCATACCCAGGACACTAGGGAGAGTTCATGCGTATCCTTCTGGTCGAAGACGAAGCCCCGCTGCGGGAAACACTGGCAGCCCGGCTCAAGCGCGAAGGCTTTGCCGTCGATGCTGCGCAGGACGGTGAGGAAGGTCTGTACATGGGCCGCGAAGTTCCGTTCGACGTCGGCATCATCGATCTGGGCCTGCCCAAGATGTCGGGCATGGAGCTGATCAAGGCCCTGCGCGACGAGGGCAAGAAATTCCCGGTGCTCATCCTGACCGCGCGTTCGAGCTGGCAGGACAAGGTCGAGGGCCTCAAGCAGGGCGCCGATGATTACCTCGTCAAGCCGTTCCACGTGGAAGAGCTGCTGGCCCGTGTCAATGCGCTGCTGCGCCGTGCCGCCGGTTGGAGCAAGCCGACGCTGGAGTGCGGCCCGGTCGCGCTGGATCTTGCCGCGCAGACGGTCAGCGTCAACGGCAGCAACGTGGACCTCACCAGCTACGAGTACAAGGTGCTGGAGTACCTGATGATGCATGCCGGTGAACTGGTCTCCAAGGCCGACCTCACCGAACACATCTATCAGCAGGACTTCGACCGCGACTCGAACGTGCTGGAGGTCTTCATCGGCCGCCTGCGCAAGAAGCTCGATGCCGACGGCGAACTCAAGCCGATCGAAACCGTGCGCGGCCGCGGTTACCGTTTCGCCATTCCGCGCAACGAAGGCTGAGCTGCGGCTGGCGATAGACGATGTCCGGCCGTCTGTGGTTCTTTAAACGCTGGCGGCCGCGCTCACTGCAGGCGCGCCAGCTGTTGGCCGCCTCGGTGGGCCTGGTGGCCTTCCTGGCCCTGGCCGGCTACGCGCTGGATGCGGCCTTCGCCGATACCGCGAAGGCCAACCTGCGCGAGCGGCTGAAGAACTACGCCACGGCCTACGCGGCCGGCATCGACTTCACCCGCGACCGCTCGCTGTACATCCGTGAGCAGCCACCGGATCCGCGCTTTGACGTCCCGGGCAGCGGCCTCTATCTGCAGGTCGTGATGCCGGACGGCAAGGGCAACTCCATGTCTGCCGAGGGCCCGATGCTGCCGACGGTAGGCGGCGGCATGCTGGCCCCGCGCCAGGAAGTCTTCGAAGGCCCGTTGCCGATGATCCAGATCGATGGCAGCGAGGGTTCGGCCTATCGCTATGGCATGGGCCTGGTCTGGGATGCCGACGCCGACCCTGCCACCGAATTCCCGTACACGATCTACGTGCTCGAAGACTCGCGCGCGCTCGGCGCACAGCTGCGCGTGTTCCGCGGGCGCGTGTGGTTCTACCTCGGCGGCATCGGCCTGATCCTGCTGCTGCTGCAGACGGTCATTCTGCAGTGGAGCCTGCGCCCGATGCGGCGCGTGATCAACGAACTCACCAAGGTGCAGCGCGGTGAAACCGAGCGCATGAGCGAACGCCATCCGCGCGAGCTGGAGCCGCTGACCGACAGCATCAACGCTTTCATCGAAAGCGAGCGCGAGAACCTCGAACGCCAGCGCAACACCTTGGCCGATCTCGCGCACAGCCTGAAAACGCCGCTCGCGGTGTTGCGTACGCAGCTCGACAGCGGCGCACGCGATGAGGATCTGCGCGAAGAATTCGACGTGCAGCTGCGGCGCATGAACAACCTGGTGTCCTACCAGCTGGCGCGCGCGGCTTCTTCGGGGCACAAGCTGTTCTCCGCCCCACTGCCGATCGAATCCAACGCCGAAGAAATCGTGCGGGGCCTGGAGAAGGTGTACGCCTCCAAGGGCGTGCTGTGCGAATTCGATATCGACCCGGCCGCGCGTTTCCACGGCGAGCCCGGTGATCTGCAGGAGCTGCTCGGCAACCTGCTGGAGAACGCCTTCAAGTGGGCCAAGCGTCGCGTGCTGCTGACCGCGCATCCGTTGCCGGCACCCGGTGCGCGTCGCGCCGGGCTGGTGCTGTCGGTGGATGACGATGGCCCGGGCATCGCACCGGAAGACATCGCCAAGGTGCTGCAGCGTGGCGTGCGTGGCGATGAGCGGGTGCAGGGTCACGGCATCGGCCTGTCGATCGTGCAGGACCTGATCAAGGATTACCGCGGCGAACTGCAGGTGAAGCGTTCGCCGGAGTTGGGTGGTGCACGCTTCGAAGTGAAGCTGCCGCCCGGGCCGTAACGCGTCACCGCATCAGCGGTGACGGGCCATAGAACCGCTGCAGATGCCCGGCGACCGCCGGCATCTCGCGCGCGAGCAGTGCCGGTGCGGAGAAGTGGTACTCGCTGACCACGGCAAAAAACTCCTCCGGCGCTTCGGAGGCATACGGATCGATCAGCGTCTCGCGGCCCTGGTCCACCTCGGCGCAGAACGCGTCATAGGCCTGCTGGAAATCCGCCGCCCATTGTTTCTGCCACGCCCGTGGCAACGGCGGCGTGCCGTCGATCGCCCCGTCCAGCGCATCGATCTTGTGCGCCATCTCATGCACCGCCACACAGAACCCGGCTTCGGGGTCGGCGATGTCGGCCTGGATGTCGGCCCACGACAGAATCAGCGGACCGCTGTCCCAGGATTCGCCGATCAACGCATCGTCCCATTCGTGCAGCACGCCGGCCGCATCCACCTGGCTTCGGTGCACGCGGAACGCCTCGGGATACACGATCAGCTGCGACCAGCCACGCAGGCCGATCTCGCCGATTTCCAGCAGTGGCAGGCAGCACAACGCGGCCAGCAACACGCCATCGGCGTCCGCCAGCTGCAGTTCGGCAGCGGGGCTGATGGTTTTCTCGTGCAGGAAGCGGGCAGCGAGCGCGCGCAGGCGTTCGCGGCGGGCAGGGTCCAGCTGCTGCAGCCAGGCGGCGCGGCGGCAGGTGGTGTCCCACAGGGTAGCGTCGATCTCGCGTGGCGTGCGGCGCAGCCAGCCCAGCAGTCGTTCGATCAGCGGAACATACCCGGCAGGAAGCTGTGCCACTTCGGTGCGCGCAGGCGCGGCAGCACGTCGTCATCGCCACCACCGCCGGTGCTGGTACCGCTGCTGGCGCTGGGTTTGACCGTGGCCGGTGCCGCAGCCGCCGAAGCGGATGCCGGTGCGCTGCGCTCGTTCTCGTTGGCCGAATAGACACACGCGCCGCGGCCCGCCGTGGTGAGCGCATCGGAAGCATGCGCGGCCAGCGGGGCCATCAGGAGGAGCAGGCAATGGGCGAACGGGCGCATCGTCAACATCCAGCGGCGGGTCAAGTTCCCGATTCTAGCCCGATTCGGCCGGGGGACTGGAAGGCCCCCGGGCGGGCGCTGGCGGCGGCTTTCCCGCATACTTTTCCCGTTTACCCGATGGAAGCTGCCGTGGACGACCGCCAACTGCTGGCCAAACTGGGCGCCGGGCGCCTGTCCGGCGACGCGCTGGCGCGCGAGCTGGGCCAGACCCGTGCCGCGATTTGGAAGCGGATTCAAGGACTTAGGGCGGCTGGCGTCGAAATCGACGGCCGCGCCGGTGACGGCTACCAGTTGCAGCAGCCGCTGGATCTACTCGACGCCGAGGCCATCCTGGCCGCGTTGCCGGCCGCGG
>NZ_JBHFHW010000001.1:14132-23649 GCF_057333975.1 Stenotrophomonas sp. AGC87
CGCGGCCGCGGCCGCCGCGGGCGGGCCTGGGCCTCGCCGCTGGCGGCGCATATCTACCTCTCGGTGCTGCGCGGGTTTGCCGGTGGTCTCTCGCGGCTGGGCGGGCTGAGCCTGGTCGCCGGGGTCGCGGTGGCCGAAGCACTGCGTGAGGCTGGCTATCGGGGCGTCGCCCTGAAGTGGCCCAATGACCTTGTCGTCGACGGGCATAAGCTCGGCGGCCTGCTGATCGAAGGCGGCGGTGAATTTGCCGGCCCCGCACGTGCGGTGATCGGCCTGGGCGTCAACGTGCGCATGCCCGCTGCGTTCGCGGCGGAGATCACCCAGCCTTGGACCGATCTGGACACGTTGTCCGGCGCACAGACGTCGCGCAACGCGGTGGTCGCGCGCATTCTGGCCAGCCTGCTGCCGGCGCTGGATGCGTTCGAGCAGGACGGCCTGGCACCGTTCCTCGCGCGCTATGCCGCGCTGGACAGCCTGGCCGGGCGCGAGGTGCAGGTGGAAGAAGGCGGCGTGCTGTTTGCCGGCACGGCGTTGGGTCTGGCCGACGATGGGGCGCTGCGCGTGCGCATCGACGGCAGTGAACGGGTTTTCCATGCGGGCGAAGTCAGCGTGAGGGCGCAATGAGCGACTGGTTGTTTGATCTGGGCAATTCGCGCTTCAAGTTCGCGCCGCTGCAGGGCGTGCGCGCGGGCGACGTGCAGGCGTGGCCGCATGGTGCTGAAGCGATGCCGGCCGCGGCACTGGATGCGCTGCCGTCAGGCGCCACCGCCTACGTTGCCAGCGTTGCCGCACCCTCGTTGACCGCCGCCATGCTGGATGTATTGCAGGCGCGCTTCCGCCAGGTCCGCGTGGCACGTACCGAAGCCGACTACGCCGGTGTACGGATCGCCTATGCCGACCCCGCCCGCTTCGGCGTGGACCGTTATCTGGCGCTGTTGGCGGTGGCTGCACGTGGCCAGGCGGTGCTGATCGCCGGCGTCGGCACCGCGCTCACCATCGATCTGCTCGACGCCGAGGGCCAGCACCACGGCGGGCGCATCTCGGCCTCGCCGACCACCATGCGCGAAGCGTTGCACGCGCGTGCCGTGCAGCTGCCGGCCGCGGGCGGTGACTACCGCGAGTTCGCCAACGACACCGCCGATGCGCTGGCCTCCGGCTGCGATGGGGCGGCAGTGGCGCTGATCGAACGCAGCCGTGTGCAGGGCGGCGAACGGCTCGGCGCGTTGCCGCATCTGCTGGTGCACGGCGGCGGTGCGCCCGCGTTGCTGCCGCTGCTCGGCGATGCCGAATTCCAGCCCTCGCTGGTGCTTGATGGGCTGGCCCGCTGGGCCGTGCATCAACCGCCATCGGCAGGCTAGGATCAGCCGATGCTTACCCGTGCCCTGATCGTCGTCCTGGTCATTCTCAACCTCGGTGTCGCGCTGTGGTGGCTGTTGCGTGGCGAACCGGCCAGCGAACCGCCGGCCTCGCCGGCCGGTGTGGCGCCGCTGGAGGTGCTGCCGAGCACGCAGACGCCGACGACCACGGTGGCTTCCCCGGATGCCACGCCAGCACTCCAGCCAGCCCTGCAGGACGTCACGCCCGCCTCCGCGCCAGTGGCCCAACCGCCGGTGCCCGTCTCCGCGCCCGCGACCGCCGTGGCTGACACGTCTGCGCCCAGGCCCGCCGCCAGCGTGCCTGCGCCCGCTCCGGTGGCCGCCGCACCCGCACCACCCGCCGTACCCGCACCCGTCACCGCGAGGCCCGCACCCGCACAGTGCGTAAGCCTGGGGCCCTTCGCGGACCGCACTGCGGCCCAGGCCGCCCAGTCGCGCGCCGGGGCTGCCCTGCGGGGCGCCAAGCTGCGTGAGGTCGCCGATGCCGGCGCCACCCGTTACCGCGTGCTGCTGCCGCCCGCTGCCAGCCGGGAGGCGGCGCAGGCCACGGTCAAGCGGATCGTGGCCGCGGGCGTGAGCGACTACTACATCATTGCCCAGGGCGAGGACACCAACGCCATCGCTCTGGGCCAGTACCGCAATCGCGAAGGCGCGGATCGCCGCCTGGCGGCCCTGAGTGCGGCCGGTTTCAAGGCGACCATGGTCGCCAGCGGAGGCGATGGCAGCGCGCAGTGGTGGCTGGATGCGACCCTGGCCGACGGTACCGACGCCGCCGTGGCCCGCCAGCGCAGCGGCGCGGCCCAGCAACGCTCGCTGGAATGCGCGCGCTTGCGCTAGAATCCCGGCTCCGCGACGGGTCATCCCGCTGCGATGCCCATGCCGGCATAGCTCAGTTGGTAGAGCAACCGCCTTGTAAGCGGTAGGTCCCCAGTTCGAATCCGGGTGCCGGCACCATTGATGCACGGTCGATGACGACTGCTGCAGCGCCGCGAGTCGTATCACGCCGCGCTGGCTATGCTGGGCCTCTTTGTAACGGAGGCAACAGCGATGGCGATGTATTCCCCGGTTTCCCTGATTGGCGTGCCCACCGATATCGGGGCGGGCCACCGTGGCGCGGGTCTGGGACCGGACGCCCTGCGCATCGCCGGGCTGGGGGACGCACTGGCCGCGCGCGGCGTGGACGTGCGCGACCTGGGCAATCTGGCCGGCCCGCGCAACCCATGGACGGCACCCGTGCACGGCTACCGCCATCTGGACGAAGTGGTGGCCTGGAACCGTGCGCTGATGGACGCCACCTACGCCGAGCTGCAGGCCGGGCGCATGCCGATCATGTTGGGCGGCGACCACTGCCTGGGCATCGGCTCGATCACCGCGGTCGCGCGCTGGTGCCGCGAGCAGGGCAAGGACCTGCGCGTGCTGTGGCTGGATGCGCATTCGGATTTCAACACCAGCGAGGTCACCCCGTCAGGCAACGTGCACGGCATGCCGGTGGCCTGCCTGTGCGGGCTCGGCCCGGACGCATTGACCCGGCTGGGTGGCGATGCGCCGGCGATCCGCCCGCAGCAGGTGCACCAGATCGGTATCCGCTCGGTGGACCAGGAAGAGAAGCGCCTGATCAAGCAGCACCAGGTGGATGTCTATGACATGCGCTATATCGACGAAGCCGGCATGAAGCGCACGATGGAGGCAGCGCTGGCCGGCATCGATGCCAACACGCACCTGCACGTCAGCTTCGACGTGGATTTCCTGGACCCCAGCATTGCACCCGGCGTCGGCACCACCGTGCCGGGCGGGGTGAACTACCGCGAAGCGCAGCTGGTGATGGAGATGATCGCCGACACCGGGCGCATGGGGTCGCTGGACATCGTGGAGCTGAATCCGCTGCTGGACAACCGCAACGCCACCGCGGAACTGGCGGTGGATCTGGTCGAAAGCCTGTTCGGCAAATCGACGCTGATGCGCGATTGAGAACGTTTGGCTGAACAGCGTTTTCCTGCATTCACATCCGCTGCACGCCTCTCCCGCCAGATTGCACGTCACGCGGCGCCGTGTGTTTCGACCCACAGCGCTGCAGGTCAGGAAGAGGAGTTGCGCTGGCGTGCTCATCTGACAGGCGGGACCGGATTCCGGTATTGAATTTGATCAACCAGGAGAACCCTATGAAGCGTGTTATCGCACTGATGCTGTTGTCGATGTTCTCGGTGGCCATGCTGTCCGGCTGCAACACCGTTGCTGGTGCAGGCAAGGACGTGCAGAAGGCCGGTGAATCGGTCGAAGACGCTGCCAAGGGCAACTGATCCACGGATCAGGCGTCAACGGAAAAGGCCGGGGATTCCCGGCCTTTTTCATGCCCAGAAAATGACCGCGCAATGTGTGTAGTGGTGAATCCATTCAAGCTCGTGAGTGTGCGCTTCATCGTCGCTTGACCGGGTGCCAACGAGTGCGGGCGCATTCTGATCGCACGGCGAGATGGCCGTTGCAATCGAGGAAGCGAACCCATGAACAAAGACATCATTTCCGGCAAGTGGACGCAGCTCAAGGGCAAGGCGCAGGCCAAGTGGGGCGACCTGACCGACGACGATTTCAAGGTGGCCGAAGGCAACGCCGAGTACCTCGCAGGCCGCCTGCAGGAACGCTATGGCTGGGCACGCGACCGTGCTGAAACCGAAGTCCGCGACTTTGAAGCTGCCATGCGCAAGGATTATCCGGATTACCACTGAGCGGTGATCCGTGACGACGGCGCCGCCGTCGGGGTTGAAACCGGAACGGGCCGCGCGAGCGGCCCGTTTTTGTTGGGGTGTGTTGGCGATCAGCGGCGGCGATACAGCGGTGGATCGGGCACGTACTGGCCGGGAAAGGCCTGTGGCTCGCCACGCATCGGCTTGTTCACCGGCGCAATGATGCCGCGTGCCACCAGGTTGCGTTCGCTGTCGTAGCGCACCTGCACCTGTTGCGCCGGAGACGCGGTATCGCGCTCGAACGCGGTGTTTCGCACCCGCGACTGCTCGCGCTGGCCATGGCCGGTGCCCAGTTGCGGTGCGGGCGCGGTGGTGGAACCGGTCACGCGGGCGGTCTCCATGGAAGACGACCGCGCCTGGGGGCGCGGCTTGGCATCGGCCGAGCCAGCCACAGCGGGCGCGGCTTCCCACGACACGCGTCCGGCTTCCTGGAAGACCGCCACGCCGATCACGCCGATGTTGGCCGGGCGCCCGGTGCGGCCGGCGTAGCTGCGGTCCGGATCGGTGAACACGAACTGTGCGACTTCGTCGGCGGACTTGCGCCAGCCGTGGATATCGGTGGTCTGCCACGGGTTGAGCACGTAGCCGGTCTGGTGGGGTGCGGCCACCTCGCCGCTGATGGCATTCAGACCATCCACCGATAGCACCACCAGCACCCGCTCGGCGCTGCCGTTGCGCAGGCGCACGCTGTAACGGTGGCCCTGCTGCCCCGCGATCCAGCGCTGGCCGTCCTGGCGGTACTGGGTCAGGGCCTGGCCGCTGTCGCGGTCGATCACCGTCAGGTGGACCGGACCGGTGTCATGACGCAGCGGGACCGCCGGTTTGAAGCCGCACAGGGCCAACACGGCAAGCACGGGCAGGATCAGGTGTTTCATGGGAGGGCTCCGCAGGGCAGGTGCAGGATCAAACGCACGGCCCCGGCCAACGGGGTCGAGCGCGGGCAGGTAAACTGGGGCGGTTCATCTGTCCGCATCGATTCCCCATGACTACCCGCGTTCTTACCGGCATCACCCCCTCCGGCACGCCCCACCTGGGCAACTACGTCGGCGCCATCCGTCCGGCGATCACCGCCAGCCAGGCCTCGGATATCGAGAGCTTCTTCTTCCTGGCCGACCTGCACAGCCTGATCAAGGCGCAGGAGCCCGAGCGCACCCAGCGCTCCACGCTGGAGATCGCGGCAAGCTGGCTGGCGTGCGGGCTGGATCCGGACAAGGTGTGGTTCTACCGGCAGAGCGACATCCCGGAAACCACCGAGCTGATGTGGTTCCTGACCGTGATCGCCAGCAAGGGCATCCTCAACCGCGCGCACGCCTACAAGGCCGCCGTGGACAAGAACCGCGAGGAGCAGCTGGATGACGACGCCGGGGTCAGTGCGGGGTTGTTCATGTACCCGGTACTGATGGCCGCCGACATCCTGATCTTCAAGGCCAACCGGGTGCCGGTCGGCCGCGACCAGATCCAGCACATCGAGATGGCGCGCGATTTCGCGCAGCGCTTCAACCATGTCTACGGCCAGGCGTTCTTCCCGCTGCCGGAGGTGGTGATCGATGAGCAGGTCGCCACGCTGGCGGGCCTGGACGGCCGCAAGATGAGCAAGAGCTACCACAACACCATTCCGCTGTTCGCCCCGCGCGCGGAGCTGAAGAAGCTGGTGTTCTCGATCCTGACCGATTCGCGCGCACCCGGCGAGCCCAAGAGCACCGAAGGCTCGGCGCTGTTCCAGATGTACCAGGCGTTCGCCACGCCGGAGCAGACCGCGGCGTTCGCGCAGGCCTTCGCCGAGGGCATCAGCTGGGGCGATGCCAAGCAGCAGCTGTTCGAGCGCATCGACAGTGAGATCACCCCGCTGCGCGAGCGCTATGACGCGCTGATGGCCGAGCCGGAAAAAATCGAGGCGCTGCTGCGTCGTCGTGGCCAGCAGCTGCGCGAGCAGTTCGCCGTGCCGTTGCTCAAGGAGCTGCGTCATGCGGTCGGCCTGCGCGATCTGTCCACCGCCGGTGACGTGCCCAGCGAGGAAAGTGGGGCCGCACGCGCTGCACCACCACTGTTCAAGCAGTACCGCGAACAGGATGGCCGCTTCTACTTCAAGCTGCAGGCCAGTGACGGCACGCTGCTGATCCAGAGCGAAGGCTTCGATTCGCCGCGTGACGCCGGCCAGCTGATCGGCGTGCTCAAGCAGACCGAACATGGCGACGGCCTGCAGAGTGAGCTGTTCAAGCTCGAGGCCGAGGTGGACGTGGTGCTGGCTGCATTGCAGGCGCTGCGCGAGTAATACCTGCCGCGGGCCGATAACCGGGCTATGGCATGATGCCCCTGCACGCCGCAGGGGCGTGTTCCTGCACGGGAGACTGCGATGGCCTGGTTGTCGTTGTTGTTGTTCCTGCCCTGGTTCGTGCTGCTGGGCACGCTGTACTGGCTGTTTCCGCGCCAGCCGCGTGGCACCGCGCGCCGCCTGTTCGATGGTGCCGCGCTGGTGCTGGCCTTCGTGCTGAGCATCCTGGCGATGCTGTGGGGCCATCACATCGGCGTGGTCCAGAACGATGCCGGGCCGATCTGGCGACAGGTGCTGGCGGTGCTCTATGCCTACGGTGCGTTCCTGGCGGTGATGGTGGCCGCGGTGCTGCTGCGTGGGCCACTGCTGAGCGCGACTGCGACCAAAGCCGCATCGAAGCCGCTGCACTGATGGACGTAAGATGGAGGCGTTTCGTGCCAGGGATGTGTTGATGCACTCCGAGCCCAGCATTCATACGATCGACACCGCGTTCCAGCGCGATGATTTCGACGCCGCCTACCTGATCGTCGAGAATGGCCGGGCGGCCTTCATCGATTGCGGTACCGGCCTGGCCGTGCCGGCGATGCTCGCCGCGTTGGCGCGCGCTGGCTGCACGCCCGACCAGGTGGAGTGGCTGATCCTCACCCACGTGCACCTGGATCATGCCGGCGGCGCAGGCCTGCTGATGCAGCAGCTGCCCAACGCCACTCTGGTGGTGCATCCGCGCGGCGCGCCACACATGATCGACCCGGCCCGCCTGATCGCCGGTGCCACCGAGGTCTATGGCCAAGCGGAGATCGCGCGCAGCTATGGGCCGATCCTGGCGGTCGCTGCCGACCGGGTGGTGATTGCCGAGGATGGCCACACCGTGGATCTGGCCGGCCGCCCGCTGCTGTGCGTGGATACGCCCGGGCACGCGCGTCATCACCTGTGCGTGTGGGATGCGCGCAGCCGCAGCTGGTTCACCGGCGATACCTTCGGGCTGTCCTACCGCGAGCTGGACAGCGCGCAGGGGGCCTTCATCGTGCCGACATCATCGCCGGTGCAGTTCGATCCCGAGCCGCTGAAGCAGTCGATCGCGAAGATGCTGGCCTACGATCCACAGGCCATGTACTTGACCCACTACGGGCGCGTGGCACCGCCGCGGAAACTGGCGGCGGATCTTGTCGAGCAGATCGATGCGATGGTCGAGATCGGTCGTCAATGCGACGGGCGGCCGGATCGGCATCGCTGCCTGGTCGCGGCGCTGACGGCGTTGTACCTGGAACGCGCACAAGCCCACGGCTGCCCGTTGGACGACGAAGCGGTGACCCGGGTGCTGGCGATGGACATCGAACTCAACGCGCAGGGCCTGGCCTGCTGGCTGGATCGCGATCGGCGCTAGTGCACGGTCACGGAGGTGTCACGTTACACTCCGGTGTCCTGTTTTCCGTCCTGGTGTCTGCCGTGAATCCGATGCGCATGCTGCTGCTGTCGTCCTGCCTGTTCGTGGGCGGCCTGGCCCACGCCGCCAATGACCTGCCCGGTGGCGGCATCGATCCACAGGCCCTGTCGCGGCATGTCCGCATCCTGGCCTCGGACGCGTTCGAAGGCCGCGCGCCGGCCACGCCGGGTGAAGAGCGCACGGTCCAGTACCTGATTGAAGAATTCAAGACGTACGGCCTGCAGCCCGGCGGCGTCGACGGCGGCTGGGTGCAGCCGGTGCCGATGGTGCGCGCACAGGTTGATGGCCCGGTGCGTGCGCAGCTGCGCCAGAAGGGCAAGCAGCGCGCCCTGGTCAATGGTGAGGACGTGACCCTGCAGAGCCTGCGTCCGCAGGATGCGGTGGCGATCAAGAACGCCCCGCTGGTGTTCGTGGGCTACGGCATCGATGCGCCCGAGCGCCACTGGAACGATTACAAAGACGTCGATCTGCACGGCAAGATCGCCGTGGTGCTGATCAACGACGCCGATTTCGAGGCCGACCAGCCGGGCGCGTTCGATGGCAAGGCGGTGACCTACTACGGCCGCTGGACGTACAAATTCGAAGAAGCCGCGCGCCGCGGTGCACAGGGCGTGCTGATCGTCCATGAGACCGCGCCGGCGGCGTATGGCTGGGCCACGGTGAAGAGCTCGGGCACCTCGCCGCTGTTCGATATCGAACGTACCCGCGAGCAGGCCCTGGCCCAGCACGTGCCGGTACGCGGCTGGATGCAGCGCGGCCTGGCCGAGCAGCTGTTCCGCGATGCGGGCCTGGATTTCGAGGCCGAGAAGCGCCGCGCGATGACCCCGGCCTTCAAGCCAGTTGCGCTGGGCGATGCGCAGCTCTCGGTGGACTTCAAGCTCAAGCGCGAGCAGGTGATCACCCGCAACGTGGTGGCCAAGCTGCCGGGCGGCGCGCACGCTGATGAAGCGGTGATCTTCTCCGCGCATTGGGATGCCTTCGGTATCGGCCAGCCCGATGCCAAGGGTGACCGCATCCGTCGCGGTGCGATCGACAACGCCACCGGCGTGGCCACCGTGCTGGAGCTGGGCCGTGTCTTCGCCGCCGGCCCGCAGCCGCAGCGCACGCTGTACTTCGTGGCGCTGACCGCCGAAGAGAAAGGCCTGCTCGGCGCCAGCTACTACGCCGCGCACCCGCTGGCCCCGCTGGACAAGACCGCCGCCGTGTTGAACATCGAGATGTTCAGCCCGGATGGCCCGACCCGCGATATCGCCTCGTGGGGCAAGGGCCGGGTGTCGCTGGAAGGCGACCTGGAGCGCGTGGCCAAGGCACGTGGCCGCACCTATTCGCCGGATCCGAACCTGGAAGCGGGCTTCTTCTACCGCGCCGACCATTTCGCCTTCGCCCGCCTCGGCGTGCCGGCGATCACCATCGGCCCGGGGCTGGACATGCGTGAGGGTGGCGTGGAGAAGGGCCGTGAACTGCGCGATGCCTACTTCGCCGCCTGCTACCACCAGGCCTGCGATGCCTGGACCCCGAGCTGGGACCCGAGTGGCCATGCCGCCGATACCCTGCTGGTCTACGACCTGGGCGCGGAACTGGCCAACAGCCGTCGCTGGCCGCAGTGGGAAGAAGGTTCTGAATTCCGCGCCGTGCGCGAGAAGAGCGAATCGGCGCGCCGTTGAGGCGTGCCGTGGGGGGGGGGGGG
>NZ_JBHFHW010000001.1:23689-24094 GCF_057333975.1 Stenotrophomonas sp. AGC87
CGCCGCCGCAACAGGCGCCAGGCGCCCCAGCCGCTGGCCGCGAGCGCGGCCAGATAACAGGCGATCACCCAGCCAAACCGCGTCGGCTGGGTGTCGGCACTGGCGACATGCCGGCCGAAACGCAGCTGCAGCGCGCTGTGCCCGCTGCCGAGGTCGGCCGCCAGTTGAAGTGCCAGGGCGACCATCACCGCCAGCAGCGCCAGGCCGAAACCGATCCGCGGCCAGCGGGCCTGCGCCGATGGCCGACCCAGCACCCACGCCACGGTCGTGCCGGCGGCGAGCAGGGCTGCCGCCCATAGCAATGCAGCGCCCGCAGGGGCGCTGATTGCATGAGCAGCGGTGCCGGCCTGGGCGAACCCCGGGGCCAGCATCGCGAGCATCCCCCCACCCCCCGCGATCGCGGGG
>NZ_JBHFHW010000001.1:24123-27580 GCF_057333975.1 Stenotrophomonas sp. AGC87
GGGGGGGGTGGGCCGTGCGGCGGTTACTTGCGCGTGCCATCAAGCCAGTTCGGGCCCTTGTTGGTCAGGAAGAACATATAGACCACCAGCGACACGGCGATGATCGCCGTGACGTACACCGCGAACATGCCGACCTGGCCGGTCTTCAGCGCGCCCTGGTACAGCAGCGGCGCGGTACCACCGAACAGCGAGTTGGCCATCGCATAACCAAAGCCCACGCCCAGTGCGCGCACATGGGTCGGGAACAGTTCGGCTTTGACCACTGCGTTGATCGAGGTGTAGCCGGTCAGGATCACGAAGCCGATGCCCAGCACCAGGAAGGCCATGAACGGATCGTGCTGGTTCGGCAGTTCAGTGATCAGGTACCAGCTGTACAGCACGCCGCCGATGCCGAAGAACACCAGCAGGCTCTTGCGCCCGACCATGTCCGACAGCCAGCCGCCGATCGGCTGCAGCACCATCAGGAAGGTCAGCACGCCGAGGTTGATCATCGTCCCGGTCATGACGTCATCGCCCGCGAACGCGCTCTGGATCATCTTCGGCCCGTTGACCGAATAGGTATAGAACGCGACGGTGCCGCCGGCAGTGATCAGGAAGCACAGCAGCAGCGGGCGCCACTGGTTGACGAACAGCTCACGCATCGAGCCGGAGGCCTTGGCGCGGCCATCGCGTGCGGCCTCGATGGAGTCGGATTGCAGCGATTCGTCCATGCTGCGGCGCAGCCAGAACACCACGATCGCCGCGACACCGCCGATGCCGAACGCCACGCGCCAGCCCCAGGCGGAGATCTCGGGCTTGTCCCAGAAGGTCAGCATGCCCAGCAGGGTCAGCTGCGCCAGCACGTGGCCACCGACCAGCGTGACGTAGTGGAACGAGGACAGGAAACCGCGGCGGCCGGGAAGCGCGGCCTCGGACATGTACGTCGCACTGGTGCCGTATTCGCCACCGGTGGCGAAGCCCTGCAGCAGGCGCGCGAACAGCAGGATGACCGCTGCCCAGATGCCGATCTGCGAGGCGGTCGGGGTGATCGCGATCAGGAACGAACAGGCGGCCATCATCGTGACCGACACCGTCAGCGCCAGCCGGCGGCCGTAGCGGTCGGCGAAGCGGCCGAAGTACCACGCGCCGATCGGGCGCATCAGGAAGGTGGCGGCGAAGATCGCCCACACGTACATCGTGGAGTTCTTGTCGGCGGCCGAGAAGAACTGGGATTCGAAGTAGACCGCGAAGACCGAGTAGACGTAGACGTCATACCACTCGACCAGGTTGCCGGCCGAGCCTTTGAGGGTATTGGAGATGGAACGCCGCAGGGCGGCCCGGTCAGAAGGTGCCGCGGTGGCGGGGACGGATGTACTCATACAGGGTAGGGGTCCTGGCGGGGAAGCGTTGATTGCTCTTGTTACCTTACCGCACGTCAAAAACGGGTGCGTGTCAGGCATCACGATGCGGCCCGGTGAAATCAGCGTGCCAGCGCAATGGGTGCTGCGCCATCGGCAACGGCCTAGAATTCGTGTTCCCCCGCACCGTGGTGGCCCATGGCCGTCCTACCCGAATCCCCGTCGGCCGCTCCCCGCAGCGGCCTGGTCGTCCTGGCGCTGCTGCTGGTGTACGTGGTCTGGGGGTCCACCTATCTCGGGATCCGGCTGGCGCTGGAGGGCGGCGCGCTGCCGCTGACGATGGTTTCCGGGGGCCGGTTCATCATCGCCGGCACGCTGATGTACGCCGTGCTGCGCTGGCGTGGCTCGCCTGCCCCGACCAGGCGCCAGTGGCGCAACCTGGCGATCATGGGCCTGACCATGCTGGTGCTGGGCAACGGCATGGTGGTGCTGGCCGAGCGCACGGTGTCTTCCGGCCTGGCCGCCACGGCCGTGGCGTCGGTGCCGTTGTGGATGGCGCTGTTTGGCGCGATGCGCGGGCAGAACGCCAGCCGCGGTGAGTGGCTGGGCATCGCGATCGGCTTCCTCGGCGTGGTCTGGCTCAATGCCGGCAGCAGCCTTACCGCCACGCCGCAGGGCCTGATCCTGCTGCTGATCGCCCCGATCGGCTGGGCCTTCGGCTCGATCTGGGCGCGCGGCCTGGATCTGCCCAGTCCGTTCATGACCGCCGCCGGGCAGATGCTCTGCGGTGGCGCGATGCTGATCATGCTCGGCCTGTTCAGTGGCGAACGTCCGACCACCTGGCCCAGCATGAATGGGCTGCTGGCGGTGGCCTACCTGTGCATGTTCGGTTCGATCGTCGCCTTCACCGCATACGTGTGGCTGCTGCACAACGTGCGCCCTGCGCTGGTGGCCAGCTACGCCTACGTCAATCCGGTGATCGCGGTGATCCTGGGCGTGATCATCGGCAACGAGCATTTCGGCGGCCGCGACTTCCTCGCGATGGCGGTGATCCTGGCCGGCGTGGTGGTGCTCACCCTGGCCCGGACGCGCGCGAAGTGAGCCTGCCCGCCCAACACAGCCTGCAGGAACAACGCCGCGGGTTCGCGATCACCGCCTTCACCTTCACCCTGTGGGGCCTGGTGCCGGTCTACTGGCACCTGCTCAAAGCGGTTCCGTCGCAGCAGATCATCGCCCACCGCATCATCTGGAGCACGGTGCTGGTGGTGGCCTGGCTGCTGCTGAGCAATGGGCTGGGCTGGTGGAAGGCCATCGCCGCGCAGCCGCGCGCGCTGCCGACGCTGGCACTGAGCAGCGTGGCGATCGCGTTCAACTGGGGCCTGTACATCTGGGCGATCAACGCCGGGCACGTGATCGAGACCAGCCTGGGCTACTTCATCAACCCGCTGGTCAGCGTGGTGCTCGGCGTTGTGGTGCTCAAAGAGCGCCTGCGCCGCCTGCAGTGGCTCGCGGTGGGCTGCGCGGCGCTCGGTGTGGCATGGCTGACCGTCGATGCGGGAACGCCGCCCTGGATCGCGCTGGGGCTGGCCTGCTCGTTCGGCCTGTACGGGCTGCTGCGCAAGATGATCTCGGTGGACCCGGTGGCCGGCCTTGGCGTGGAGAGTCTGTATCTGTTCCTGCCCGCGATCGGGTTCGCGCTGTGGAGCGAGAATGGGCACGGGGGCGCTTTCTTCAGCGGCTGGGGCTGGCGCAACGATGCGCTGTTGATCTTCGGCGGTGCGGTGACGGCGTTGCCGTTGATCGGGTTTGCGTATGGGGTGAAGCGGATTCCGTTGTCGCTGGTCGGGATCCTGCAGTACATCGCGCCGAGTATCGGGTTGCTGTTGGGTGTGTTCTTTTTCCGCGAGCCATTCGATACGGCCAAGGCGGTGGGCTTCGCGGCGATCTGGGCCGGGCTGCTGCTGTTCATCGGCGACGGTGTGTGGCGGTCGCGGGTTGGTGGTGCGTTGAAGCGCTGAAAGCCAAGAAGCTTGAAAGCTTGAGAGAGGGAGACTTGGTTTGCCGGGCTGCTTGGCTGGGCGGGGGGGGGGGGGGGGGGGGGGGGGGGGGGGGGGGGGGGG
>NZ_JBHFHW010000001.1:27600-28030 GCF_057333975.1 Stenotrophomonas sp. AGC87
CGGGACCCGCCGTGAACCCATCCATGGGGGCTCATATGCCGCCATCCATGGCCCCCCCCCCCCCCCCCCCCCCCCCCCCCCCCGCCTCCGACAGTGGGCTGGTGGCCAAGGTCAAAGCGACGAGCGGCTCGGCACTTCGGCGCCATTGCTGCTGCGCCAAGCGTATTGATCCGGTGGAAGCAACGACGGTCGAAGCGTGGACATGACAGAGCGCAGCCACGACAGAGCGTAGCCAAGCACGTCGAGCGAACTGGCGCGGCGTCTGTGAGGCAGAGCAAAGCAACGCTGAGCCGATCAAGCTGGGCGGATCAACGCCGAGCAGATCAAAGGCGAGCAGATCAAGAGCCGACGCCGCGGTGCCGCTTTTCCGTTGCGCACCAGCCCATTGTCAAAGGGTGGGCACGGGTGGGTTGGCGGGACCGTATGCCGC
>NZ_JBHFHW010000001.1:28121-66105 GCF_057333975.1 Stenotrophomonas sp. AGC87
CCCCCCCCCCCCCCCCCCCCCCCCCCCCCCCGCCCCAACCAGCGCGACCGCAGCCCTACGCGCTTTTGCGCTGTTGCTCTGCTGTTGCGTCTCAATTCACACCTCCCGCAGTCTCGCGAGATCAAAAAAAAAGACGGCGCCCGAAGGCGCCGTCTTACTTCCACTCAGCGGCTTGGAGAGAGTAAGCCGCGGATCAGAAAAGGGTGATCAGGCGAACCCGATCAGAAACGCTGCTGATACTTCATGTACATATAGCGGCCGATATCGAACCCACCGTAGTACGTGAAACTGCTGTTCGGCTGGCTGTACATGATCGGACCCTGATGGTCGAACACATTGTTCACGCCCATCGAGACCGTGCCATTCCACGGCAGCACATAACGCACCTGGATATCGTGGAACGTGTTCGAACCCACCTTGTTGACGCCCTGGCGGCCCGTGTACGCAGAACTGAAGCCCGGATTGCTGCACTCGGTCGTGTACGCACAGTTCTCCTTCATGCTGGAGTAGTAACGCGCCGTCCAGCCCAGGCCGAAGTTGCCGTACTGATAGTCCAGATTGAGGTTCGAACGCACGCGGAAGTTGCCTTCCCAGCCCGTGTACTGACGCACCGGCGTGGTGTCGACGTTGTCGTTCTTGCGCTCCAGGTAATCCACGTACGTGGTGTTCCAGGAGACCGCGAACTTGCCGATCGCCAGCTCCGGCAGGCGGTAACGCACCGCGATGTCATAGCCGGCGGTTTCCTGGTAGCCCGCGTTGAGCAGCGTGCGGTCCAGACCGTTGACCTGACCGATGGTGCGGCCCGACTTGGCACGGGTGAAGCGGTCGCATGCGGCATCCACACCCAGCACGTAGCACTGGTTGAGCATGTCCGTGGCCGACTCACCGACGATCACGTCGTTGATGCGGATCTTCCACCAGTCCAGGCTCAGGTCCAGACCCGAGACGAACTCCGGGCTGTAGACGACGCCCACGGTCCAGGTCTTGGCGGTTTCCGGCTTCAGTTCCGGGTTGGAGCCCGAGCTGAAGTCCGTGCCACCCTGCTGGCCCGGTACCGTCGCGGCGGTGCCGTCAGCGGCGAGCTGGCGGAAGTTGGCCGGGACACCGTTGGCCAGGCAGCGTGCCAGGACCTGCGGGTTGTTGGCGGCCGCGCCGAAGCTGGTGTCGCACGGATCGGTGTACGAATCGCGCGTGCTGGTGGTGCCGCCGTACAGATCTTCCACGGTCGGTGCACGGAAGCCGG
Source organism: Stenotrophomonas sp. AGC87 (assembly GCF_057333975.1). Lineage (NCBI taxonomy): Bacteria > Pseudomonadati > Pseudomonadota > Gammaproteobacteria > Lysobacterales > Lysobacteraceae > Stenotrophomonas > Stenotrophomonas sp. AGC87. Next base: position 29,365 of record NZ_JBHFHW010000001.1, read on the forward strand.
TGCCGTAGGTGGCGCGCACCAGCAGGCTGTCGATCGGCTTCCACTTCAGGCCGAACTTGGTGTTCGTGGTCGAGCCGAAGTTGTTGTAGTCCGAATAGCGACCGGCCATGTCCAGCGACAGTTCACGCGCGAAGGCCATGTCGGCCAGCAGCGGGACCTGCAGTTCCAGGTAGACCTCGTTGAGCGAGTAATCGCCCTGGGTCGGCTGGCCGGTGGTGCCGGCGATCTGGCCCTTCTGGACCATCAGGTCCGGCGAGTAGCTGGCTTCTTCACTGCGGTGCTCGACACCCAGCGCACCCAGGATGTCACCGGCCGGCAGGCTGAACAGCGAGCCGGAGATGTTCGCGCTGGCCACCTTGGTGGTGCTCTGCATCGTGTCGGTGAAGCGGGTGAACAGGAAGTCCTGCACGTCCTGGTTGCTCAGCGAGCCCGGGCCGGTATAGCCCATCGGGGCCAGCGGGTTCCACGGGGTGCAGCCGGCGATCACGTTGCCGACGCTGCCGCAATGGGCGACGTTGTTGGCATCCAGGAACGACGGGCCGACCGACTGGTTCACGTTCGGCTGGTACATGCTGCCCGTGCCGATGCGCTCGCCTTCATTGCGGTTGTACATGTAGCTGACGTTCCAGTCCCAGTACCGCGAACCGGTCTCGAAGCTGCCTTCCAGGCCCAGGCTGGCGCGCTTGGTGGTCAGGTTGTTCTCGGTGCCGCGCGGCAGCTCTTCGGTGCGGTGCGCGAAGGCAACGTCACGACCGAACGGGTTGAACGCGCTGTCCTTGGAGAGCAGCGCACGCGAACCGGTGCTCTGGTACGGATAGCCGGCCAGCTGCTTGCTGGACTCGCGCTCGCTGTACAGCGCATCGGCGACCAGACGCAGGTCATCGGTGATCGAGAAGCCACCGTTGGCGAACACCGACTTGCGCTGCAGCCCGGTGACCAGGCTCATGTTGGTCTTGGTGTTGGCGTCGTTGGCCTTGTCCGCCGGCTTGAAATTGCCCAGCTGGGTCGGATCGCCGCCCGGGCCCACGCTCAGGTTCCTGCCATCCACGGTCGCGTAGCCCCACGGGGTGACGCCGCTCAGGCCGTCGCCGGTGTGGCGCGGGCCGTTCGGGTACGCGGTGAACTCACGTGCGCCGCCCAGGACAGGATCTTCGTCGGTGTACTCGCCACCCACGGTGACCCAGCCACGGTCGAAGGTCTTGCCGAAGGTCGCGCTGTAGGCGGTCTTCTGGCCGTCGCCTTCGCTGTACTGGCCGACGTAGGCGCTGACTTCGGCACCGTCGAAGTTCTTGCGGGTGATGATGTTGACCACACCGGCGATGGCGTCCGAGCCGTACAGGGCCGAGGCACCGTCGGTCAGCACTTCCACGCGCTCCACGATCGAGGACGGGATCGAGGCCAGATCGGAGTAACCGCCGGCGCTGACGCCCATGCGGCGGCCGTCGATCAGCACCAGGCTGCGTTCCGGGCCCAGGTTGCGCAGGCTCACATACATGCCGCCGAAGTCGCGACCCGATTCCAGCGAGGAGGCACGGCTCATGCTCGGCGAACCGGCGGCGGTGACGTCCTGCAGGATGTCGGCGACGTTGACGTAGCCCTTCTTCTCGATCTCGGCGCGGTTCAGCGCGACGACCGGCTGGGCCGATTCGACACTGGCCTGGCGGATGCGCGAGCCGGTGATCTCGATGCGATCCAGGTTGGTGGTGCCGTCATCGGCACTCTGTGCGAAGGCGGGGGCACTGCAGCTGGCGACAAGCGCGATAGCGATCGCGTTGCGCAGCGGATTGGTCTTCAAATACATCCGTGCGTTTCTCTTTCTCTGTAAAAACATTCGCCCGTTCGGGCGGCGTGGGGAACAACACACCACGACGTGGGGGGCGGGAGTCTAATGACTTTTCAAATTTTTTACTTTCATTTGAAAGCGTAAAAAGCGCTGTAAATGAACGATGGCTGACAAAACCACGCATTCAGACGAAACCTTTTTCACATCGTCGTACGGTGCGCACAAAACAGCGCCCTCGCGCGGGGCCGAGGCAGCAATAGCGGCGAGGTGCGAAGCAACTTGAGGGGATGCGACGTGCCGTCGCAGCGGGCGTACAGCTGCGCGCTCGGCAGCTAAACGTGTAGTGAACACGCACGCACAAAAAAAGAACCGCACTCTTGCAAGTGCGGTTCCGGAGTTGCTATTTCGCGTGCGCGATCACGCGCACGCGCGTTCTTCAAACGTATCGCTCAGGTCTCGCGCAACGCCGTGGTGATCGGCAACCTTGCCGCGCGCAACGCCGGGAACAGGCCGCCCACCAAACCGATGCCGAGCGCCCATTTCAGGCCTGTCCACAGCAGCTGCGGCGAGACCTGGAACTGGAACACCACCTGGCTGAAGTTATTGCCCAGCGTGGAGACGGTGTAGTTGTTGAACACCAGCCACGCCACCAGCCCACCGAGCAGGCCGCCGAGCAGGGCCAGCAGCATCGTCTCCAGCATCACCGCGGTCACCACTGGCACGCCGCGGAAGCCGATCGCCCGCATCGTCGCGATCTCGCGGGCACGCGTGGCCACCGCCGCATACATGGTGTTGAGCGCACCAAACACCGCGCCGATCGCCATGATCGCGCCGATCACCGTGCCCAGGATGCTGATCAGTTTGCTCAGGCCGCCGGACTGCTTGCGGTAGTAGTCGCGGGTGGTCTCCACATCCAGCTTCAGGCGCGGGTCGGCCTCCATGGCGTCCTTGAACTGTTTGAAGCCCGCCGCCCCTTCGGTGCGCACGTTGACCGACTGATACGCACTGCGGTTGTAGGTGGTGGACAACGTCTGCGTGTCCGACCACAGCTCCGACTCATGCACGTCATTGGAGGCGAACACGCCTACCACCGTCCATTCCTGCTTGCCCAGCTGCAGGGTCTTGCCGATCTCCAGGCCCTCGAACTGCGCCTGCGCGCCCTTGCCGACCACGATCTCGCGCAGGCCCGGTTTGAACCTGCGGCCGGCGATGATGCGCACGTTTTCGCGCACGGCCCACGCCTGCTCGCCGACGCCGCGGAACTGCACGTTGGTATCGCTGTGGTCGCTGCGCGAGAGCAGGCTGATCACCTGCGACAGCTCGGCGGAGATCAGCGGCTTGCCGTCGCTGCCGCGGGCCACGCCGGGCAGGTTCTCGATCAGCGGGACCTGGTCGCGCATGATCACCGAGTTGGTTTCCGCCTGCGAGCCACCGCGCAGCACGATCGCCACGTCATCGCTGCCGCTGCGCTCCAGGGTGGCCTTGAAGCCATCGCCCATGGCCAGCATCGCCACCAGCACGCCGACCACGCCGGCGATGCCGACCACGATCACCGAGGAGGCACCCCAGCGCTGCGGCAGGCTGGCAATGCCGATCCGCGCGGCAGCCAGCGACAGCCGGCCACTGCGGGTAAGCACCAGCCACGCGGCCAGCAGCACGGCGATCGCCAGCACCATCCACCACGGCAGCACGATCCACACCACCAGGGCGACCAGCAGCGCCACCACGGTCAATACGTTCCACATCCAGTGCGTTTTCATGGTGGTCTCCTCAGCGCCCGGCCAGTGCATCGACGATCTTCAACCGCTGCGCGCGCAATGCCGGCAGCAGGCCCACCACGATCCCGATCACCGCCATCAGGCATAGCGCCATCACCCACGTCTGCGCCGGCACGCCGGGCAGGCTGATCATGCCCTGGCTGCTGGCGCTGATCACCGGCATCACAATCGAGGCCAGGCCCATGCCGATCAGCCCGCCGAGCACGATCAGCAGCACCGACTCGACCATCACCAGCATCAGCACGGTGCCGTCCTTGAAGCCCAGTGTCTTGAGGATCGCCAGCTCCGGGATGCGCTCGCGCACGGCCTGGGCCATGGTGTTGCCGGTCAGCAGCACCAGGGTGAAGAACACCGCGGCCATGATGCCGGTGACGATCAGGCCGATATCGGCGAACTGCTTGGCGAAGGCCTGCGAGAACGAGGCCTCGGTCTGCGACTTGGTTTCGTGATCGGAGTTCAACGACAGCGCATCGATCGCCTGCGCCACGCGTGAGGCGTGCGCGGGGTTCTCCAGCTGCACGGTGTAGAAGCTGACCTGGTTCTTGATGTAGTCGTTGGATTCATCGAAGTAGCTCCAGTGCAGCATCATCTGGTTCTCCGCACCGGCGTTGTTGCGGTCCTTGGCGCGGAAGATGCCGCTCAGTTCCAGCGGCCAGTCGTTGCTGCCCTTGCGCGGGAAGATCGTGGCCTGCATCGGAATGGTGTCGCCCACCTTCCAGCCGAAACGCTTGGCCAGGGTTTCACCGACCAGTGCACCGGTGCGGGTGTTCTTGAATGCCTCGGCCTGCTCGGGCGGCAGCTCGAACTCCGGGTACAGGTCCATGTAGTTGTCCGAGACCGAGAAGCTCGGGAAGAAGTTCTTCTGGTCCTGGTAGATGCCGCCGAACCACATGGCGTAGTTGACCTTGCGCACGCCCGGGGTGGCTTCGATATCGCGCAGCAGCCGCAGGGGCAGGCTCTGGGTGATCGAGAGCTTGGAGGAGACCACCAGCCGCTTGGCGCCTTCGATGGTGTCACCGCCGGAGTTGAACGCCACCCGGACCGAATCGAGCATGCCGAACAGCAGGAAGGCCGCCACCACCGACAACAACGTCAGCAGGGTGCGGGTCTTGCTGCGGAACAGCTGTGCCCAGACCAGCGAGAAATATTTCATCGCCGCATCCTCCGTCAGTGGGCCGCTGGCGCATCGGCCAGTTCGCCCTTGTCCAGATGCACCGTGTGCGTGGCGTACCCGGCGGCCTTGGGATCATGGGTGACCATGATGATGGTCTTGCCGTGTTCGCGGTTGAGCTGCTGCAGCAGCCCCAGGATCTCCTCGGCGGACTGGCGGTCCAGGTCACCGGTGGGCTCATCGCAGATCAGGAAGGTCGGGTCGGAAACGATCGCACGGGCGATCGCCACGCGCTGCTGCTGGCCACCGGAGAGTTCATTCGGGCGGTGGCTGCGGCGGTCGGCCAGGCCGACCAGGGTCAGCGCGATCTCGGCGTTGCGCTTGCGCTGCGCTGCGCCCAGGTGCGTGAGCAGCAGCGGCAGCTCCACGTTCTTCTGGGCGGTCAGCATCGGCATCAGGTTGTAGAACTGGAACACGAAGCCGACGTGGTGGCTGCGCCAGGTCGAGAGCTGGCCGCCGCTCATGCGGTCGATGCGCTCGCCTTCGATCTCGATCTCGCCGGCGGTGGGCGTATCCAACCCACCGATCAGATTCAGCAGGGTCGTCTTGCCCGAGCCGGATGGGCCCATCAACGCGACGAAATCGCCCGCCTGGATGTCCAGGTCGATGCCGTGCAGCACCTGCACCTTCTCGGGGCCGCGCTGGTAGGTCTTGGTGATGTTGCGGAGCGAAACCAGGGTGGACATGGGTGGTTCTCCGTGGATCGGGAAGAAAGCGCATCCGGCGCGCCCGGGCGAGGGCCGCCGGGCTTCCGCGGTGACGGCCAGCCGCCACCGTGCGCGCCGTGACGGCACGAGGGAATCGCACTTGCCGCGAGCATCAGCGTGGCTCGCGTACTGCAGTTCTTGCCCCGTCAGGGGGTTTCGGTGACCTTGCTGCCGTCGTGCAGCTCGGCCGGTGGTGTGGTCACCACGACCTCTCCGGCACTCAGGCCCTGGGTGACCTGACGGTCGTTGTTGAGCGTGGTGCCCACGGTTATCGCGCGCTGTTCCACCCGCGCATCGTCCTTGACCACGAAGGCGACGGTCTTCTGCCCGCGCTCCACGATCGCAGAAGCCGGTACGCGTACGCCCTGCGGTTTGGCAGCTTCTGCAGGCGGGGCACTTTCCAGGAAGCTGACCCGCACGCCCATCTCGGGAACGATGCGCGGGTCCTTTGTTTTCAGCGCCACGCGCACTTTCACGGTGGCCTTGCCGCGGTCGGCGGTGGGGATGATCGCGATCACCTCGGCCGGAATCTTCCAGTCCGGGTAGGCATTGAGGGTGGCTTCGACCGGCATCTTCGGCTGCACGCGGCCGATGAAGGATTCGCCGACCTCGACTTCGATCTCCAGCGAATCCATGTCCACGATGGTGCCGATGCCGGTCCGGGTGAAACCGCCGCCCGCCGACAGCGGCGAGACGATCTCGCCCGGCTGCGCGGCCTTGGCGGTGACCACGCCGGAGAACGGCGCGCGCACGATGTTGTTGTCCACGCCGAGGTCGGCGATCGCCAGCGAATCGCTGGCCACGGTGGTGTTGCGTTGGGCGGTTCTGAGCTGGGCGCGGAGGTTGTCGCGCTGGGCGATGGCCAGGTCGTACTGCGAGCGCGAGACCAGCTGCTGGCCGACCAGTGCCTGCAGGCGGCCCGCTTCGGCATCGGCCTGGGCGACCTGAGCCTGCAGACCGGCCAGCTGGCTGCGCGCGGCCTCGAGCTGCGAGGCGGAGAGGCTGCGCTGGGCGTTGGCATCGATCGGGTCGAGTGTGGCCATCACCTGGCCCTCTTCCACGCGCATGCCTTCCTCGATCATCACCTCCCGGACCTTGCCGGTGATCTTGGCCGAGACGGTGGCCATGCGCCGGGCGACCACGTAGCCGCTGGCGTCGAGCACCGAGCTGCGGGCGCCGCCCTGCTGGATCGCCACCACGGGCGCGGTGGTCACGGCGATCGGGCGCTCGCGGCCGAGCACGAACCAGGCCAGGCCGGCCAGCACAATGAGAAGGACGATCGCCAGCACGATCCAGCGGCCACGTCGCGAGGGCGACGGGGGCGGCGAACCGGCCTTGCGGTCGATGCGGAGTTCCTTGAGCAGTTCAGCGGATGCGTTCATCGTGATTCTGGACGGGGAATCGGGCCGAGTGTGACCGCATCGGCGGCCGGGGGGCAAACCGGCACCGTGGCCGGGGTGGTGCACAGCATGCCCGGCAGCCTGCGGCGGCGGCAGTGACAGCTGTCACCTGCATGGGCTGACGACGGCCACTGGGGCGGCCGCGGCCAGCGGCAGAAGCTGTGGCTGTCCTCTCCGGGAGTCCGTCATGACCGAACCCACTGCCTCGCCCCTGGCCAGTCTGCACAACGTCCAGGTCCACTACGGTGATGTCGCCGCCCTGCAGGGCGTGAGTTTCTCGCTGCACCGCGGTGAAGTGCTGGCCCTGCTCGGCCGTAATGGTGCCGGCAAGAGCACGGCCATTTCGCTGCTGCTGGGCCTGCGCCGGGCCGATGCGGGCCGGATCGAACTGCTTGGCGGCGACCCGCAGGAGCGGGACCGTCGCGGCGGTATCGGGGTGATGCTGCAGGCCACCGCGTTGCCGCCGCTGCTGCAGGTGGGGGAGCTGATCGATCTGGCGCGCACCTGCGATGTCGATCCGCGCTCGCTGGAGGACTGTCTTGCGCTGGCCGGGCTGACCGATCTTGCCCGGCGTCGCTATGGGAAGCTGTCCGGCGGCCAGCAGCGCCGCGTGCAGTTCGCCATCGCGGTCTGCGGGCGGCCGCAGTTGCTGTTCCTCGATGAGCCGACCACCGGTCTGGACATCCAGGCGCGCCAGCAGCTCTGGCAGGCGATCCGGCAGCTGGCGGCCGAGGGGTGCGGTGTCCTGCTCACGACCCATTACCTGGAAGAAGCCGAAGCGCTGGCCCAGCGCGTGGTGGTCATCGAACAGGGCCGCGTGTTGGCAGATGGTCCACTGGCGCAGTTCCGCCAGCAGTTGGCGCCGCGCCGCATCCGCTGCCGCAGTGCACTGGAGGTGGAGGCGTTGAAGACCTGGCCCGGCGTGCGCGAGGTGGTCCGCGATGGCCTGCGCCTGCAGCTGCTGGCTGAGCCGGCCGAGCCGGTGGTCGCGCGCCTGCTCGCCGAAGATCCGCAGCTGCAGGAACTGGAAGTGCATGGCGGCGGCCTGGCCGACGCCTTCGTTGAACTGACCCGGGAGGCCGCATGAACACCGTGATCGCAGCTGCCGCTGTTACTCCCGCCCGCGCACCCGCGTGGCCGATCTACCGCGCCGAGATCGTGTGCGAACTACGTCGTGCCTGGCGCTACCCGGGTTTCGTGCTGCCGTCGCTGCTGTTCCCGGTGTTGTTCTATTCCTTGTTCGGTGTGCTGCTCGGCCGTGGCCAGGCCTCGATCTATCTGCTGGCCACCTACTGCGTGTTCGGTGCGATGGCGCCGGCGCTGTTCGGCTTCGGCGTGCAGTTGGCGCTGGACCGCGAAGGCGGCCTGCTCACGCTCAAACGTGCACTGCCGATGCCACCGATGGCCCCCCTGCTCGCGCGTCTGTTGATGGCCGTCCTGTTCGCGGTGCTGGTGGCGATGCTGCTCATTGCGGTGGCGATGGGCGCCGGCGTGTATGTCACCCCTTGGGCCGCGCTTCATCTGCTGGCGGTGGCGGCGTTCGCGGCGCTGCCGCTGGGCGCGATCGGCCTGTTGATCGGCAGTCATGTCAGCGCCAACGCGGCCCCGGCGGTGGTCAACCTGGTCTATCTGCCGTTGGCGTTGTTGTCCGGGTTGTGGCTGCCACTGTCGATGCTGCCACCGCTGTTCAGCGCCATGGCGCCGCTGTGGCCGACCTGGCATCTGGCCCAGCTGGCATTGCCGGCGGTCGGTCAGCCGGCGCAGGGCAGTGCCGGGGTGCATGTGGCCGTGCTGCTCGGCATCACCGTCACGGCGCTTGGGCTGGCACGGCGCCGCCTGCGGCGGATCGGCTGAAGTGGCATGATCGCGCCTGTTCGTTCTGCCTTGGAATCGTCCGTGTCCTCCAGTCGGCTCGCCTCCCTGTTGCGCCCTGCGCCGGACTCGGCCGTGGCCGAGAACCTGCGGCGCGGCAGATCGCCTTGGGTCGATGCGATCCACCTGCTGTGGACGCTGTGGGTGTTCCTGACGCCATTGTTCGGCGGTGGTTACACGTGGCGCTGGGCGGCGCTGACCCTGCTGACCTATCCGGTGTTCCTGGTCCTGTACGCTGGTGTGCTGCTCGCACCGCGGTGCCACGCACCGCGCTATGCGCTGTCGATGGTGGTGCTGGGGCTGGTGCCGTTGGCGTGGTACCCCTCGGCGGTGAGCTACTTCATTTTCGGCTGTGTCACCCTGCGCGTCTCGCGCCGCAGTGGCTATGGGCGCTATCTGCTGCAGCTGGTGGGGTTGAACGCGTTGTTCGTGGTGGTGGGTCTGTTGGCCCACTATCCGTGGCAGGCGCTGATCTGGATCCCGAGCATGGCGATGATCATCAGCCTGGTGGTCAATTTCGAAACCGCGAGCCATGAACAGGATGCAGCGCTGCAGCTGTCCCAGGATGAAGTGCGCCGGCTGGCGGCGACGGCCGAACGCGAGCGCATCGGCCGCGATCTGCACGATCTGCTCGGGCATACGCTGTCCTTGATCACCTTGAAGCTGGAGCTCTCGCGCAAGCTGGCCGACCGCGATCCAGCCGGCTCGCGCCGCGAAGTAGATGAGGCTGAAACGATCGCGCGGCAGGCGCTGGCCGAAGTGCGCAGCGCGGTCACCGGTATCCGCGCCAGCGATCTGGCGGCCGAACTGGCTTCGGCCCGGTTGCTGCTGGAGTACCAGCATGTGCATCTGCACTACGCGCCGCCGCCGCCGATGCCGGTCGATACCGAGCGTGCGCTGTCGCTGGTGCTGCGCGAGGCGGTGACCAATGTCGCCCGCCACGCACAGGCGCGGCAGGCGTGGATCACCTTCGAACAGGACGGGCGCAGTCTGTTGATGCAGATCCGTGATGACGGGCGCGGCGGCGTCCACGTTGATGGGAACGGGTTGACCGGCATGCGCGAACGCGTCGCTGCACTGCGTGGCACCCTGGCGCTGCAGTCGGCAAAAGGGGAGGGCACCTGCGTGACGGTGCGGGTCACCTTACCGGCCGCGACCACCGCCGTGGTGACGCCGGTGGAGGTGCCGACAGTGCCGTCGTTGCCTGCCGGGGACGCATCATGATCCGCATCGTGCTCGCCGAAGACCAGGCGATGGTGCGTGGCGCGTTGTCAGCGCTGCTGGGGCTGGAACAGGACATCGAGGTGCTGGGCAGTGCGGCCGACGGCGAGGCCGCGTGGCGGATGCTGCAGCAGCTGCAGCCGGACATCCTGGTCACCGATATCGAAATGCCCGGCCTGTCCGGGCTGGAGCTGGCGCAGCGGATCGCACGCCAGGGGCTGCCGATCAAGGTGGTGATCGTCACCACCTTTGCGCGCTCGGGTTTCCTGCGCCGTGCGCTGGATGCCGGCGTCTGCGGCTACCTGCTCAAAGACGCCCCGGCCGAGCGCCTGGCCGATGCACTGCGCCAGGTGCAGCACGGCGGCCGCGCGATCGATCCGCAGCTGGCGCTGGATGCGTGGTCGCAGGCCGATCCGCTCAACGACCGCGAGCGTCAGGTGCTGCGCCTGTCTGGCGACGGCCGCTCGGCCAGCGAGATCGCCACCCAGCTCGGCCTCTCGCACGGCACGGTGCGCAACTACCTGTCCGAGTGCATCGGCAAGCTCGGCGTGGCCAACCGCATCGAAGCGTATCGGCTGGCGCGGCAGAAGGGCTGGTTGTAACGCGGTCGGTGGCTACCAGGCTGCCAGGCAGCCTGATTTATCCGGCATCGTCGTTGCGCTCTTTCTCCGGCCCCTTCGCCATCGCCTGGAACACGCCATCGCGGCGCACCCACAGGTGGAACAGCGCGGCTGACAGATGCATCACCACCGTGGCGAACAGCACATAGGCCAGCAGGCTGTGCGCATTGCGCAGCGCCGCGTACAGCGCCGGGTTGTGCGGCAGGATCGCCGGCAGGTGCACGCCGGCCCCCATCACGATCGGGTAGCCGCCGGCAGAGAGCATGCCCCAGCCCACCAGCGGCATGGCCAGCATCAGCCCGTACAGCACCCAGTGCGAGGCATGTGCGGCCGCGGCCTGCCAGGCGGGCAGGTCGGCCGGCAGCGGCGGCGGGCGATGACGCAGGCGGTTGTACAGGCGCACCAGCACCAGCAGCAGGATCGCGATACCGAGTGGCCGATGCAGATCGATCAGCATCGGCCGCCAGTGCAGCGACGCGACCATGGTCACGCCGACGAACAGCATGATCAGGATCATCGCCGCCATCAGCCAGTGCAGGACGCGTGCGAGGAGATTGAAATGGCCGGCATCACGGTTCATCGCGCACCTTCCTTGCCCGTCGCGGCGGGTGCTTTGCCGCTGGCGATCTCGCGCTCGCGGCGATTGAACGATTGCGAATACACCGCCGAGCGTGCGGCCAGGATCGGGTCATCCGTGCCTGCCACGCCGCTGGGCAGGATCAGCGGATCGTAGTTGAGGTCGCGGCAGGCGCCGGTGGCCTGCGGCTGCATACTGCTCAGGGTCAGCGTGCCGGCCTTCACCTGGCGGCGGTCCTCCGGCCACACCTGGGAGGGATCATTGATCGGGTCACCGTCGTTGGCGATCGTCACCCACATGTCCCAGCGCACCGGGCCCTGCGCCAGCCGCTGCGCGAACTCCTCACTGAGGAAATCATCGTCGGACTGCGCGCGCTGTTCCGGTGTCATGTCCTCGAAGGGCGCCTGCGGTCGCATGCTCCAGCGCACGAAGCGGTGGCTGCCGTCGGCCGCGTTGAAGCGGAAGCTGTTGACGCCGTTGTAGGCGGTGTTGGCCCAGCTGTTCGACCAGGGGGCGGTCTTGGCCCACTGCTGGAAGGCCCGCGCGGACGGATACTTTTCCAGCACGGCGGCCATCTTTGCCGGGTCCGGTTTACCGGTGGCCGGGTCCGGCGTGCCGGCGCGGGTCTGTTCCAGGAAGGCCTCGGCGGTGGGCACCGCGAAGAACGGGAAGCTGTTCATCGCCATGCGCCATTCCTGGCCATCGTCGCTGACCAGCTGCAGCGCCATGCTGCGCACGCGGGCCTTGTTGTCCGCGCCGTGCGGGTCGCCGCCGCCGATCGAGAGGCGGCCCAATACCGGTACCTGGCGCTGCCGGAACACGCGTGCCGAACTCAGCGCCGCGCCTTCCGGTGTGCCCTGGAACACACCGCTGACGCAGACACCCTTGGTATGCGCGCGGCGGAAGCCGGGCTGCGGGGGGCCGGTCGCCTCGATGGCATCGGTGAAGGTCTGCGCGGTGACGCGGTCGCGGCCGATCCAGCCGGCCAGCCAGGCAAAGGCCAGCACCAGGCCCCCGGCGATCAGGGCGATCAGCGCGATCCACAGCAACGGTGAGGGAGGGCGTGGGCCGCCCGGTTCGCGACCAGCGCGGGTAGAGCCGAAGAGCGACATGTCCGGTTTCCTGCCTTCACAATGCGTGTGGGTGGGCGACAGGGGCATGGTGTCAGAACACGACGCAGGCCGATATTCACATTTTCGACAACTCTTCAGAAACGACGATCCCCGCCGGGGCGGGGATCGTGTGGTTCAGCGCGTGCCGGGCAGCACCCGGCCGTGCCTCAGGCGTAGCGCGTCTTGAGCATCGCCCACGCCGAACGCAGCGCCAGCGCTTCGCCACCGGCCGGGCGGCCCGGGCGTTCGCCATCGTTCCAGGCGTACACATCCAGATGCGCCCAGGTCTGGCCTTCAGCGATGAAGCGCTCCAGGTACAGCGCGGCGGTGACCGAGCCGGCCATGCGCGAACCGGCATTGGCCAGATCCGCGATGTTGCTGTGCAGGTAGCGCAGGTACGGGCGCCACAGCGGCATGCGCCAGACCGGATCGCGTACCGATTCACCGGCCTGCAGCCACTGCTGGGCCAGGGTGTCATCGTTGCTGAACAGCGCCGGCAGGTCCGGGCCGAGCGCGATGCGGGCTGCGCCGGTCAGGGTGGCGAAATCGAGCACGATCTCCGGCTGCTGCTCGCTGGCATAGGTCAGCGCATCGGCGAGGATCACGCGCCCTTCGGCGTCGGTGTTGTCGATCTCGATGCTCAGGCCCTTGCGGGTGGCGATCACTTCGCCCGGGCGGAACGCATCCGGACCGATCGCGTTTTCCACCGCCGGGATCAGCAGGGTCAGCTGCACCGGCAACTGCTGGGCCATGATCAGCCCGGCCAGGCCGAGCGCATGCGCGGCGCCGCCCATGTCCTTCTTCATGTTGCGCATGCCGTCGCCCGGCTTGATGTCCAGCCCGCCGGTATCGAAGCACACGCCCTTGCCGACCAGCGCCACATGCGGCTGGCCGGGGTTGCCCCAGCGCAGCACGATCAGGCGCGGCGCGCGATGCGAGGCGCGGCCCACCGCGTGGATGGACGGGAAGTTCTGCTCCAGCAGCGCATCGCCGGTGATCACCTCGATCTGCGCGCCATGCGCGGCAGCCAGTTCACGCGCGGCGTCTTCGAGCTGCTGCGGGCCCATGTCCTCGGTCGGGGTGTTGACCCAGTCGCGCACGCGCAGGCTGGCGGCGATCACGTCGCGCACTTCGGCCGAGAGCGTGGCAGCCAGCTGGGCCGGCGCACGGTTCGGTTTGCGATACCGCGCGAAGCGGTAGCTGCCCAGGCCCCAACCGAGCTGCAGCAGGGTCTCGATCTCCGGTGCCAGCGCATCGGCCAGCGCCCAGACGGTGCCTTCCGGCAGCGCAAACGGCGCATGCGCGTAGCTGTAGACATCCCCCGGGTCACCCACGCCGACGATGGCGCCGGCCAGGCCGTGCTCGCCCGGCAGCAGGACCACGCTGCCACCGCTGCCGTTGAAGCGCTGCGCATCCAGCCACGCGCCCAGCGCGTCGGATTGCTGCGCGCGCCAGCCGGCGTACTGTTCGCGGGTCATCACGTGCAGCGGCAGGGCGTTGCGCGTCTCGGAAGTGAAACCGTTGATCTGGGACATGGGACTCGAGTGCTCCTTGGGCGGCGGCTTACGCGTGCTGGGCGGATGCGTTCGCATCCAGCCAGTCGGCCAGCCCGGTCAGGGTGTCGAACTGCAGATCGGGCTGCAGTGAAGGGTGGGTCCAGGTGTGTTCTTCGCGGTTGATCCAGCAGCCGCGCAGGCCGGCCTGCATCGCACCGACCACGTCCATCTCGGCGTGGTCGCCGACGTGCAGGACCTGGGCAGGCGCGACGCCGAGGCGGTCGCAGGCGGCATGGAAGATGCTGGCGGCCGGCTTGGCCGCACCGTGCTCGCGCGAGCCGAGCTGGAAGGAGAAGTGGTGTGACACGCCGATCCGCTGCAGGTCGGCATTGCCGTTGCTGAGGGCGGCGACCGGCACGCGTGCGGCGATGCGGGCCAGCGCCTCCATCGCATCCGGGTAGAACTCCACCTGGTTGCGCGCGGCGTAGAACGCCTCGTAGGCCGGTTCCAGCAGGGCCGGATCGGCGCCGCTTTTCTCCAGCGCCTCGCTCAGCGTCAACCGGCGCAGCGCGCTGAGGTCGTAGTGCAGGTGCGGGTTGTCATGGAAGGAGCGCTCGCGCAGTTCGCGCATCGCCGCCACCGGGTACATCGCGGCGGTGGCGGGGCTGTGCTGGAGCATCCACTCGTACAACACCTGGTCGATGCGGGCGCCGATGGGGGCGAACGGCCACAAGGTGTCGTCGAGGTCGAGGGTGATGGCTTGGACGGGGAAATTCACCCGCCCATTCTACTCCCGCGATCCCGGGCGGGCACCCCGGAACGGTTCATTCCAGCAGCTTGGCCCAGCCCTGGGTGCCATCCAGCCGCGCCAGCACCAGCTTGATGCAGACCAGCAGCGGCACCGCCAACAGCAGACCGATCATGCCCCACAGCCAACCGAACACCATCAGGGCCAGGATCAGGATCAGCGGTGAGATCGCCATCCGGCGGCCGAGCACGATCGGCGTCACCACCTGGCCCTCGACGGTATGCAGGGCGAGATAGCACGCGGCCGGCAGCAGTGCCTGGAACGGATCGCTGAACTCCACGAAACCCATCAGCAGCATCAGCGCCACGCCGATCAGCGGCCCCACATAGGGCGCGAAGTTCAGCAGCGCCGCCACCGTGCCCCAGAGCAGGGCCTCCTGCAGCGAGATGCCGAGCAGCAGCAGGATGCCGGAGAACACCAGGCCGACCAGCGTGTTGATCACGGTGATGGTCAGCACATAGCGGGACACCTCGCGCTCGATCGAACGCAGAATGTCGGTGGTGAACCGTTGCTGCTGGCGGCTGGGGAACAGCGCGATGGCGTGCTTCTGCAGGCTTTGCCCGTAGATCATGAAGAACAGGGTCAACAGCACCACCGCCAGCACCGAAGCCGCCAACCGGGGTGCACGGGTCAGCACCTTGTACGGATCATCGAGCTGGGTGCGCACGATCTGCACCCGCCGGCTGCCTTCGCCGCCCGCCACCCGCGCGAAGTTCTCGGCGGCCTGGTTGGCCTGCTGCACCGGCTTGGTCAGGTTCTGTACCTGGCGGGCCACCTTGCGCAGCTGCTGCGGTGCCTCCTGGGCCCACTCCATCGCCGGGCCGACCAGCTGCACGCCCAGTGCGGCAGCGCCGCTCAGGCCCACGCCAAGCACCAGCACCGCACCAAGGAAACGGGGGATCCAGATCTTCTGCAGCACCCGCAGGATCGGGTTGCCGACCAAGGCGAAGAACATCGCCAGCAGGATCGGCAGTACCACGTCCTGTGCCGCCCACAAGGTAAAGGCCACCGCCAGGGTGGCCAGGATCACCAGCGACATCGGCGCGCGTGGCCGGGGCGGGGAAGGTGCGACAGCGGCTTCAGCGGAAGGGGACACCGGAACGCTCATGCAGGTCGCACACTGGAAAGGAGCGTCATTATTGGGCAAGCCGGGTGCGCATGGCGTGTGGGGGGCGTGCAGACGAAGAAAGGCCCCGCGACGGGTATCGCAGGGCCTTTGGAGAGTGCGTCCGAGCGCGGTGCGATCAGCGTTCGGACAGGTCCGTGGCGGCTTCGGCCGGTTGCGGCTGATGCGGCGAGGCCGGATCGGCACGCCGTTCCGGGTTGAGCCGTGGCGCTGCGGCTGCCTGAGCCGGAGCTGGAGCCGCCTGACGCGGCGCCTGATCGGCGGCGTCATCCACCTTGTCCGCCGCCTGCTCGGCGGTGTCAGCCGCTTCGCTGGCCTGCATCGAGGCGAACGCGGCCTGGCTGCTGGCCACCAGATTGGAGACCGAGCCGATCATCTGCAACCACCGTGCGCCCTGCACTTTCGCGCCGAGACCGGTCGGCTCCAACTTGCCGGCCAGGAAGCCGCCGGCCAGCCCCGCCGTGATGATGCGCAGCGGTGTCCATCCGGTACGCCAGACAGTGCTGAGCGTGGACCAGCTG
The DNA here is from genome assembly GCF_057333975.1 of Stenotrophomonas sp. AGC87. Lineage (NCBI taxonomy): Bacteria > Pseudomonadati > Pseudomonadota > Gammaproteobacteria > Lysobacterales > Lysobacteraceae > Stenotrophomonas > Stenotrophomonas sp. AGC87. Next base: position 45,557 of record NZ_JBHFHW010000001.1, read on the forward strand.
CTGCGGGTTTTCTCCACCCGCACCGCCACCACCAGCTCGGCGCGCTGGACGCGTTGCCGCAAGGCTTCGAAGTTCATCGCTTCACCCCTGTGGTATCGACGTCGGCATCGGGATCTTCATCGCTGGGCTCGTCATACAGCCCCAGCCGCGACAACTGGCGGCGCGTGGCATGCATGCCGGTATGGCGGAAGAAGAACGAGACCCGCCACATCGCGTAACCGGTGACGAGCAGGCTGACGATCGAGGTGATCAGCAGCGAATGGAACCAGGACAGGCCCCAGCGCTGCATCAGAGCGATCAGCGTACCGGCCAGCAACAACCAGGCCGAGGCGCCGAATACGATCGCCACGCCGGCCCAGGCCAGCGCCCGGCCGAACGCACTGCGCGCCAGTGCGAAATCGGCAGAGGCCAACCGTCGCAGCGAGCGCAGCGTGTGCTTGGCCGAATCGACCGTCTCACGGCCGGCCTCACCGACCTGGCGGATGCTCTCGTCCAGGCGTGGTGCTTTTTCACCGCTGTCCGGTGGCGGGGTATCCGCGCCACCGGTGGCGGGCGACTGGGCTTGATCGCTCACGCCGCTGCTTACTTGTCGCCGCCGCTGCGGGCCAGCTTGGCGATGATCCAGCCCGCGGCGAAGGCCACGCCGAAGGAGGCCAGCGGACGCTCACGGATCAGTTCAGCGGCGCTGTCGACCAGGTCCTTGCCTTTGTCCATCAGTGCATCGACCTGTTCCTTGGCGGCGGCACCACCGAACTCGGCCGCGGCCAGGCCGGACAGCGCGGTATCGGACAGCTCGGCCTTGACATTGGCCTTGCCGATGCGCAGCTCATCACCGGCAGCGCCGGTGGCGCCCTTGATCGCACCGCCGGCAGCGGTGGCCGCCGACTTCAGGTGCGAGCCGGCTTCGCCCAGGTGTTCCTTCAGGTTCTCGGTATTGGTGGGGCTCATCGTGTATCTCCTGCTGTGCGATGGGGAAGGTGACCGCGGACGATCCGACGGCAACGAACACAAGGTAATAGCATCGGCCGGGTGTAAGCGACGTTACGGCTGACGCCGCGTTCAGCGCATCACCAGCTGGCCGCCGCCATTTCCACGGATGATCCTGAGCACCAGCTGCGCCGGGCGCTGCTGGAAGTTGGCGCGCCAGCTGGCGAGGTCGGCAAACTCACCTGCCGTTGCCGCGGTGATCACGTCACCCTGCGCAAGCCCGGAGGCTGCCGCGCGGCTGCCGCGTTTGACGTCACTGACCAATACCCCGCTGACACCGGCCTGGCGGAGCGATTCAGGCAGGTCCACGAAGGTGGCCCCGCCCAGGCGCGGATCGAGCGACTCGCCGGTGACCGCGCGCGCCTGTTCCTTCAGCGTGGCCTTGATCTGCAGCGGCTTGCCTTCGCGGCGCACGTCCAGGGTCAGCGTACTGCCCACCGGCTGCAGGCCTTCCACGTTGTGCAGCGCCTGCGCGCTGTCTACGCGCTGGCCGTTGGCCGACACCACCACATCGCCCGGCTTGAGCCCGGCGGCCGCAGCACTGGACCCGGCCAGCACGCGGGTCACCAGCGCGCCCCGCGTCTCGGTCAGGCCCAGGCCCTGCGCGATCTGCTGGGTCAGGTTCTGCGCCTCGATGCCGAGCGTACCACGCACCACCACGCCGTGTTTGACCAGTTGGTCGACTACATCGCGCGCCAGGTTGGAAGGGATCGCCAGGCCGAGGCCGATGTTGCCGGCCATGCTGCCCTGCGGATTGAAACTGGCGGTATTGATGCCGACCAGCTGCCCCTGCAGGTTGACCAGCGCACCGCCGGAATTGCCCGGGTTGATCGAGGCATCGGTCTGGATGAAGTTCTGGTAGCCCAGCCCGCGGATGCCGCTGCGGCCCACCGCCGAGACGATGCCGGAGGTCACCGTCTGGCTGAAACCGAACGGATTGCCGATCGCCACCACGAAGTCGCCCACGCGCAGCTGCGCGCTGTCGCCGAGCTTGATCTCGGTCAGGTTGCCGGTCGGAATGCGGATCAATGCGACATCGGTATCGGCATCGGAGCCGATGAATTCAGCCTTCACCGTCCGCCCGTCGGCCAGGGTCACCTGCACGTCGTCGGCATTGTCGATGACATGGTGGTTGGTCAACACCAGCCCTTCGGCGGCATCGATGATGACGCCCGAGCCCAGCGATTCGTTGATGCGTTCCTGCGGCACTTCGGGGAACAGGCGGCGGAAGAACGGGTCGTTGAAGTAGGGGTTGCGCACGCGCACCACCTGCTTGGTGTTGACGCTGACCACGGCCGGCATCACCCGTTCCAGCATCGGTGCCAGCGACGGCACCGCCTGGCCGGCAACCGCTGCGGGCAGGGCCGCCGTGGTCGGGATCGTGTACGCGGCTGGCGCCGCCTCGGCACGATTGTCCAGGTGCGCGTTGATGGCCGTGGCGGTGAACCCGCCGAAGGCAGCAGCGAGGGCGAGCGTGAGCAGGGTCGGGAGCGGTCGCATGGTCCGGCGGTTCCGTGTCGGAGGGGACGGGGCAGGGGGAAAACACGTATACGGTAATTCAACCTGAATGAGTGTGTCCGCAATCGGCTAAACCCGGGATGAAATTCGCCACGTCGCCGGCCTTCCGGTGACCTTGCCTGGGCACGGATGGCGGTGCCGATATGGGCCGGTGGCGAGGTGCGAAGGAGGGCGGTGTGGTGCGTTCGGCGACGACCAAAGGAACGCTGGCCGTGCGCCTGCAGGGCGCATCCGCGTCATCGAAACCAGCGCAAATGCCGGGTGCGAGGGCAGGGAATGGATCAAGTGCGACGACCAATCATCGGCTCATTGCATGCAGCCGACATGCGCATCGAGATACATCGCGCGTGCCGCGCGCTGGAACGCCACTGCTGTTTTCAAGGGGTTTCGTGCACGTGACCGGTGTGTTGCTTGCTGCCGCCCATGAGGGTGCTACTGTCGGCTTGGCACGAGCATCGCATCAAGACCGTTCCACGATGGACCGCGCCGGTATAGCATCGCCAGCGATTTGACTAACCAGGCCCCTTAGGAGGCACTCAATGAGCAACGGTAATGGTGTGACCACGGTTCTCTCGCAGACCGTCGAAGATGCAAAAGAAACCGCCACCAATGTGGGCGAGACCATCGCACACGTTGCGGAAGATGCAGTGGCTTCGGTGAAGAAGACCGCCAAGCGCGCACGCAAGGCTGCCACCACCCAGGTCGCCAAGGTCAAGAAGGCCGTGACCAAGGTCGAGAAGACCGTCGCCAAGAAGGCTGACAAGGCTGCCAAGTCGGTCGGCAAGACCCTGGCCACCGCCAAGCAGAAGCTGGAAGCGGCCAAGAAGAACGCCAAGGCCGAAGCCACCGCCATCAAGAAGCAGGTCGCCAAGAAGAAGGCCGCCGCTGAAAAGGCCGTGACCAAGATCACCAAGGCTGCCGGCAAGAAGGCCACGACCGCCAAGAAGGCCGTGACCAAGAAGGCCGCTGCTGCCAAGAAGACCGTGACCAAGAAGGTCGCCACCGCCAAGAAGGCTGTCGCCAAGAAGACCGCGACCGTCAAGAAGGCCGTGACCAAGAAGACCGCTGCTGCCAAGAAGACCGTCGGCAAGAAGGTCGCCGCTGCCAAGACCGCTGTTGCCAAGAAGTCGGCGACCGCCAAGAAGGCCGTGACCAAGAAGACCGCAGCGGCCAAGAAGGTGGCCGGCAAGAAGACCGCCGTCGCCAAGAAGACCGTCGGCAAGAAGGTCGCCACCGCCAAGAAGGCTGTTGCCAAGAAGTCGGCGACCGCCAAGAAGGCCGTGACCAAGAAGACCGCAGCAGCCAAGAAGGTGGCCGGCAAGAAGACCGCCGTCGCCCGCAAGTCGGTCGGCAAGAAGGTCGCCACCGCCAAGAAGGCCGTGACCAAGAAGACCGCAGCGGCCAAGAAGACCGTCGGCAAGAAGGTTGCAACCGCCAAGAAGGCTGTGGCCAAGAAGGCCCCGGCGAAGAAGGCTCCGGCCCGCAAGGCCGCCCCGGCCAAGCGTGCTGCCGCCAAGCCGGTTGCCCGCAAGGCACCGGCCAAGCGCGCCCGCAAGTAAGACGTTGTAACGTGCTGCTCCTGCCTGAGGGCGGGAGCGGCATGGTGGGATGCCATGCGATGCGTTCATCGCCGAACCCGGCACGTGGCCGGGCTGGTCGTCCCTCAGAAGGAAACAGGGCGCCCGGAGGGGCACCCCGGCATCATCAGCGCGCCGCGATCGCGGCGAACTCGCGCATCAGGCGCTCGCCGTCATAGACCACCTGGATCTGGTTGCTGCCCTTGTCCAGCCGTTCGCCATTGACGAACACGTCGGTCTGGATGCTGTAGCGACCCTGAGGCATGTTGGACGGGAAGGTCACCGTGAAGGTGTTCTCGTATGCACCGCTGCCTGAACTCTCGCTGGCGATCTTCTCACCGGTCTTGAACGGCTCGGACTGGCCGGGTTCGTAAATCCGGATCTGTTCCTTGACCTCGCGGATCGGCTGCTGGCGGCCACTGACCGCTTCGATGTTGGATACGATCTTCAGCGGTTCACCACGCCGTACGCTGTTGCCGGGAAGGCTGGTCTGGTAATGCACGACCTCGGCGGACTCCGGCAGCTGCGAGTAACGCGACCGGTAGTCCGACTCCACCTGGGCCGCACTGCGGGTGCGGCGGCTTTGTGCGTTGATCACGAAGCAGGCGGCGATGCCCGCCGCGGCGCCGACATAGGCACCCTTCTCTCCGTTGACCAGCGCGCCAGCACCGGTGCCCAGCGCGATCGCGCCCAGGCACTTGCCCCAGTCCGACCGGGTCATCTGATTGCCCGTGGTGCAACCGGTAAGCGTGCCGGCGGTAGCGAGGCCGATCAACAGCACCTTGCCGAGCGAGGCGGGGGCGAAATATTCCTTTTTCATGGTCAACACCTGGTGGGAAGTGGGGCGGGCATCATTCAATGGTGGTTTCGCGCATGACACGGTCGCGCTCTGCCTTTGCCTGGCGGATGAGCGAGCGGGCAGCTGCTGAATCGGGATTGACCTGCAGCGCCGATTCGCCCAAGGCCACCGCGACGTCGTAACGGCCTTGCTGCAGCTCAACCCGGGCCTTGCTCAGCAAGCCGGCCTCCGGCGCTGCTGCCGGCGGCGCGATCGTCGGCGCTTTGGGCGGGTAGCTGTTGTCAGGTTGGCGCAGGTCGGCCATGTCTGAGGCGTTACCCGCGTCCGGGCTGAAGTTCACCTCCAGCTGCATCGCGCTGGCATACGCGCGGCCATCCCGGATGGCTGGCAGATAACGCCAGCGACGCGCGGCTTCCAGCGCAGCACGGTCAAGTGACCGCTCCCGACTGGTACGTGTCACCGAGATGGCCGTTGCAGTGCCGTCTTCGGCAACCTCGATGGTAAGCAGAACGTTGCCGCGTGCACCCGCACGTATTGCCTCCGGCGGATAGCGTACGGGAGCGCGCTCGCGCGATGCCGCATCTACCTGTGCGGCCCGGTCCGGGACCGCTGCAGGTGCCGGTGGCGTCTGCGCAATCTGGGTGTATACCGGTTCGGGCGCCTCGGTCGGCGCCGGTGCCGGTGCAGTGGCGCGGGTGGGGCGCGCTGGTTCGGCCTGCTTGGCAAGGTTGGTTTCCAATGCGGTCACCCGCACCTGCAGGTCGCGCCAGTTTTCGTCACCCGGCAGCTCGCGTTGCATGTCCAGCAAGGCGATGCGCGCACAGGCCAGGTCTGCGCGCGCGAGGCATGACTCCACAGCCGCACGATGCTGCTCGATGCGGCCGGCCGGCACGGTTGGCGGCGCACCTCGATCGCGCAGGAAGATCGTCCAGAACACCCCGCCCAGTACCAGGCAGACCAGCACCAGCGGCACGCGTGAGCGCGGTCGATGAACGGGCGCAGGTGAGATCGGCGCTGCAGGCGCAGGGGGCTTGGCCGAGCGCTTGGGTCCCGGTGCGGGTGGCGCTTGCGGAGATGAGGGCTGCGGTGCCGCAGGGGCGGGTGGAGGCGCTGATTCCACCTCTGCCGGCGCCGCTGGCGAGGGTGCCGCAGGAATCGGGGGCGGCGGTACGGCCGCCGCCGGGGCCGCAACCGGGCCCGCGAGCGGCGGCGTCACGACCGGCGGCGTCGCCACCTCAGGCGCGGACACGCCACAGAACGGGCAGAAGCGCACCTCCCCCGGCAGAGGCTTCATGCACTGGTCGTTGACACAGCAGATCGGGGAGGCGGTGGTGGCGTCAGTCATTGCGGTGATGCGCCCTCAGTACCCGGAGGGCGGCGGCGGGGGAGCCGGCGGTTGCGGGGCCGATGGAAGGGCGAACAGATGGCCCAGCTCCGGCAGTGCACCGGCTGCGCTCCACTCGATGCCTTCGCGCCAGAGCAGGCTGTTGCGGTTGATGTTGCCGGTGCCCACGAACTGCTGCAGCTGTTGAACCGTATACGGTCCCAGCGACTGATTGTTGTAGCCGACGTAGTAGCTGTAATCGACCATCGGTGGCGGCGGCGGAGGGGCGCCGGGCAGGCTGCCCTGCGGGGGAGGGGGCGGTACCGCACCCGGGGCCTGCCCCGCCATGCCCGCGCCGGCAAGGGACGTAGCGCCGAGCATCTGGGCGAAGGCATCATTCACCTGCCGCTTGTCGCCCCGGTCGGCGGCGACCTCGTCAGCGTAGACATCCGCCGACGAGCCGGAAACCGGCTGCGTCCAGGCGTCGAACAAGGCACGGGCGCGTTCTTCGATCCGGTCGGCGTCGTCGCCGGCGGCCTGCACCAGCTTCTGCCGATAGTCGGTGGCCAGCATTTCGCTCAGCTTGTAGGGGAAGCGCTTCTTCAGGCTTTCGCGACCCTGCTGATCTTCCTGCTTGATCGGCTTGTAGGCCACGGTGGCGTAATGCCGGAAAAGCTGCGCCAGCAGTGCGAGCTGCAGCGGGTCGCGCACATTGGCCGAGCGCTGACGAAGCTGCTCTTCGATGTTGCGCTTGTCATTGCCGTCCAGACCACTTTGCCGCACGGAGAATTCATCGCCGATGCTGAAGCCGTCGCCTTCCAGCGTGATTTCGTACTTGCCATCGGCACGGCGCTTGAGCACCCCCAGGCCAAGGGCATGCAGGTATACCTTGAAATCTTCAGCAAACTGCCGGTACTGGCCCTGGGTGAACTGGATGGGCTGCACGAACTGGCTGACCCGCTTGTGGATGTGCAGCGGAATACGCGCGGCCTCTTTGCGGTACGCGGCCTGGTAGGTCGGCAGTGGCGTCAGTGCGGGTACCGGGAAGCCGGACAGCTCGGTGAAGCAGATCAGCTTGCCGGGAATGCCGGACTCGACGAAGTCGATCTGGCTGGCGGTCATGCCGGTGCCCTGCGGCACGGCCTGCTCCAGCAGCGCGCCGTACTGGCGGCGGAACAGGCGTGCATCCTTTACCCCGACCAGGCAGGTATAGCGGTCCTTGGAGATGTCGAAGCCACCATTGAGGTTCAACGGCACCCATGGCATCGCGCGCTGCAGCAGCAGGCGGAAGGTCTCGCGCAACTGCTCGGGAGTAAGCGCGGCCAGCGCCTGCATCAGCGGATCGGTCTGGGTACGGGTATCGGCCTGGGGCAGCTGTGCTACGGCCTTGTTGCGCAGCTTGCCCAGCACTTCCTGGGCGCCTTCGTCGCTGAGCAGCTTCTGGAACAGCGTCTGCGAGCCACCGAAGTCCTTGAACGCTTCCTTGGCCCACTGACGGAACTCGGCCGGATCGATGGCCGGCTGCTCTTCATCCTGCGGCGCCTTGAGTGCGATCAGGGTCGCATGCTTCTCGGCGATGGCCGCTTCGATCTTGCCGATGTCACGTTCGACGTGTTGCAGCAGGGACTCGACCGACTGGCGGCCGTCCTGCAGGCGCCCCACAAAACCACTCCACAGCGGGCGACCATGGGCATCGACCGCTTCCTTGACACCTAGCCAGGCCGAGACGTCGCGCAGCAGGTTGGCCGCCTCGCGCGAAGCGACCGAGCGCACGTAGAACAGCAGGCTGTCCCGGATCGTCTCCTTGATCTGCGCCAGCACGGTTTCGGCCTGCTTGTCCTTGCCGCTGATCCGCGCGAGCAGGCCTTTGCCGGTGGTCTCCTTGAGGCGTTCGAACTCACGCGCAAGCTCGGCGTTCTGCAGCCTCTCGGAAATCTCGGCAAAGCGCTGTGCATTGCGTTCCAGCGCAGGAACGATACCGGTGCCTTCGTTCTCCAGCCGGTCCTTGATCATCTCCACCAAGGCCAGTGTGTAGTCCAGGCCACCGCGCTCATCATCGTCAAGCCGGCGGAAGATCTGCGCAGGCAGTTCAGCCTCATCGGTGATCGACAGCAACACCCGCTGGCGGTTCTCCTTGATGCGGACTTCATGGTTGCGGTCGGCGCTGTCTACCCGGTTGCCCTTGGTGTCGCGCTCAAGCTGCTTGATCACATCCTGGACGTGCAGCGGCCATTGGTCACGGTCAGCGCTGCCGTGCATCAGCTGCTGGAACGCATTCTCGACCTTCTGTTCGATCTGCGCGCCGATGCTGGCGTCGCCGGTCACCTTCAACAGATCATCAGCCACCTGGTAGTGCGTGAACTCTCCGTTGAGCGTGGCCAGATCGCCGCGGGAGAGGAACTGCGGAATGTCCGTGAAGGTACGCGGTACGATCGCCAGCTGCTCGCGCAGGAAATCATCGCGCTCTTTATCGGTGGGGCGGTTGCCCGGGGCCTGGATATTGGCGATGCCGAAGAACGCCTTGAGCATTGCCTGCACCTGGCGGTTCATGCGCACGTTCTGGCGCGCCTCCACCTGGGTATCAAGCACGGCCTGGCCGACGCCGGAATAGCTGGCGGTGAAGCGCAGTTCCGTATCGTCACCATAGTCCTGCGGCAACGGGACCGAATAGGCGCGGATCTTGTGCTGGTTCTGGTTGACGGCCACCGAACGCTTGCGGTTGGCGAAGTCCTGCGAGGTGAAATCGGTGAAGAACACATCCGAGAGCATCTCGTAGATGTCTTCCTGTTCACTCGTCTTGGCCATCGCCACGTTGGTGTTGTCGACGATGTACACATCATCGTACGGACGGCTGTCGATATGCAGGTTGTCCGAGGCATCCCAATGCTTGACGAGCACATTGCCGCGCAGTGCAGTCTCAAGCTCCATCAAGGCAGCGTAGCCGTTGGCCTGGATGCGGTCGGGGTTGGTGGTGGTGATGAAGCCGCCGGGAAGGACCATGTACAGGTCGACCTTGCCCTCGACATTCTTCTCCTTGAGGATCGCCTTGGCCAGATAGCCCATGTCCAGGAACGACCCGGAGCCCGTGCCGCCGGCCGCCGAACCGGTGATGACCACCCGCACCTTGCCCGGCTCCACTTCCAGCCCCAGCTTCTTGAGCTTGTCCGCGCGTGCGCCGATGTTGCTCAGCAGCGTTTCGATCTTGTCACGCAGCTTGTCCCGGATGACCGGATACTTGTCGAAGAAGTACAGACGCGACAGCGCACGGATCTGGCCTGCGCCCTTGCTTGGGTCCACGCCCAGCAGGCGGATGCGCTCGGGCGTGAGCGGGAACCACTCGGCCACCTCCCGGTGACGCCGCAGTTCGTCGTCGGACTGGGTGTACTTGTTGAGGTCCAGCCGCTCGATGATCTTCTCTTCGGGCGTGAAGGCCACCTGCTCGGCCAGTACATCGGTCTTGACCGACTTGCCGTCCTGGGTGACCTCACCGGCATCCAGATCGAAGTTGATGAACTGTGCCACCGGGAAGTCAGCGACGTTCTCGACCTTCGCGTTGCCGCCCCAGATCGCATTGAGAATGCGGCGGCGCAGACGGATGTTGACCTTCATGCCGGTGCCGCCGAGGGCGATGAACAGCGTCGGACGGATCTTCTCGGTTACCTGCGGCGGCTGGCCGGGCAGGGAGGTGCTTTCGGTGGCATCGTTCATGCGGCGGACCCCTGGATCAACGCTTGGCGGAGAAGGTGGCGAGCCAGGCGATCAACGACACGCCGGCCAGGGCGCTCATCGGCACCAGATACAACGGCGCCAGGAACCGCCCGGCGTTGACGAAGGCCAGCACGGTCACGGTGGCAACCGCCATCAGACCGATGAACAGAAACCAGCCCGACGCATTGGCGCGGCTCGGCGCGACGCGCTCCTTGACCCGCCAGTTGGCATACGCGTTCTTCACCACGAAGAACAGCACGGCCAGCACCAGCAGCACGACCCCACCAATCAGTGCATCGCGACTGCTGGTCTGCTCGCCGACCTGGATGTCCCAGTCACCGGTGAAGGTAGCGGTCGGCTGCTGTGTTCCCGCTGTTGTCGCCGGTGCGGTTTGTTCGGACGGCGTGGCGGTGGCCGGCTGGTCGGTCACTGGCGCGGGGAGGGAACTCTTCTGGCTCATGCTCTGTCCTTGGCGGTGGAACGCTTAGTTGATGCGGATGGATGTATCGGGTTGGGCCCAGCTCACACGAGGCTTGAGCGCGCCGCGGCGGACCGTGGCAACGTGCGTGCCGTTGGCGTCGCGCACGTCGGTAGTGGTGAACGGTTTGAGCCGGAGGTGCTGGGGCTGATCGTCGATCCAGACCGTTGCTTTGCGCGCGCCGGTCACCAGCACGAGAAACAGCAGCGCACCGATCAGCGCGAGCAGGCCACCGCCATACACCACCACGGCCGGCCACACCGGATACTGCACCCGAAGCAGCAGCGGAACCCGGGTGACCGAGGCATTGGCCGTGACCGGAGGAAGGAAGACCTCAGGCAGTGCATCCCCGGGGAACAGGTCGGCCATGTGCGCGCGGAACTGCGGCGACACTTCCAGCTGCTGGTTGTCCAGGTGGATATCGATCGCCCCGCGCCGTTCATAACCGCTGCGCAGCAGCACCTCACGCGACCACTGCGACGGCAAAGGGGGCAGCGACAGACGCAGGGTCAACGGGTCACTCTGTTTGCCGGGATCCAGCGCCTGCAGCGAATGCGTGGACATCTCGCCCCGCAGGCCGATCGCCGGCGGCGTCACCAATGACGTGTCAGCACTGACGATGCGGTAGGGATTGAACAGATTCTCGAACCGGCCCTGCACCTGTGCGGTGCGCACCTGCGTGCTGGCGTCGAACGACAGCACGAGGGTGTGGCCGTCGGCGGCGAGGCCAGCAGCGATGCCAGGCGAATCCGTCACGCCGGTCGGGCTGAAGCGCACGGCCGCTTCGGTCAGCGGCTTGAGGCGCACATGTCCCTCGGGAAGCAGTGCGGTCAGAGCCGGTTTCGCGAGTACCGCATCCAGCGCGGCCGACGCCGGCTCGCCGTAAGCCAGGGCGTACAGCATCAAGCCGTTGGCGCGGTAGTGCTGCCCCTGTACCGGCATCTTCAGCGGGAACGCAACGATCCGGCTGATGACGTCCTCACCGTGCAGCAACTCGTAGAACTCGCGGTTGCGGGCCACGACCTCGGTACTGTTGTTGGGACTGTTTTTGTTGTTGGTGACGATCCAGATAATGCCGGGGCGGCCCTCCAGGCCCACCTCGATCGCACCGAGCAGCGCTTCCTTGAAGTCGGTATCGGCGAGCGCGCCGCTGCCTTTGCGCGCCATCTGCAGGCGCGTCATCGCCTGGCCAAGCCCCGGGTGGTTTCCCGGTCCGCGATACACCCACTCCGGCGAGGGATGGGTGGCGTCGGACTGGTTGAACGCGCCCACCACGACCTCGCCCTGACCAGCCGCCGCCTGGGCCAGCTGCGCGACAAGCGGCTTGAAAGGCGACTCGGCATCGACGTAGAACGGCTCCATCCAGCCGGAGTTCTGCACCAGGACCGCCTGCCGCAGCTCGGCGGCCCCGACGGTCGTGCCGATGCTACTGGCCAGCAGCACCGCGACGCCCAGCAGACGCTTCAGCACGGACCCGGTCATTGCGGCAGGCTCCAACGCAGCAAGGTGCCGCGCGCGTCCACCCACAGCCACAGCGCGTCATCGTAAACGAACCACTGCGCGTTCCAGGGCGAGGGCGTGTCCATGGCATAGGTGTGTGCGCGACCGCCGATCTGCTCCAGGCAGAACGTCGCATGCACGGTCGCCTGGCTCTCGAAGAATGACAGCAGGCTGCGTTGCTGCGGAAGCGGCGCATGGAGTGACAGCATCAGCTGCGGTTCGACCACGTCCAGGAACGGATAGACCACATGGCTCACCGTATACAGGTCATGGTCGAACTCGTCCCACGGGCGCTCCAGGCGCACATTGAACTGAAAACTGGTACGGCCGGTGCTGGTGGATCCGCGTGGCGCGGCGCGCTGCTCGGGCAGGGCGGCGTCCAGCCGGATGACGATCCACTTTTTGTCCCGGGTGTCGTACAGCAGCTGCCAGAAACCTTCGCCATCGCGATACGGAGGCCCCAGAACCGGGTTGGCCTCGTAGCCCTCGGGCCAGCTCTGCCAGCGGGCAGATGCGTCGCCCTGGCCGTCCAGACGAACGCTGAGCACGCCCTGCGTGCCGATCCAGAACAGGCTCCGGTGCGCCGGATCGCTGATCGGTGCCGAAAGCAACTGCAGGGGCGCATCCAGCATCAGCAGCTGCTGCTGCCACGCCTCACCGGGCCGACGGATCGCAAGGCCCCATCGGCCCTCATGTTCCTGTGGCACGAGGGCGATATCGTCCAGCAGACCGGGGGCACCCAAGGTGCGGCCGACCGCGCGATCGATCTGGTAGCTCAACGTCATCGCATCGACGCTGACGCAATCGGCACCTGCGGCGGTCGCCAGGATCATCTGATGGCCATCGTCGCGCGGCAGCGTCAATGTCGCATTCGCCCATGTTTCAAGATGGCTGCGGCCGAGTGAGACACCGCGGGGTGCCAGCGTCACCCAATGGCGGTGACCGTTCTGCCACAGCGAAAGCTGGCCGGAACGGCTCGCCGCGAACAACCCATCGCGATGCCCACCGGCGTGGCTGGTGAAGAAGAACAGGCCACTGGGCTGCGGTGACTTGATCACCTCGGCGGCGTCCTGCATCGACTGGCCGCTTCGCTGCAGCTGGTCGAACAACGCTTGAAGCGTTGAGGGTAGCGGGGCCGTCACGGCGGCGGTGCAACTGCGTCCACCGTCATCCCCGCCAAACGGGGTCCGCCACTGCTGCACCGGGCGTCGCGCAAGCGGTCGGCCGGTAAAGGGAGAAAACCGGAAGCTGCCCGGCAGATAACCACCCTCGGGCATGCGATGCGCGCCAGACAGATAGTCCAGATCGCTCAGTGTTGGTGGAGGCACGGCAGTGTCGATGGCGACCAGAGAAAATCCGGTTCCATCCTGCACCCACGACTCATTCTCCAGGTGCCAATGGGCACCTCGTTCTGCTCCGGCGGCCACGCCGTCCCCCTGTATCCTTTCGCGGGCAAGGATATCCTAAAGTCAACGGCAGGGAACAAACGCATGCGCATGGAGTTTGTAGGGAAACTCCTGACGTGACGACGTTTACCTGATGCCGCATTATCGCCCGCGCATGAAGGAATATGTCTGCAGAAAGCCGGTTGTCGCAGGTCATCAAGCATTGGATGCATCAGGGGAAACGCATTGAAGAAAATTCTGTTGGTTGTGCTGGTAGTCGTGCTCGCTGGTTGCCAGCAGGGTCGGGCGATTCGCCTGGACATGCTGGCGATGGAGTTCCGATCCGAGTGTTTCGGTGCGGGGGCGACGACAAAGTGCGTTGCCATGCGCGTCAAGTACAACGTCGCTGCCACGCAGTTGACGCTTGATCGCCTGGAAGATGCCTACGCACAGATTCCCGAGCCGGATCCGCAGGCCTATGCCGCTGCCCGTCAGGCACTGCAGCGTGTGATCGACCGCAATGAACAGGATCGCCCCGGGTGGTGGCGGCGAATTCTGATGAACAACATCGAGGTGACCTACGGTCTGGCGGCGGGCCAGTTCCTGGTGACGCCCAATGAACTCTCGGAACTTGCTGCTGTGGCTGCCGAGAACGAGAAGCGGCGACGTGACGTGGCTGCGGCCGATAACCTCCCCAGGGAGGTCGGCGCGCCAGAGCTGAGCGATGCGGATTCCGACTCCGAAGTTCCTCCGATGGCGGCGACTACCGATGGCTTCGACCTGGGTCCGGAATCCACAGCGACCAGCGACCCGCAGAGTGAGGCCGCTGCCGTCGAGCGGATCGCTGTACAAGCCGCGCCTGCAGATGAAAGCGGCTACGCCGGCATGATGGCGCGCATGGCCCGGGAGGCTGAGGAAGCCGCGGCGCGGCCCAGTTTCGACTGCGCGCGGGCGAGCCATCCTGCCGAACACCTGCTATGCACAAACCCCATCCTGGCAGCGCTGGACGTTCGCATGGCGCGCGCCTATGCCGATGCACCTGCATGTGGGGGTGACCGGGTCGCATTGCGCACCGATCAGCGGCAGTGGCTGCAGCATCGGCGCAACCAGTGCAGCGATGCGGCCTGCCTGGAAGACGCCTATCAGGCCCGGATCGTACAGCTGGAGCAGTACTGCACAGGTTGAGCATGGCGCAGCCTTGACGATACCGCGCACACGGTCTTGCTAATCTGGCCGTTGGCTTCTGGAAGCATTCCAATGCGCGGACTCGATTTCAGCTCCTGGCAGGCCATGCTCTCCACCCTGGTCGGGTTGGCGGTCATCACCCTGATCGGCGTCGGCATCCGGCTGCTGGTCATGCAGACCATGCAGCAGCGCCGCGAGCGCGAGAACCGGCAGATCAACGAGCGGCTGCGCACGCTGATCGCCGCTTACAAAGTCCTCGGCGGATCGTTCACCGGCACGCTCGACGTCGATCCACGCCATCGCCGTGATTTCCGCGCACTGCCCGACGGAAGCGAAGAAGGTGATGCGCTGCATCTGCCGGCGGAGGCCGAAAGCGGTGGTGAGCGTGCGCGTCGGATCCGTGATGCGGTGGAAGCCGCCCTGTCGGACATAGTGCTGCTGGGCACGGATGAGCAGGTGCGCCTGGCTGCGCATGCGGCCCATGAGATGGCCCAAGGCCGCGCCGTGCCCACGGCCGAGCTGGTGGTCTCGCTGCGCGATTTCATCCGCCAGGCGCTGGACCTGGATCCGATTCCCGCTTCGGTCACCATCCCGCGGCAGGGCCCGGCACGGCCGTCGGCCGGTGCAAAGGGTAAGGGCGATGCGGGTGACAAGGGCGGTGGAAAAACCGGCGGTGGTGGTGGAGGAATGGGCGGCGGTGGCGGCACGGGCGGGGGATTCCAGAGCGACGACGAATCCGCCCACCCGCGCTGAGCGATAGCAGAACCGCTCAGCCCTTGAGTTCCACCACGGGTACGAAGCCGCCGTAGATCATCCGCTTGCCATCGAACGGCATCGGGTTGTTCTCCGGATTCATCTGCGGGTCTTCCATCATCTTCTGCATGCCGGCATCGCGCGTGGCCTTGTCCGGCCATTCGATCCAGGAGAACAGCACCGTTTCATCCTCCTTGGCTTCCACCGCACGATGAAAGTCGGTCTGCTTGCCGTGCGGGACGTCATCGCCCCAACACTCCACCACACGCAGGGCGCCGTGTTTGATGCAGATCGCATCACCCATGCGGGCATGTTTGAGGAAGGCATCTTTGTTCGCGGTCGGGACGGCCAGTACGAAACCATCGATGTAAGCCATGGCAGAACTCCAGATGGCGCGCCGGGATGGGCGCCTTCAAGACAGTCGACGAACCAGGGCGCGGGATATCGACAGTGCGCCCGATGGCCGTTGCGGCCAGTGAATCTGTCCAGGACGGTCACGGCGTGAACAAATTCAGCATTCAGTGCGTCTTTTTCGATGCCGTCGGGACAACATCAGAAAAGTCTGAGCCATTGTGAGGAACATCCTGATAGGCCAGCTGACGCATTCAGCCCATGATGGCCTTGCCGGGCAGGACGCCCCACGGCGGCCTGCGGTCCGATGCCTCACGGCAAGGACCTCGGTGCATTCAGGAGGATGGACGCGTTAGCCGATGACTCCCCAAGAGCGGCTTCCCCAGCGCGTGACGCCCCGCAAGGGCACCGTCGTGACCAGAGTCCTTTCCCTGCGCGGTTCCCGCGCGCGGCCTTCGCCCCCTTTCAGTTGCACGCGTGATCGCAGCGCCGTACGGGCATTCACGCCTTCATCGCCTGAAAAAGGCCACGCGCGTATGCCAGAGCGCGTCTGAACGCCGCCCCAAAATTCACTTTTGTGCACTCGGTCAACTTCAGGGCGGGTTGTGTCGAATAACGGAGAATTTACATTCCCGATGCAGTCCGGCCTCCATGCCGGGTGCAAGTAGTCCAAGACATAAAGGTGTACCCCCATGAAGACTTCGTTGATTGCTCTGGCCCTGGCCGCCGCCCTCCCGTTCACCGCTTCGGCGGCTGAAGGCCTGTCCTACAACTACGCTGAAGCCGACTACGTCAAGACCGACGCAGATGGCGGCAAGGCCGATGGTTGGGGCGTGAAGGGTTCCTATGCCTTCCTGCCGAACTTCCACGCCTTCGGTGAGTACAACCAGCAGAAGACCGACATCGGCAACTTCAAGGTTGACCAGTGGCGCGTCGGCGTCGGCTACAACCAGGAAATCGGCAACAGCACCGACTTCGTGGGCCGCGTTGCCTACAACAAGTTCGACCCGAAGGAAGGCCTGGACTTCAACGGCTACAGCGCTGAAGCCGGTATCCGTACCGCGTTCGGCCAGCACGCCGAAGTCTATGCCATGGCCGGCTACGAGGATTACAGCAAGAAGCGCGGCGTCAATCCGGATGGCCAGTTCTACGGCCGCCTGGGTGGCCAGGTGAAGTTGAACCAGAACTGGGGCATCAACGGCGACATCAAGATGGATCGCCACGGTGACAAGGAATGGTCGGTCGGCCCGCGCTTCAGCTGGTAATCCCAGCGTGACCGCATCGCCACGTGCCTGATCGGCGTGGCAGGAAAGGCCCGGCATTGCCGGGCCTTTTTCGTGGGCGCGGTTTCCGCGGGGAGAGGGATAATGAGGCACTGTCATGGAGATGCCTGATGTCCGAGTCCCCTGCGCTGCAGCAACCCCGCCTCGGTTGCGGTGCCGTCATCCAGCGCGCCGATGGCGCGATCCTGCTGGTCCAGCGCGGGCGTCAGCCCGAACAGGGCCACTGGGGCCTGCCCGGCGGCAAGGTCGATTGGATGGAAACCGTCGAACACGCGGTGATCCGCGAGGTAGAGGAGGAGACCGCACTTCAGGTGACGGTGGAGCGTCTGTTGTGCGTGGTCGATCATTTCGAGCCGGCGCTTGCCCAGCACTGGGTCGCCCCGGTGTATCTGGTGCGCGCGCAGGACACCACGATCGCGTCCGTGCAGGAGCCCGAGGCACTGCTCGGGCTGGGTTGGTTCACCGCAGATGCACTGCCCGCGCCGCTGACGCTCTCTACGCGCAAGGCCCTGGAACACCTCTCGATCGCGCACTGAGTCCCCGCGCGCAGGGCGCTCAGCGTCGTGCGGCGGCGCCATCTCCCCGCGCCACGCCCTCCACTTCGGCCAGGCTGGTGATGGCGTAGTCGCCCGGCGTGGACATCGCCAGCGCGCCATGCGCGGCGCCCAGGTCCACCGCCGCCTGCTCGCCCTTGCCGCTGAGCAGGGCATGCACCACGCCGGCCACGAAGGCATCGCCACCGCCGACCCGGTCGAGCAAGTCCACTTCGCGCGCGTCGGAGACATACAGTTGCGCCCGCGTGCGCAGCGCACCCGCCCACCCATGCCGGGCCGCCGTGGCAGCGTCGCGCAGGGTGAAGGCCACGGCCTGCAGCGTGGGGAAGCGGGCCAGGGCACGTACCGCGGCGGCTTCGGCCGGACCGACATCCATCGGCGTGTGGCGACGACCGAGATCGCTCAGGTCCATGCCCAGGCACGCGGCGAACGAATACTCATCGCCGATCAGCAGGTCGCACTCGGCAGCGATCGCGCAGTTGGCGTGGCGCGCGGCATCCGGGTCGGGGTGGCTGTTCCAGAGGCTGGCGCGGTAGTTGAGATCGTAGGAGACCGCCACGCCGTGCCGGCGTGCGGCCCGCACCGCGGTGATCGCGGTCTGCGCGCTGTGCTCGGATAGCGCGGCGAAGATCCCACCGGTGTGCAGCCAGCGCACGCCGTGCTGGCCGAACAGCGCATCCCAGTCGAACGCCTCCGGCTGCAGCTGCGAGGCGGCCGAGTACGCGCGATCAGAGATGCCCAGCGGCGCACGCACCCCGAAGCCGCGCTCGGTGAAGTTCAGGCCCATCCGGGTGTTGCGGCCGATGCCATCGTAGTCGCGCCACACGATCTGGCTGGCATCCACCCCGCCGGCCTGGATCAGCTGCTGGGCAAGCAGCCCCAGCTCGTTGCGCGGCAGGGCAGTCAGCACCCCGGTGCGATGGGCGAAGGTGCTGCACAGGCCGCGGGCGACGTTGTACTCGCCGCCGCCTTCCCACACGGTGAACTGGCGCGCGCTGCGGATCCGGCCTTCGCCGGGATCGAAGCGCAGCATCACCTCGCCCAGCGCCAGTGCGTCCCAGCGCTGGCCGTTCTCGGCCGCCACCTGGAAGGTCTGGGCACTCATCGCGCCCGGCACCCGAGCAGGGCCAGATCGATGCCCGCGGCCATCCGCCGGTAGCCTTCATCGTTGGGATGCAGGTGGTCGCGGGTGATGTCCTCGGGCAGGTTCTCCGGGTTGGCCGGATCACGCAGGATCTGGTCGAAGTCGATCAGGCCATCGAAGCCGCTGCGGCCGCCGCGCATCCAGGTGTTGAGCGTGATGCGGGTGGCGGCGGCGATTGGCTCGTACCGGTCCGAACCACCGAAGGGGGTGATCGTGGCAGCGATCGGGCGGATGCCGTTGCTGTGCAGGCGTTCGGCGATCTGCCGGTAGCCCAGCACCATGTCCTCGGCGTTGCGGCCGGCCACGGGTGGGGTCCCACCGTCGTGGCGGATGTCGTTGATGCCTTCGAACAGGATCACGCGGTCCACGTTCGGCAGCGCGATCACATCGCGGTCCAGCCGCGCCAGCGCGCTGTGGCTGCGGCCGTGATCCATCACCTTGTTGCCGCTGATGCCGGCGTTGACCACCACCACCTGGTCCGGGCACGCCTGCTGCAGACGGGCGGACAGCAGTGCGGGCCAGTCGCCGTTGCTGCCGCGGGTGGCAGTGGCGCCTTCGGTGATCGAGTCGCCCAGGGCGACCACCACCACCGGCTTGCTGGCGCGTTCGGCGAGCACGGCGGAGACCACATTCTGGCGGTAGGCGAGCTTGACCGCGTCGCCCACAGTGGCTGCGCGGCCATCGGCGATGCGCAGCGCGGTACGCCGCACGGCCGGCCGTGTGGCATCGGGGAAATACACGGTGAGCGAGACGTCGGCCAGCGCCGGCGCCGTGATCGCGACCGGATCGCTGAGCAGGGCAGCGCCGACCGGCACCACGATCTCGCCGCGCCCATTGAAAGTGACCGGCTTGGCCGCGGTGGCGGTGCCGGTGAGGTGGGCCGAGGCCCCGCCAATATGCAGCGGGGCCTGGCCGAGTTCATTGCTGATGCGGAAGCGCAGGGCGCGGGCCGAGCTGCCCAGGCGCATGTCCTGGCGCACGGTCTGGTTCGCGAACTGCACCGGGGCCTCGGGGGTGCCATCAAGACGGTCCGGTGCCGGCGAGGCGGTCCAGGCTGGCACCCAGACCTGGGCCTGGGCGGGCAGCGCCGAGGCGCTGGTGGCAAGTGCAAGAGAGAATGCAGTGATCCAGCGCAGCATGGCGGCCCTCCCAGGCGGTCAGCGGGTCAATCAGGAGAAGTAGGTGCCGCCGTTGACGTCGACGTTGGCACCGGTGATGAAACCGGCTGCATCCGACGCGAGGTACACGGCGGTATCGGCAGCTTCCTGCGGACGGCCCTGACGGCGAAGCGGCGTGTTGCCGGCCACGGCGGTGCGCACTTCCGGCTTGGTGAACTCGTCATGGAAGCGGGTGGCGATCATGCCGCAGCACAGCGCGTTGACGCGGATGCCGCGCGGGCCCAGTTCCTTGGCCATGGCGCGGGTGAAGGTCATCACTGCGGCCTTGGCGGTGGCGTAGAGCGCCGCGCCCGGGCCACCGCCATCGCGGCCGGCCTGCGAAGCGAAGTTCACGATCGCGCCGCCTTCGGGCATGTGCGGCACCACCGCATGCGTGGTCAGGTAGACCGAGCTCATGTTGAGGTCCATCACCTTGTGGAAGAACGCCTCATCGATCTCGGCCAGCGGACGGCGCTGGACCATGCCACCGGCCACGTTCACCAGCACATCGATCTGCGGGCCGAATGCGGCCTGGGTTGCAGCGACCATCGCGGCCACTGCCTTGGCATCGGTGACATCGGCGCGATGCACGATCGCGGTGCCGCCGGCGGCTTCGACCTGCTTGAGGGTCTCCTGCGCGCTGGCCTCGTCGTTGGCGTAGTTGATGCAGACCTTGGCACCGGCCGCGGCCAGCTTGAGCGAGATCTCGCGGCCGATGTCACGGCCGCCACCGGTGACGATCGCCACCTTGTCCTTGAATTGGGTCATGAAACACTCCTGTGATGCGTTGGGGGAAAGGGAAGAAGGGGGCTCAGCGGCGCTCGACCGGGCCGTGGGGGTTTTACA
>NZ_JBHFHW010000001.1:66168-77231 GCF_057333975.1 Stenotrophomonas sp. AGC87
GGAGTTTTTCCCCGCGACCGGTGACCAGCCACAGCGCCAGCAGGGAGGCCGGCACCAGGGCCGCCACCAGGATGAAAATGGGTGCGTAGGAGTCGTGGGTCATCGCCGGCACCAGCCAGGTGGTGATCAGCGTGCCGGCCACCGCGGCCATGCCGCCCAGGCCGGCGACCGAGCCGACCGATTTGCCGCTGAAGATGTCGCCGGGCAGGGTCTGGATGTTGCCGATGGCGATCTGGAAGCCGAACAGTACGAAGGCGATGGTCACCACGGCCCAGACCGGATCGGTGGCCAGCACCGCGCCCAGCAACGCCGGGGCCATGATCGCGCCGCCCAGGGTGATCACCACCTTGCGGGCCTTGTCCACGCTCCAGCCCGCGCCGATCAGGCGCCCGGACAACCAGCCGCCGCCGAGGCTGCCGATCATCGCGCCGACATACGGCACCCAGGCGAAGATGCCGATCTGCTTGATGTCAAAGCCGAAGGTGTCGGCCAGGTAGAGCGGCAGCCAGGACACGAACAGCCACCAGATCGGGTCCAGGAAGAACCGCGAGATCAGGATGCCCCAGGTCTGCCGATGGCCGAGCAACTGGCGCATGCTGGGCACGTACTCGGCGACCGGCACCGCCGGCTGTTCGGTCGGTGCATCCAGGATCAACGCGCGCTCGGCGGCGCTCACCCACGGGTGCTTGTCCGGGCCGGCGCGGTAGATGATCAGCCAGGGCAGCAGCCAGATGAAGCCGATCGCACCGATCAGGATGAAGGTGCCGCGCCAGCCCAGCCACAGGAACAGCACGGCGATCAGCGGTGCCGACACGATCGCGCCGATCGACGCACCCGCATTGAACACGCCCTGCGCCAGCGCACGCTCACGCGCCGGGAACCACTCGGCATTGGCCTTGACCGCACCCGGCCACGCGCCAGCTTCGCTGATGCCGAGCATGGCGCGCACGATGCTGAAGGACAGGATGGAGTGGGTGACCGAATGCAGCGCGATCGAGATCGACCACACCGCGATCGACAGCGCAAAGCCCAGCCGCGTGCCGATGATGTCGAACAGACGGCCGAACACGAACTGGCCGGCGGCATAGAACAGCATGAAGACCGTGACCAGCAGCGCGTAGTCTTCCTTGGTCGCACCGACGTCCTTGGAGATCTGCGGCCACATCACGGCCAACGCGTTGCGGTCGATGTAGTTGATCACCGTGGCAATGGCGATCAGCGCCACAATCAGCCAACGGACATAGGTGCGGGCCTGCGTGGTGACCTTCATTTGCCGTCCTTGCCGGTACGGGTGCCGGTATCGAAGCGCTTCCAGCCACCGTCCCAGCGCCAGCTGTGTCCGCCGCCGCTCACTTCATGCGATCCGCCCTTGGCCGGGTCATCGGCGATGCCCACGGCGAGCTGCTTGCCGCCAGCCAGGTCGAGCACCAGCACGTCCGCATCCTTGCCGCGGTAGTGGGTGAGGCGGTCGATGCGGCTGTTGGCGCCGCGCACGGTTTCGGCGGTGCCGTCGTACTGGCCATGGGGTTCGAGCACGCCGTAGAACGTGGTGGCGGCCTGGCCATCCACCCGCTGCAGCAGCATTGGCTCACGGCGCAGGTTGAACGAGGGATCATTCGCGCCGCTCTCGCCGATCAACGCACGCGAGGGCGCGGTGCTGGCGAAACGGTAGGTATAGAAGCGGCCGTCCAGCAGCCAGGTCAGGCTGCGTGCGTCGCTGGTTGGCTCGCTGGCCGCATCGATCCACACATGCTGGTAACCGTTGGCCTTGCCCAGCACCGGACGTGCGGCGACCGCGGACTGCGTCTTGAAGCCCACGTCCATGATGTGCCCGTTGAAGTGCAGCGGCAGGTCATAGCGCGCGGCCTTGCTGCCGGTGACGCGCAGCAGATCCAGCACCACCGGCTCGCCCAGCGAGGGGTGCGAGAGCAGCGCCTGGGTACGGGTGAAGCTGACCCCGTCGTAGGCGCCTTCCATCCGTGCCGAGGCGATCTGGGTGTCGTCGCTGACCGCGAACAGCAGCGGTGTCGGCGCCAGTGGCTGGCCCTTCTTCCAGTCGCCGCCGAAGTGGCTCTGTTCGTTCACCACCAGCGTGTTGTGTGCAATGGTCTGCCGCGCCCAGCTGCTGTTCTCCGGCAGGTAGATGCCACCGGCCTTCGCCTCGATATTGAGAAAGCGCGCCGCGCCGTAATCGGTCACCACGCGCTGGCCGTTGTCGTAGAACAACCAGTTGAGCTTGTCGAAGTGGCCGTGACCCATGCCCTGCTTGGTGTTTTTCATCACCAGCGCCTGGCCGTTCTCGCCCCCCATGCGCAGGATCGCCAGTGCGCCTTCGGTGCCGTCCGGGCCATCGCGCAGCAAGGTCGGTACGAAGGCAAACGGCTTGGCCTTGTTATCCGCCAGCGCCTGGGCCACCTGCAGGCCTTCGGGCGAGAGCAGCACGCGCTTCTGTGTTTTGGCGACGGACAGCAGGCGTGCATCACCGGTCTGCGCGTAGGCGATATCGATGCCGGCCACCAGTTCCTCGGTGTCCAGGCCCTTGTCGAGAATGGCGTCGTTGATCGGGAAGAAGTAGCCGCCGTAGCTGCTCTGCACCAGCGCATCGACCGCCTTGAGCAGCACGCCGTCGCGGCGCTTGAAGATGCCGCGTTGCGGTTCGTTGCGCTCGATGGCGTTGGCGAACAGGATGAACGGGGCCAGCGCATACCGCTGGTAGTACGGGCCTTCTTCGTAATACCCGTCCGGCGAGAACAGCTGATCAACCTGTTTCAGGAAGCCGGCGCTGCCATCGCGTTTGCTGCCCTGCAGGGCCTTGTCGACGTAGCTGGCATCGCGCAGCACGTAGCCGGTCATGCCCACGGCAGCGACCGCCCAGGTGGCGTGGTTGTGGATCTTGTCGAAGTTCTCCGGCGTGCCGGACAGAAAGTCGGCCATCGCGCGGAACACGTTGTCGTCGATCGTCGTGCGGTCGGCGTCACTGAGTGTGTCGCGGATCGCGTCGTAGCCCTGCGCCGCGCTGACCAGCCAGACCGAATCGTTGAGGGTTTGCCAAAACAGCCGGCCGGGAATCTGGCCGCGGCCCTGCGGGTGCGCGCCCAGGCCCGGGTAGAGCTTGGCGTAGCCCAGCAGCAGGTCGCGGGCGAAGGTGGCATAGGCCTTGTCGCCGGTCAGCCGATACAGCGCGCCGGCGGCCTGGATGGCCTGGTAATTGCGCTTGTGCTGTTCGTGCGTGTAACCGCCGCCCTTGTCCTTGGGCACCGGCACGTCGATGCCGGCCTTCATCATCGCGCGCACCCGCTGTTCGGCACGCTGCTGTTCCTTGGCGAACAGTGGCGAGCGCGCACCCTCGGCACGCATCTGCGTCCACTGCGCGGCGGTGACCAGCACCGGCGCGGTGGCGGCATCGGCGGGCGCCTGCCGGGCGGCGGGTGCGGCCTGCGCAGCGGGCAACGCGGCCCCGCCAAGCGTGGCGGCGAGCAGCAGCATCAGGGGCGGGGCGTGATTCATGGCAGGGCCTCAACAGGGGTATCGGACAGCAACGGCGCGGTGGCCGTCAGCGGGTTGTCGCCCATGCGCAGGGTCGGTTCCCCGACGCGATGGCTGAAACGGATGCGGCCGCTGCGGTCGAAGCGGTTGCCGCGGATGCTGGCGAACTGCACGCCATGCAGGCGCAGGCTGGTGTCATCGGCCACGCCTGCCTGCTCGAACTGGTTGCCGTGCACCTGCAGCGCCGGACCGAAGGTGCTTTCGTCGGTGCCGCCGCGATACAGGTTCACCACCGGCCCGCCGATGCGGCGGAACGTGGAGTCCAGCAGATCCACCTGCTCGGCGTTGTAGGTGCCCAGATCGTCGGTCTCGGCGGCCGCAGCGATCACGCTGCCGGTGATGTCCTCCACCGTGACGCGGGCCAGTGCGATCCGCGCGGCCAGGCTGCCTTTGCCGGTGGCGATCACATCGAAGGCCTTGTTGGCGGTCAGCCCGTGTACGCGACTGTCCTCGATGCGCAGCGTGTAGTTGAAGGCCTGGCTGCCCGGCGGCACGCGGATCACCGCGTTGCCGGCGGCATCCGGGGCGAGCGCGCCGTCGATGTCCAGCCGCGCCAGGCGCAGCGAACCGCCCGCGCCGATCTCGAACAGGCTCGGCCGCGAGAACTGCACGCTGGCCTGGCCACGGGCGGGGCCGAGCACGCTGAGCGGATGGTCCACCGCCAGCACCTGGCTCACGGTGTAGCGGCCGCGCTGCAGCTGCAGCCGGTCGCCGGGGGCGCTGGCGGCCACGGCGGCGGTGAGGGTGTCCTCGCCCGGTGCGACCTTGCGCACGGCGCCGCTGTCCAAGGCGGTGGTCGGCAGTGTCTTGGGGTACCAGTCCACGCCCACCTGGTCCCGGGCAATCGGATTCAGATCGCGCGGGGCACCGGCATCGATGGCGGCGGTGGGGTAGAGCAGGCCGTTGGCCGCGCGCTGCAGGGTCAGGGTCTGGCCGCTGACACCACCGGGAAAACCGGGTGACGCGGCAGGGCTCTGCACATTGCCCGCGAACGTGATGCCGGAGAGATCGCCCTGCGTGCGCAGCAGCTCGCGTGTTCCATCGCCGATGAACAGGTTGCCGGCGATGCGGCTGTTCACCGGCATTGCGTTGCGCTCCTCATCCAGTCCCGCGCCGAGCAACAGGGTGCCGACCTGGATGAAGCTGTTGCGTTCGATCACCGCGTGATCGATCTGCTCGTAGCGGTTCAACGGCGCGTCGTGGGTACCGGCCATCACACTCAACGCCGCGGCGAAGTTGTCGCCGGCGATGCCTTCGAAGTAATTGTCGCGCACGGTCTGGTTGCGATTGATCACACGCACCCCGCCGGTATGCGCCTTGCCATGGCCGAGGAACACATTGCGTTCGACCCGATTGCCGTGGCCGTGGCGCAGCACCAGTGAGCCGCGCGAGTCCTGGAAGACGTTGCCGCGGTAGGTGTTGCCACCGGACTTGTTGGAGACGATCTCCACCTCGCCATCGCACTGCTCGAACCAGTTGTTCTCCACCACGGTGCGCGAATCGGACTGCGAATCGTGGCTGGTGCCGATGCGCATCGTCTCGCCGCCGTTGGAGCCCAGGTTGGGGCGCGGGCCGAACCAGTTGTGGTCGATGCGGTGCTGGTTGTCCAGGCCGCTGGTGGCGTTGCGCACCACCACCAGGGTGGTGCCCGCATTGGTCTTGCCGACCAGCTGATTGTGGTCGAAGCGGTTGTGCTGGCCGTACAGCGCCACCCAGTGATCGGACTGCTGGCGGTCCGGTTTGTTGTAGCGGTCGATCACGATCCCGGTCACCCGGGTGTGGTTGGCCCACTCACTGGCTGACCGCCGGAATGAAACCACTTCGCCACCCGGCGCCCAACCATCGCGGAAGACGAGGTTGGAGACCTCAAGGTGCTCACCGGCCAGCCGCAGCTGGGACTGGCCGCTGAGAATCACCTTGCCGGGGGTCTGCGCCGTCAACTTAATTGGTTGACCAATTTTGCCGGTACCCCGGAAAAGCAGGTCCACGTCGCGCCAGACGCCGTCTGCCAGGATCACCGTATCGCCGGGGGCGAGGGCGCGTACGGCGGTGGCATAGGCAGCAGCGTCGCGCACCAGATAATCGGCCGCCACGGCAGGGAATGTCGCCAGGGACAGGCTCAACAGCAGGGCCTTGGCCATGGGACGCCGCGCCAACGGCGCATGCGAGTGTTGCAAAGTCACGGGCTTACCCTCCCAGATGAACCGTGGCGACTGACGCGAGCCACGATCCTAACAGGTTGCCGGGCGCGTACGTCAACCACAATCGCATACCACTTTAGGTGCATGTGGTATGTGGTTTGCGCATTTTTCTGCTGCGTCCGCACATTAATTCCATGCAAAGTGGTCTGGACGGTGGTGCGGGGTAGACTTTAGTACCAATTCATTGACATTGGTTCATCAGTCGTGAATCTTCCGGATCGAATCCGTGTAATCGGACGATCCATCCTGGGAGGGAGATCACGATGTTGCATGACCGCCGTACGGCCTCACCACGAGGCCTCCGCCGCACCGCGCTGCACAGCGCGCTGTTCTATGCCCTGTGCGCCACCGCGGCCCTGCCGCTGGCCCACGCACAGGATGCCGACGCACCGGCCTCGCCGCCGGGGCAAGCCACCACGCTGGATCAGGTCCAGGTGACCGGCATCCGCGGCACCATCCAGACCTCGATCGACAAGAAGCGCGAGGAGACCGTGGTCTCCGATGTGCTGGCCGCTGACGACATCGGTGATCTGCCTGCGCTCTCGATCGGTGAAGCGATCGAAACCATCACCGGCGCCTCCACCCATCGCGAGAAGGGCGGTGCGTCGGAGATCTCGATCCGTGGCCTGGGCCCGTTCCTCGGTTCGTCCACCTTCAATGGCCGCGAGGCCACCAATGGCAGTGGCGACCGCTCGGTGAACTTCAACCAGTTCCCGTCCGAGCTGATCAACACCGTGGCGATCTACAAGACCCAGCGCGCCGACTTCGTCGAAGGTGGCGTGGCCGGCACGATCAACATGGAGACGGTCAAACCACTGGAGTACGGCAAGCGCACGTTCCAGCTCGATGGCCGGGGCACCTGGCAGGACTACGATGACCGCCTCAAGGACAAGGACGGCGTCGGCTGGCGCGGTACTGCCAGCTACATCGACCAGTTCGACATGGGCAACGCCGGCAAGCTCGGTGTCTCCATCGGCGTGCAGGCGCTGGAAGGCAGCAACCCGGAAGAGATGTTCTCCAGCAGCTCCACCTGGGTGGCCTGTGATGGCCGTGAAGTGGTCGGCGCGACGCGCAACTGCACCCAGGTCAACGGCAACCAGGTCGCCAACGGCGTGCCGTATTACCTGGTGCCCAGCAGCCGCATCTACCGCCAGTTCATCGAGCACGACAAGCGCGATTCGCAGTTCGCCGCGCTGCAGTGGCGGCCCAGCGATACGGTGGAAGTGAACCTGGATTACCAGCACTCCAAGCGTGATTACACCGAAGACCGCTCGGATCTGTCGCTGTCTTCGATGATGCGCAACCTCAACAACCGCGTGGTCACCGACGATGGCGCGCTGCTGCACCACACCGGCAGCACCACGGTCGATTCCACCGGCAATTTCCTGGAACGCCAGGAGGAATACACCGGCGGCGGGCTCAACGTGATCTTCCGGCCGAGCCCGGCGTGGACGCTGTCCACCGATCTGTCCTATTCCAACACCGAGCGCGATCAGATTGAACGCAGCACCCGCCTGCGCGCCGGCCGTACCGACGTCAACGGCAGGCCGGTCGGCGGCATCAAGAACACCCGCTACGTCGATTACACCTATGACTACAGCGGTGATGTGCCGAGCATTTACCTGGACCCGGCGTTCGATGTGAACAACCCGGACAACTTCACCGATTCGGCGCTGGTGCGTCGTCGCCAGCAGCATCGCGAGCACACCATCCGTGCTGGCCGCTTCGATGCCACGTTCACCCCCGAAAGCGGCTTCTTCACCGCGATCAAGGGTGGCCTGCGCCGCTCCGAAGCGACCTACACCGATTACACCGACACCGTGGATGTGACCACCACCAATGTCGCTGCGATCCGCGCTGCCAACCTGGCCTGCCGCCAGGCCTTCCCGCAGGACGATTTTCTGGCCAATGCCAGTGGCAACACCATCGACCAGTGGGCCAGCTTCGACAGCCGTTGCCTGTTCAAAGCCTTCACCGGCGCGGACGACACCGGACTGAGCGCGGACCTGCGCAACCCGGCCAACAACGATGTCACCGAGAAAACCAGCGCGCTGTACCTGATGGGCGATTACAGCGCCGAATGGTTCGGCCTGCCGGTGACCGGCAACATCGGCGTGCGTGGCGTGCGGACCGAAGTGCGCTCGGTCGGCCTGCGCAGCGGCCTGGATGTGATCAACAATCCCGACGGCACCGTGACCCTGGAGCCGACCGGCGATTTCACCTCGCAGGTGCTCAAATCCAGCAACACCGAATGGCTGCCCAGCTTCAACGCCGCCTTCGAACTGCGCCCGGACCTGCTGCTGCGCGTGGGCGCCTATCGGGCAATGTCGCGCCCGGATCTGGCCGCTGAAGGCTACGGCCGCACCTTCAACCTGGGGGAGGTGGATACCGAGTTCAACAGCGTGGGCGATGCCCTGCGCAGCATCACCGCCACCGGCAACCCGCGCGCCAAGCCGTTGATGTCGTGGAATGGCGATCTCTCGCTGGAGTGGTACGCCAACGAAGACACCATGCTGTCCGGTGCGCTGTACTACAAGCAGTTCAACGGCGGCTCGATGCCGGTGATCGTCAACGAGACCTTCGATATCGATGGTCAGAGCGTGACCGTGCCGGTGGAGCAGCTGGCCACCAGCGACCAGAAGAGCGATCTGTTCGGCGTGGAGTTCACCGCCTCGCACAGCTTCTCCTACCTGCCGGGGATCTTCTCCGGGCTGGGCGTGAAGGCCAGCTACAACTACGCCGATTCCAACTTCAAGACCGAAGACCTGCGCCTGGGTGAGTCCACCGACCCCTCGACCGGCGTGGTGACCCCGGGCATCGTCGAGCCGGCCAATATCTTCGGTTTATCCAAGCATGTGGCCTCGGCGCAGGTGTACTGGGGCCTGGGCAAGCTCGATCTGCAGGCGATCTACAAGTACCGCTCCGACTATTACCAGCAGTTTGTCGGCGACCCGTCGCAGAACCGCTATGTGCGGGACAATGGCTCGCTGGACTTCCGCGCCACCTACAAAGTGAACAAGCACTTGTCGTTGTCGCTGTCGGCCAGCAACCTCACCGATGAGCCGCGGGTGTCGGATATGCCCATCCTCGGCAGCTTCCGCGAGTACACCACGTACGGGCGGCGGTATTATCTGGGGGTGCGCTACCGCTTCTGAGGTCAGTGGCGCGGTTTTTCCGACCGCGCCGCTCTCTGAAGGCGCGGTCGCGTGTCGGTCCCCAGCCACCTGTCAGCAGGCCTTTGATGATGTCCGAACCCCGTCTGTACCAGTCCATTGCTGCCGAAATCGTCGCGCTGATCGAGAAGGGCGAATTCCCGCCGGGCTCGCGCCTGCCGGGCGAGCGCGACCTGGCCGAACGCCTGGGCGTGAGCCGGGTGACGGTGCGTGAGGCGGAAATCGCGCTGGAAGCGCAGGGCCTGATCACCATCAAGACCGGCTCGGGCGTGTATGTGAAGGCCAAGCCGTCGCAGGCGCCGGGCGCTCTGCCCGACGTCTCGGCGTTCGACCTGACCGCGGCACGTGCGGTGATCGAGGCCGAGGCGGCCGCGATGGCGGCCAGCCGCATCACCGATGCCGAACTGGAGGACCTGGCCGGCCTGATCGCGGCCATGGTCGACCCGAATTCGGGCGAGGCGGCGGCCAGCGAGGCGGATCGGCAGTTCCATCTGTCGATCGCGCGGATCGCCGGCAACCCGGTGGTGGAGCACTGCGTGCAGCTGATCTGGCGGATGCGCAACGAGCTGCCGCGGGTCAAGCAGGTCTACGCCAACGTCTGCCACAACGACGATGACACCCGCGACGAGGAACACACCCGGATTCTGGATGCCCTGCGCCAGCGCGACCCGGCAGCGGCGCGGTCGGCCATGCGCAACCACTTCCAGCGGCTGTTCGAATCGATGCTGGAAGCCACCGAGAATGAAGCGCTGGCTGAAATCCGCCGGCGCACCCAGCAGGACCGCGAACGCTTCATGGCCGCGACCGGGCACTGAGCCCGGCGCGTACCGGCGGGCTTATTCGCCCTGGTACTGCTTTTCTTCGACCAGCTGCGAGCCGGCGATGCGGTTGATCTCGTTCTTCACTTTGACCCGCTCGCCATTGGTGCCATAGACACCGCGCGCCAGCTGGATGAAGGCATCGTCGAACACCTGCGCCGCTTCCTTGTCGCGCAGCTGATCCTGGATCTCCCACATGCGCTCGTTGATCGCCTTGAGCTGCGTCTTCAACGCCTCCAGCCCCGGCTGAGCGCTTACCTGCTGCTGCCACAGCGGCCACAGGCCCTCGAGTTCCTTGCGGACGTTGGCGTTCTTGCCGGCATCGGCGATGCGTTCGGCCTTGATTTCCAGGATGGTGATCTTGTCGATCAGCTCGCCAATCGATACCGGGGTCAGGATCGCGTCCACGCCATTACTCGCAACAGGTCAGAGCGGCCATGATACCGCGCACCCCCGGGCGCCACCCTGACGCAGGATTTACAGAAACGTTGCGCCGATCGCGCGGGTACGCCATGGCGGCTTTACGGCCCACCTGAGGAGACTGTCGCTCTCGACGGCGCGGCCGTCATCTGGAGTGGGACACGTGGTGGATCAACAGTGGAGACAGCGCCTGCGCTGCGGCGCGGTGCTGGTGGGGCTGGTCATGAGCGGGGCGGCCGCGGCCGCGGTGGAAGGCAATGCGACGCTGACCTCGGATTACGTCTGGCGCGGCAGCTCCCAGAGCGACGGCGATCCGGCCGCGCAGGCCGGCGTGAAGCTCAGTACGGCCAACGGCTGGTATGCCTCGGCGTGGGGCTCGGGCATCTCGTTCCGCCCGGACAACGGCGCGCGCAGCGAATTCGATCTCATCGCCGGCTGGAGCGCGGCGGTGACGCCGGACTGGAGCGTGGACGTCAACCTGACCCGGTACCTCTATCCCTCGGCCACCGTCGATCTGGACTGGACCGAGCTCAACGGCACGGTGACCTGGCGGCAACGCGCCTGGCTGCAGGTTGGCGTGTCCGACAACGCGCTGGCCGGCGGCCACGGCGGCACCTATGCGCAGCTCGGCGCGCGTCTGCCGCTGGGCGAGCAGTGGCGTGTCGAGGCCGCGGTGGGCCATTACTGGCTGGACAGCGCGCAGGCCGATGATTACCTGCACGGCCAGCTCAGCGTGGTGTGGCGTGTGCACGGGCCGTGGGAGCTGCGGGTGACCGGGCACGACACCGACGGCGCCGCGACACGCCTGTTCCCGGGCAATGCGGGATCGCGCATCGAGGTCGCGGTACAAACCGCCTTCTAACGTAGCGCCAACCCCGGTAGAGCCGACCAACCCCGGTAGAGCC
>NZ_JBHFHW010000001.1:77321-86212 GCF_057333975.1 Stenotrophomonas sp. AGC87
GGCCTCTACCGAGCCACACGCTTCTCCGCTACCACCGCCACAGCCCACACCGCCATCGCCACCAGCGCAACGCTTGCACCGGTGACACACACGCCGGTCCAGCCGAAGCGATCAAAGACCTGCGCCGAGACCAGTGAACCCAGCGAGCCACCGATGAAGTAGCCGGTCATGTAGCCGGCATTGAGCCGGTTGCGTGCTTCCGGGCGCAGGGCATACACCACGTTCTGGTTACTCACGTGCAACAGCTGCGCAGCCAGATCGAGCACGATCACGCCCAGCACCAGTGCGATCAGCGAGTGTGTGGAGAAGCCCAGCGGCAGCCACGACGCGGCCAGCAGCACCAGCGCCACGGTCGTCGCCAACGCAGCCTTGCCACGGTCGGCCATGCGCCCGGCTACACCGGCGGCCAGCGTGCCGGCCGCACCCACCAGCCCGAACAGCCCGATCGTCGCATCGCTGTAGCCATACGGTTCGGCCGCGAGCAGGAACGCCAATGGCGTCCAGAAGATCGCGAACATCGCAAAGCTCAATGCGCCCAGCACGGTGCGCAGGCGGAACACCGGTTCCTGCGCGAACAGCGTGCCGATCGAGCGCAGCAGCTGCAGATAGCCCAGCCCGGCGGTCTGATGGAAGCGCGGCAGATGCCGATACAACATGCCCGTGGTCAGCACCAGCGCTGCCGCGGCGATCCAGTACACGGTGCGCCAATCGCCCAGCGAGGACAGCGCCCCGGCTACGGTGCGCGCCAGCAGGATGCCGAGCAGCAGGCCGCTCATTACCGTACCGACAACCTGGCCGCGCTCTTCCGGCCGCGCCAGCGTCGCCGCGAACGGCACCAGCACCTGTGCCACCACCGAGAACAGCCCGGTCAGCGCGGTGCCCACCAGCAGCCAGACGAACTGATGGCTCAGCGCGCTCAGTACCAGCCCTGCCGCCGACAGCAGCGACATGACCACGATCAGCCGGCGCCGTTCGAACAGATCGCCCAGCGGCACCAGCAGGATCAGGCCCGCCGCATAGCTCAGCTGGGCCACGGTCACCACCGTCCCGGCACGCGCGAAGGACACCCCGAACTGCCCGGCGATGGTGTGCAGCAGCGGCTGCGCGTAATAGTTGCTGGCCACGGCAACCCCGGTGGCGAAGGCCATCAGCAGGACCTGCCAGCGGCTGAGTGGCAAGGGCACGTCGTGGGTCATGACGGGCTCCAGGAAAGAAGGGACGCCAGTGTCCGCCCGATCGGCAAATGAAGGAAATGAATAGTTATCATCCAATGCATCTGAAAATGAGATGGCATGATGAACCTCAAGCAGCTCGAGTTCGCGGTGGCGCTGGCCGAGGAAGGCAACTTCACCCGTGCCGCGCAGCGCTGCCACGTCGTGCAGTCGGCGCTGAGCCACCAGATCGCCCATCTCGAAGACGAACTGCAGGCCACGCTGTTCGAGCGCCTGCCGCGTCAGGTCAGAGTAACGCCCGCCGGTGAAGCACTGTTGACGCACGCACGCCAGGTACTCACCTCGCTGCGGCATCTGCGCGATGACGTTGCCGCCGTCAGTGGCCAGGTGCGCGGCATCCTGCACATCGGCCAGATCACCTCGTTGACCGCCGTGGATCTGGTCGCCTGCCTGGCGGCCTTTCACCAGCGCTATCCGCAGGTCGAGTTCCGCCTGCGCATGGACAAGAGCGAAGTGCTGATGGCCGATGTACGCGAGCGGCGGCTGGATGTGGCGCTCGTCGGCTTGTCGCCGGGTACCCCGATCGAGGGCGCCCAGCATCAGTTGCTGGCAGAGGAATCGATGGTCGCTGTGCTGCCCCTGAACCATCCATTGGCGAGGCGTAAACGGCTCTCGCTGGCGACGCTGGCCGAGCTGCCGCTGGTGGACTTCGCGCATGGGAGCGGTGCGCGCCGGCAGACCGATGAAGCCTTCGCCGCCGCGGGGCTGCCGCACCGGGTGCCGTTCGAGATCAATCACATGGCGTTGGTCGAGCGTTTCGTGCAGCAGGGCCTGGCGGTCGGCATCGTGCCGCAGGCCATCGCGGCCGGTTTCAGCGATGTTGCCTGTGTGGCGATCCAGGGCGCACCGACGCGGCGCGTGCATGCGGTCTGGTCACACCTGCCCACGCCGGCGGCGCGGGCCTTCATGGAGGCACTGCTGCAGCACGTGGCCCCGGCACCGGAGCCACGCACCAAGGCCTCACTCAGGCGGCGCGCACGCGCAGGGTCAGGCCCTTGAGGAAGTTGCGCAGCATCTGGTCACCGCAGGCGCGGTAGTTCTTGTGGTCCGGCTGGCGGAACAGCGCAGACAGTTCCGGCTTGGAGACCGAGAAACCCGCGGCGTCGAACACTTCGTGCATGTCCACGTCCTTCAGCTGGAAGGCGACGCGCAGCTTCTTCAGCACCAGGTTGTTGGTGATGCGCTTTTCCACCGGGCGCACCGGCTGGCTCTCGTCGCGGCCACGGAAATGCACGATCAGGCCATCCAGGAAATGCGCCAGGGTGCGGTCGTCGCAGGGCACGAAGCCTTCTTCGTCTTCCTTGCGCAGCCAGCCGGCCACATCGGCCTTGTCGACCACGAAGGCCGGATCGGCCAGGGCACAGGTGTCGGCGATCATGCCGTCGCTGAGGTCGAGCATGTAGCGGATGCTGCGCAGTACATCGTTGTTGATCATGGGACGTCCAATACCGCCGGCGCGGCTGCGCGGCTGGCGGCCATTTTACCCCGTGCCGGGCGCGTGGCCGGCTGCGACCGGTGGTCGCTGTCATCTGGCTGCCATGAAAGTGAAGCACAGTGCCGCGATCAGGCATCGACAGGCAGTGGAGCAGGCAATGCGCAGGTGGCAGGTACTTGGGTGTGTGGGCTTGTTGCTGGTGGGCCCAGCGTGGGCGCAGGCTCCCTATGTGGCGTTGGAGCAGCGCTTGGATCCGCAGGGGCTGGCCGAGGTCGGGCTGACCCCGGCCCAGCTTCAGGCCCTGAACCGCCTGCTGCGCCAGGCCGAGGCCGATGCCCCCGCCCCGGTGGCCGTCGGGGCGGCGCCTGCCGCAGGCGTGGGTCTGCCAACGCCTGCGCCGATGTTCCCCGGGCTGGACGACGGCCCCATCACCGCCAAGGTCACCGGCCAGGTGGACGGCTGGGCCCCCGGCACCGTGTTCACCTTGGACAATGGCCAGCAGTGGCAGGTGCTCAAGGGCGACATGAAGCTCAAGACCGCCCGCAGCAACCCCGAGATTGTCGTGGTGCCGGGCATTGCCGGCCGCTGGTTCCTGCAGGTGGATGAAGACCTGCCCAAGGCACGGGTGTTCCGCATCCGCTGACGCGACGCCCCGTAGCGGCGGGCAGCGGAGCAGCGCACGGCGCTGCACCGGGCGGGCATCGGTGCGAAAATGGTCGGGATCTCCACGGAGTACCTCGATGACCCGTACCGCTCTGATTACCGGCGCCACCTCCGGCTTTGGCGCCGCCGCTGTCCACCGTTTCGCCCAGGCCGGCTGGCGCGTGATCGCCACCGGGCGCCGTGCCGAGCGCCTGCAGCCGCTGGTCGATGCCTACGGTCCCGAGCGCGTGCACGCGGTGGTGTTCGACGTGCGCGACAGCGCGGCAATGGAAGCGGCACTGGCCGCCCTGCCGGCCGGGTTCGCCGACATCGACCTGCTGGTCAACAACGCCGGCCTGGCCCAAGGTACCGCCCCGGCCCAGAGCGCCTCACTGGAGGACTGGCGCACCATGATCGACACCAACGTCACCGCCCTGGTGACGCTGACCCACCGCCTGCTGCCGCAGCTGGTCGCGCGCAAGGGCGCGATCATCAACATCAGCTCGGTGGCCGGCGTGTACCCGTACCCGGGCGGCAACGCCTACGGCGGCACCAAGGCCTTCGTCAGCCAGTTCTCGCTCGGCCTGCGCTCGGACCTGCACGGCAGTGGCGTGCGCGTGACCACGATCGAGCCGGGCATGGCCGCAACCGAATTCACCGTGGTCCGCACCCATGGCGACCAGGCGGCCTCGGACAAGCTCTACACCGGCGCCAACCCGATGACTGCCGATGACATCGCCGAGCAGATCTTCTGGGTCGCCTCGCTGCCGGCACACCTGAACATCAATCGCCTCGAAGTGATGCCGGTCAGCCAGTCGTTCGCCGGCTTCCAGGTCGCGCGCGACTGATCCAACCGGAATGCCACCCGGTAGAGCCGACCGTTGGTCGGCTGCACGCCCATCCGGCCCCACAATGCAGGATGGGCACGTCTAAACCGCCGTCCACACCGCCAACTCATACCCATCCGGATCGCGGAAATGAAGCCGACGCCCGCCCGGGAAATCGAACGCCGCCCGGCAGATTGCCGCGCCGGCCGCCTGCAGCCGTTGCTGCGTGGCGACCAGGTCATCGGCATACAGGATCACCAGGGGCCCACCCGGTTGCACCGCTTCGCCGGTGGTGAAACCACCGGTCAGGCGTCCATCGCTGAACTCGGTGTAGGCCGGCCCGTAATCGGTGAACGTCCAGCCGAAGACCTCACCGTAGAACGCCTTGCTGCGCGCGATGTCGGTGACATTGAATTCGATGTTGTCGATGCGGCGATCGTTGCCGTGTGCGGTGCTCATGGACGCTTCTCGTCGAAAGGAGCCCCAGCATCGCCACCGCAGCCGCGCCGGTCTTGAACAAAACGGCCAGTCAGCTACGCCACTGCGCGCACAACGCCGCCGCCCCGATCCCCGCCAACGCCCGCACCTCGCGGCTCAGGTGCGACTGGTCGGCGTAGCCCACATCCGCCGCCAACCCCGCCAGCCCCTCCCCCGGCCTCGCCCGGGCCAGCGCCAGGAACCGCTGCAGCCGCAGAATCCGCTCCAGCATCTTCGGCCCATAGCCGAACTGCTCATGGCACAACCGGCGCAGGCTGCGCGTGCTTATCTGCAGCCCCGAACCGATCGCGGCCAGATCGTGGCCACCGGCCCGCACCTGCCCGAACACCCGCGCCGCCACCGGGTGGGGGCTACCGGTAGAGCGGGGCAGCCCAGCCAGCGCCTGCGCGAACAACCGCTGCCGCGCATCGCCATCGCCCACGTCATTCAACCGCGCCGCCAGCTGCCGCGCCTGGGGTCCCAGCACCGCATCCAGCTCCACGGCGGTGCCCACCAGTTCGTCCAGCGGCACCCCCAGCCACGCCCGCGCCGCGCCGGGCTGGAAGCGCGCGCCCAACACCTGCGCGCCGGGCAGCAACTGCGGGTGTGCGGCCACCACATCCGGGCCCACGGCATACAGCCGCCCATCGCGCCACAGGATGTCCACGCAGCCATCGGGCAACACCGCAACCTCGCGGCTATGGCCCACCGGCAGATCGCTGCGCCACAGCTGCCCGAAACAGCCCTGCAGCGGAGCAGGTGCCGCCCATTCGCGGTAGCGACCGGTCGCACCGGCAATGCCGGGAAGGTCATCAGAATCGGGGCGGGAAGACATGCGTGGACGATAGCGCACTGCCAGGTGGTCGCCAGCGAGGGGTGCTGCCTGAAACAAGAACGCCGACCCAAGGGCCGGCGTCCAAGTTGCATCTGGAGCAACAGCCCCCTTGGAGTGCAAGGGGGCGCGCCGGCAGGCGCGGGGATGTGGAGGTACCAGCAGGGGCCCGAGGTTTCGCGTAGCGCAACCTTGGGGTAGTCGCGCGGCGCGCGGCTACTGCGCCTTGATCGCCATCGCCTGCAGCCCGGTCCCATCCAGCTTCTGCTTGGCCTCAGCCAGCTCGCCCGCGCTGCCATACGGCCCCATGCGCACGCGGTACACCGTCTTGCCGTTGATCTGGGCCGATTCCACGCGTGCAGCCAAACCGATCATCGCCAGCTTGGCCTTGGTCGCCTCGGCATCGCCGGAGGCACCGAACGCGCCGGCCTGCAGGATGTAACGCACGTTGCCCGCGGCCGGATCGGCAGCAGCAGCGGCGGCCGGTGCAGTGGCCGCCGGTGCGTCCGGCTTCGGCGCGGTGGCCACCGTGGCCGGGGCCGATGCCGCCGGTGCCGGCGTGGCGGCCGGACGTTCATTCACCGGCGCCGGCAACGCAGCGGTACTGACCGGCGCAGGCGTGGTGGTCGCGGCGGTGCTGGTCGGTGCCGGTGCGGGCGGCAACGGACGGCCTTCCAGCGCCGCCTGCGCGCGCTGCGCATCGGCCTTGGCGCGGCGCTGATCTTCGGCGCGTGCGCTGGCGGCCAGCTCGGCATCGGACATTTCCACTTCCTTGCCGGGCAGCAGGGTGTAGAAGTCGTACTGCGTCGCCGCCGGCTTGGCCGGTTCGGCAGGCTTGGCAGCGCCGGGCTTGGGCAGCTCGGTGCCGACGTCGGTATCGGCGTCGCTCACTGGGGCCGGCTGGGCGTTCGGGTCCGGCTGCGGGCCAACCCGCAGGAAGCCATCACCGTCGTTCTTGAACAGGTTCGGTGCCGCCAGGAACACCACGGCCGCAATCGCCACACCCGCAACCAGCCACACCCATCCCGGGGTGCCCTGGTTGCTGTTGCGCCGTGCCTGGCTCTTGCCGCGTCGTGCTGCCATTTACTGCTTCTCCACTGCTTACATTTTTTCCGGGGCGGAAACGCCCAGGATGTTCAGACCATTGGCCAGGACCTGGCGCGCGGCGCAGGCCAGCGTCAGCTTGGCGTTGCGTTCGTTTTCGTCGGCCACCAGTACCTGCGTGCCGTGATACCACGTGTGGAAGGCGTGCGCCAATTCACGCAGGTACTGCGCGATCAGGTGCGGTTCCAGCGCCAGACCGGCCGCTTCAACGACTTCCGGGAAGCGCGACATTTCCACCATCAGCCACAGCGACGCCTCATCGCCGAGCGAGGACAGCCCGGTCAGACCTTCGGCCGGCGTGTAGCTCAGCTTCTTCTCCTGCGCCTGGCGCAGCAGGCTGCACACCCGGGCGTGCGCGTACTGCACGTAGAACACCGGATTGTCGTTGCTCTGCTGGCGGGCCAGATCGATATCGAAGGTCAGCTGCGAATCGGGCTTGCGCGCGATCAGGAACCAGCGGGTGGCATCGCGGCCGGCTTCTTCGATCAGGTCGCGCAGGGTCAGGTAGCTGCCGGCACGCTTGGAGAGCTTCACTTCCTCGCCGCCGCGCATCACCGTCACCATCTGGTGCAGCACGTATTCCGGCCAGCCCTTCGGGATGCCGACGTCCAACGCCTGCAGACCGGCGCGCACGCGCGCCAGCGAACCGTGGTGGTCCGCGCCCAGCTCGGTGATCGCGCGTTCGTAGCCGCGCTGCCACTTGGAGAGGTGGTAGGCCACGTCCGGCAGGAAGTAGGTGTAGGTGCCGTCGGACTTGCGCATCACGCGGTCCTTGTCGTCACCGAAGTCGGTCGAGCGCAGCCACAGCGCGCCGCCTTCCTCATACGTATGGCCGGCCGCGTTGAGCTGGGCGACGGTCTCTTCGACCTTGCCGTCCTTGTATAGCGAGCTTTCCAGAAAGTAGATGTCGAAGTCCACGCCGAACGCGGCCAGATCCTGGTTCTGCTCGTTGCGCAGGTAGGCCACTGCGAAGCGACGGATCGCATCGAGATTGTCCGGGTCGCGCTCGCCGACCACCGAGTGGCCTTCCAGCTCCACCGTGGCGCCGGCCAGGTACGCCTTGGCCACATCCTCGATGTAATCGCCGCGATAGCCGGCTTCCGGCCAGCCGGCGTCGTCGGGCTTGAGGCCCTTCGCACGCGCCTGGGTGGACAGCGCCAGGTTCTCGATCTGCACGCCGGCGTCGTTGTAGTAGAACTCGCGCTTGGCGTTCCAGCCGTTCACTTCCAGCAGGCGCGCCAGGCAGTCACCGATCGCCGCCGCGCGGCCGTGGCCGACATGCAGCGGACCGGTCGGGTTGGCCGACACGTATTCCACGCCCACAGTGCGGCCGTTGCCGCTCAGGTTGTGGCCGTAATCGGCGCCTTCCTTGAGCACGCTGGCCGCTTCGCGCTGGTAAGCGCTGGGGGCGAGGTGGAAATTGATGAAGCCCGGGCCGGCGATCTCGACGCGCAGCACATCATTGCTCTTGGGCAGGGCATCGAGCAGCGCCTGGGCCAGGGCGCGCGGGTTGCTGCGCGCCGGCTTGGCCAGCAGCATCGCGGCATTGGTGGCGAAATCGCCGTGCTCACGGGTCTTCGGGCGTTCGACCACGAATTCCGGGGTCAGGGTATCGGCCGGCAGAGTGCCGTTGGCGCGCAAGGCTTCGATGCCTTGGCTGATCAGGGCGCGGAGGAGATTTTTCACAAGGCCTGCTTTGGGACTGGAGCGGCGGAATCGGCAATTTTAGCCCAGAAGCCACCCCGATCCATTGAACCGGGGCCGAGCGGCGCCGTTTCCCGCCTCGGATCAGGCCGTTCCCGCGCCCATCCAGCCGCGCGCGGCCATCGATACCGGGGCTCCGTCGCCGATCACGACATGGTCAAGCAGACGGATATCCACCAGGGCCAAGGCCTGCTGCAGCAGCACGGTGATCCGCCGGTCCTCCAACGAGGGCTCGGCACTGCCGGAGGGGTGGTTGTGGCTGACGATCACCGCGGCCGCGTTGTGCAGCAGGGCGCGGCGGACCACTTCGCGCGGGTAGACCGCCGCGGCGTCCACCGTGCCGCTGAACAGCTCCTCGCAGGCCAGCGTGCGGTGCTGGTTGTCCAGGAACAGTGCGGCAAAGACCTCGTTGGGCCGGGCGCGCAGCCGCTGCTTGAAGTAGCGCCCGGCGGCGGCCGGGTCGCGCAGGCTCTCGCCGCGGGCCAGCTCGGCCGCCAGATGGCGATGCGCCAGCTCCAGCCCGGCCACCAGCTTGCAGCTGCGCGCCGGCCCAAGGCCGGGCAGGGCGGCCAGCGCGGCGGCAGGGAGGTCGAGCAGGTTGCGCAGGGGGCCGTGGGGGGGGGGGGGGGGGGGGGGGG
>NZ_JBHFHW010000001.1:86326-108936 GCF_057333975.1 Stenotrophomonas sp. AGC87
GCCTGCAGCAGGTCGCGGGCGGTTTCGACCGCGCCGCGGCCGCGCAGGCCCGAACCCAGGAAGATCGCCAGCAGCTCGGCATCGGACAGGGCGCCGGCGCCTTGGGCAAGCAGCTTTTCGCGGGGACGCTCGGCACTGGGCCAGTCTCGGATCGACATGGCCCCAGTCTCCCTTGGTGCGGAGCGGGCCACCATCGGTGAACCGGGCGGCATCGTGTCGGTAAATGCAGGGCATCGTGCCAAGTTGGGCGGTTGCTTATGACGAAAACATGCCTCCTTATGCCGCTGGCGCATCAGGCGGCTTACGGACCATCGGGTAAGCTAATCGCCTCGGTTCGACAGGAACACCCAAGGTGGCTGACTCCCCCCAGGCTTCTCCGGCGTCCGCGCGCCCGTTGGAAGGCCAGAAGCTGTTGTTGTGCGTTGGTGGCGGGATCGCTGCCTACAAGTCGCTGGAACTGGTGCGCCGCCTGCGCGATGCCGGGGCCCAGGTGCAGGTCGCGATGACCGCCGGGGCCCAGCAGTTCGTCACCCCGCTGAGCTTCCAGGCGCTGTCCGGCCAGCCGACCCGCACCACCTTGTGGGACAGCGCGGCCGAGCAGGCCATGGGCCACATCGAGCTGGCCCGCTGGGCCGACCGTATCGTGGTCGCGCCGGCCACGGCCGATCTGCTCGCGCGCCTGGCCAACGGCCACGCCGATGATCTGGTCACCACCCTGTGCCTGGCCACGACCGCGCCGCTGACCGTGTGCCCGGCGATGAACCACCGCATGTGGCTGCACCCGGCCACCCAGGCCAACATCGGCCTGCTGCGTGAGCGTGGTGCCCAGGTGATCGGGCCGGAAGACGGTCTGCTGGCCGAAGGCGAGTCCGGCCCCGGCCGGCTCACCGAAGCGCACGCGATCGTGGCCGCGCTGGCCGGGCTGCACGCGCCGGCCCCCGCCGAGCCACCGGCGAGCAGTGAACTGAAGGGTCTGCGCGTGCTGATCAGCGCCGGCCCCACGTATGAAGATATCGACCCGGTGCGCTACGTCGGCAACCGCAGCAGCGGCAAGATGGGTTACGCCCTGGCCGCCGCGGCCGCCCGCCTGGGCGCGCAGGTGGTGCTGGTCAGTGGCCCGGTCCAGCTGGCCACGCCCGCCGGTGTGCAGCGCGTTGATGTGCGCTCGGCCGCGCAGATGCGCGAAGCGGTGCTCGGTGCGTTGCCGGCCGACATCTATATCGGTGCGGCCGCGGTGTCCGATTACACCCCGCGCCAGGTCGCCCCGCAGAAACTCAAGAAGACTGCCGATACC
Source organism: Stenotrophomonas sp. AGC87 (assembly GCF_057333975.1). NCBI lineage: Bacteria > Pseudomonadati > Pseudomonadota > Gammaproteobacteria > Lysobacterales > Lysobacteraceae > Stenotrophomonas > Stenotrophomonas sp. AGC87. The sequence goes on from NZ_JBHFHW010000001.1 coordinate 87,621, forward strand.
CAGAGCCTGACCCTGGAGCTGGTGCGCACCCCGGACATCCTGGCCGAAGTGGCCACGCAGACCAACGCGCTCAAGCTGGTGGTCGGCTTCGCCGCCGAGACCCACGATGTGGAGAAGTACGCGCGCGGCAAGCTGGTCGACAAGCGCCTGGATCTGGTGATCGCCAACCAGGTCGGGATCAGCACCGGCGGTTTCGAAAGTGATGAAAACGCGGCCACGGCCTACTGGCAGGGCGGCGAACAGGTGTTCCCCGGCACCTCCAAGGCCGTGCTGGCCGAACAACTGTTGTCCCTGATTGCCCAGAGGTTGCACGCATGACCATCGATTCCTCCCTCCAGCCGTTGCAGGTCAAGCTGCTCGACCCGCGTTTCGGCGACGAATGGCCGCTGCCGGCCTACGCCACCGAACACAGCGCCGGGCTCGATCTGCGTGCTGCGCTGGAGACCGAGCTCACGCTGCAGCCCGGCGACACCGCGCTGATTCCCAGTGGTATCGCCATCCATATCGCCGATCCGAACCTGGCCGCCGTGGTGCTGCCGCGCTCCGGGCTCGGCCATCGCCACGGCATCGTGCTGGGCAACGGCACCGGCCTGATCGACGCCGATTACCAGGGCCCGCTGCTCATCAGCGCCTGGAACCGCGGCCGTGAGCCGTTCACGCTGCAGCCCGGTGATCGCATTGCCCAGCTGGTGGTGCTGCCGATTGCACGCGTGGCGCTTCAGGTAGTGGATACTTTCACCGACAGCGCCAGGGGAACGGGTGGATTCGGCCATACCGGGGTGCGCTGACAGGGGAGCTTCATGAGCAAGGCGAAGGCGGAAGGACGGCCGCGGTTGACCACAGGGCGCTCGGTGCCGCTGCTGGCCGTGCTGCTGGTGCTGTTGGCGGTCTGGTTCGGGTGGAGCGGTGTGCGCCAATGGCGCCAGGCGGCCGTCGGCGCCGCGCTTGAACAGTCGCGCGATCAGGTGGTCGCGGGGCTGCAGACGGCGTTGACCGGTCAACTCGGCAAGCTCGGCAAGGTGCTCAAGACCGAGCGCGTTGCCAGCGCACTGGCCAGCGGCAACGCACACGGTGCCGCCGTCGCCATCCGCGAAGGCTGGCCCGGCGTGGAAGACGTCCAGATCCTCACCGCCGATCTCGATGCGGCCTACGCCGATCCGAAGGCTTTCGGTTACTCGCGCCTGGCCCTGCTCGAGGCGGCCATCGCCGATGACAAACCTGTCGGCCGCGTGGTGCGCGATGCCGGCGGCCAGCGCCTCGGCCTGGCCGCGGCGGTGGAGCTTGGCCCGCAGGGGGCGGCCGTGGTCTACGTGCGCCAGCCGCTGCTGCGGCTGACCGGCATATTCGACCAGGTCGCCGTGCCGGGCGCCGGCTACCTCGCCCTGCGCCAAGGCAATCACAACGTGGTTGAGCAGGGCAGCCGCGGGCTGTCCGGCGGCGCCGAAGCGCTGGCACGTCCGGTCGGCACCAGTGGCCTGCGTCTGTCTGCCGCGGTGCCGGACATCGAACCGGGCCCGTTGGGCCTCGGCGCGATCTCCAGTGCGGTTGTCGCCGTGTTGCTGCTGTTGATCGCCGTGCTGCTGGTGCTGGGCAAAGGCAAGGTGCCGTTGCCGCGTCGCCGTGGTGCTGCCGACAGTGCTGCCGACGCCGGCCCGACCTTGAGCGAAAGCCTGGCCCAGGCCCCGCTCGCGGTGGCCGCCGTCGAGAACGTTGATGAAGCAGCAGCGGCATCGCCGCCGCCGTCCGTGCCGGGCGAGACCGTCGCGGCCGAGATCTTCCGCGTCTACGACATCCGCGGCATCGTCGGCCGCGAGCTGACCCCCAAGGTCGCCGCCCTGATCGGCCAGGCGATCGGTTCGGTGCTGCAGGTCCAAGGCCTGCGCGACATCGTGGTGGGCCGCGATGGTCGCCTGTCCGGCCCCGAGCTGACCGCCGGCCTGATCGAAGGCCTGCGCCGCGCCGGCTGCAACGTCACCGATATCGGCCTGGCGCCGACCCCGGTGGTGTACTTCGCCAGCTACCACCTGCGCGCAGGCAGCTGCGTGGCGGTGACCGGCAGCCACAACCCGCCGGACTACAACGGCTTCAAGATCGTGGTCGGCGGCGAAACGCTGTCCGGCGATGCGATCACTGAGCTGTACCACCGCATCCGCGATGGCCAGCTGCACGTGGCACCTGAGCCGGGCAGCTTCCAGACCCGCGAGGTCAACGCCGATTACATCCAGCGCATCGCCGATGACGTGCAGCTGGATCGCCCGCTCAAGGTGGTCGCCGACGCGGGCAATGGTGTGGCCGGCGAGCTCGCCCAGCCGCTGCTGGAAGCGATCGGTGCCGAGGTCATTCCGCTGTACTGCGATGTGGACGGCACCTTCCCGAACCACCATCCGGACCCGAGCGACCCGCACAATCTGGAAGACCTGATCCAGACCGTGAAGCGCTTTGATGCGGATATCGGCCTGGCCTTCGACGGCGACGGCGACCGTCTCGGCGTGGTCACCCGCGAAGGCAGGATCATCTACGCCGATCGCCTGCTGATGCTGTTCGCCGCCGATGTGCTGATGCGCAACCCGGGCGCGCTGGTGATCTACGACGTGAAGTGCAGTGGCAAGCTCTCCGATTACGTGCTGCGCAACGGTGGCAGCCCGCTGATGTGGAAGACCGGCCATTCGCTGATGAAGGCGAAGATGCGCGAAACCGACGCCGAGCTGGCGGGCGAGATGAGCGGGCACTTCTTCTTCAAGGAACGCTGGTTCGGCTTCGACGATGGCCTCTATGCCGCCGCGCGCCTGCTGGAGATCCTGGCCCAGCGCGAAGAGAGCCCCTCGGAGGTGTTGGACGAACTGCCCGACAGCGTCTCCACCCCCGAACTGAAGGTGCCGGTGGACGCCGGCACCCCGCATGCCCTGGTGTCGCTGTTCGTGTCCTCGGTGCAGGTGGAGGAGTCACCGTTCGCCGGCGCGCGTCTGTCCACCATCGACGGCCTGCGTGCCGACTTCCCCGATGGCTGGGGCCTGGTGCGCGCGTCCAACACGACCCCGGTGCTGGTGCTGCGTTTCGAGGCCGATGACGAAGCGGCGCTGGAGCGCATCAAGGCCCTGTTCCGCGCGCAGCTGCAACCGCTGCTGCCGGGTGTGGAACTGGGCTTCTGACCGGCGTGGGTACCGACCAACGGTCGGTACCTACCCCTTGAACCGCAGCCCCACGCCGGGCTCGGTGAACAGATACCGCGAATCCAGCGCCGAATCGCCCAGCTTGTGGCGCAGCTTGCCAACCAGAATGCGCAGGTAATGCGTGTCGTGCTGGTGGGTGGGCCCCCAGATCTCCTGCAGGATCTGTGGCTGGGTCACCACCCGCCCGGCATTGCGCAGCAGCAGCGACAACAGCGCGTACTCCTTGCGCGTCAGCGCCACCGGCGTACCGTCCAGATGTACTTCGCGCCGTACCAGGTCGATATGCAGGTGCCCATCATCGAACTGCGGCAGCACGCCCTCGCTGGAGACCGTGCGCGAGCGCAGCAGCGCCCGTACGCGCGCCATCAGTTCCTGTGTGCCGAACGGCTTGGTCACATAGTCGTTGGCGCCCGCATCCAGCGCCCGTACCTTCTCGGTCTCGCTGGCGCGCACGGTCAACATGATCACCGGCACCTGGCTCCACTGGCGCAGCTCGCCCAGCACGTCATGGCCTTCCATGTCGGGCAGGCCGATATCCAGGATCACCAGGTCCGCCCCCTCGCCGACCAGCGCTTCCAGCCCGGCCTGGCCGGTCGCGGCCTGGGACACGCGGTAGCCCTGCGCGCGCAGGCTGATCTCCAGGAAGCGTCGGATCTGCGCTTCATCGTCGATCACCAGCACGCGCGCCGGGGGCACGCCGTGGGAAGCCTCAGGAATCGTCGTTGTCATCGGCAGGGTGGGGGTGCAGCAAGGGCAGGGTGATGCGGATCAGGGTACCGCGTCCGTCGCGCCCCGGCAGCGCCTGCACGCTGCCGCCATGCGCGCCGATCATGCCCTGGCAGATGGTCAGGCCCAGGCCGGTGCCATGCCGGCCGCGGTCGCCGCGCTCCACGCTGTAGAACATATCGAAGATGCGCGCGCGCTCGTCGTCGGGAATGCCCGGCCCGGCATCGAGCACGTCGATACGCAGTTCGCCCTCGACCAGCCGCGCCTGCACCTCCACCGCCGCACCGGGCGGGGAGAACTTGGCCGCGTTTTCCATCACGTTGAATACGGCCTGTTCGACCAGCGCCGGATGCACCCAGATCGGCGCCAGTTCAGTGGGAATATCCAGCTTCAGCAGCACGTCGGGTTGATAGCGCTGCAGGCGCCGCGCGGCCGAACCGACCAGCTCGTCCACGCCGATCCAGTCGCGGTTGATCTGCAGGCCGTCATGGCCGAGCCGGGTCATGTCCAGCAGGTTCTGGATATAGCGGTCCAGGCGCTCGCCTTCGACCAGGATGGTATCGAGCAGGGCGCGCCGGTCACTGGCATCCATTGCATCGGCGTAGCTGGAGAGGCTGTCGGCCGAGCCGATCATCGCCGCCAGCGGCGAGCGCAGGTCATGCGAGACCGAAGACAGCAACGCCGAGCGCAGCCGCTCGGTCTCGTTGCTCACGTGCGCCTTCTCCAGATCCGCCACCAGCTGGGTGCGCAGCGCGGCCTGGGCGATGTCATCCACCATCGCCTCGGCCAGTTGCCGCTGCTCCGGCGTCAGCCGGGGCGCCTCGCGCGGGAAGCGCATGCCGGCCACGCCGATCGCCCGGTCGTCGCCGTCCAGCAGCGGCAGGAACCACCAGCCCGCGCCGGCCAGCGTATCGGTGAAGCGTCCGCTGGGCTGGCCATGCCGGTGCGCCCAGTCGGCCGCGGCCAGATCGGTATCGCCCGGCGCGGCGCTGCCACTGGCGCTGGTGTACTGCCCGATGCGCAGCCACGCCGGCGCATCCATCGCCTGTTCCAGCGCCTCGCGGCCGGCCTGCGCGACCTGCTCGTTGCTCGGCGCACTGGCCAGCTGCCGGCCCAGGGCCTGGCGCGCATGTGCGTGCCGGTTGGCCGCGCGCAACGCCACCACCTGCATGCGCAGGCGCGAGGCCAGTCGCCCGGCCACCAGGGCTGCGGCCAGGAACAGGAAGACCGTGATCACGCCCTGGCGCGCGCTGATCGCGAAGGTGAAGCGCGGCGCGATGAAGAAGAAGTTGTAGGCCAGGAAACACAGCGCGGCGGCGATCACCGCTGCACTGGTGCGGCTGCGCGCGGCGACCATCACCACCGCCACGATGAACACCATCGAGAGGTCGTACAGCCCGATCCAGCGCTCGGCGATCAGCGCCACCAGGCAGGCAACCGCCGTAGCGCCGAGCGCCAGCAGCGCATCCTTGCCGGCACTGCGGCTGGGCATCGACAGCCCGGACCGGCGTGCCCGCGCGCGCGCCTGTGGCGTACCGATGATGGTGATCTCGAAATGCGCACCGCGCCGGATCAGCTGCTGGGTCAACGTGCGGTTGAGCATGCGCGCCAGGGGGCGCTCGCGCGTGCGGCCCAGCACCAGCGTGGAGACACCGTTGTGTGCGGCATGGTCAAGCAGTGCATCGGCGATGCTGGAGCCATGCAGCAGCTCCGCTTCACCGCCGAGGCGGCGGGCGAGGGCGAAGGCGGCATCGATCTCGCGCCGGGTCTGCTCGTCGTGCGCGCGCGCCTGCACCGTCACCACCGTCCACGGCGCATCTCGCCGCTCGGCGATGCGCCGGCCGACCCGCACCAGGTACTCACTCTGGCCGCCGCCATCGATCGCCACCAACACGCGGCGGCGCAGCGGCAGGTTGCCTTCGCCGCGCGCAGCACGGGTCTCGCGCAGGCTGCTGTCCACGCGGTCGGCTGCTTCCTGCATCGCCAATTCGCGCAGTGCGGTCAGGTTGGCCGGCGAGAAAAACGCCTGCAGCGCCTGCGCGGCCTGCTCCGGCACATAGACCTTGCCCTGCTGCAGCCGCTCGATCAGCTCGCGCGGCGGCAGGTCGACCAGCACGATGTCGTGCAGGCGGTCGAGTACCGCATCGGGCACGGTCTCGCTGACCCGCACCCCGGTGATGCGCATGACCACGTCATTGAGGCTTTCCAGATGCTGGATGTTGACCGTGGTCCATACATCGATGCCGGCATCGAGCAGCTCCATCACGTCCTGCCAGCGCCGCTCGTGCCGGCTGCCGGGCACATTGCGGTGGGCCAGCTCGTCCACCAGCACCAAAGCGGGGCGACGTGCCAGCACCGCATCCAGGTCCATTTCATCCAGCGCGTGCTGTTGATACTCACGCTGCAGCAGCGGCACCTGCGGCAGGCCCGCCAGCAGCGCCGAGGTCTCGGCGCGGCCGTGGGTTTCCACCAGCCCGATCACCACGTCCACGCTGCGGCGCAGCTGCTCGTGCGCGCGGGTGAGCATGCTGAAGGTCTTGCCCACGCCGGGGGCCGCACCCAGGAACACGGTGAGTTTGCCGCCAGCTTCGCGCTGCAGGCTCTCGACCAGGGCATCGGCCTGGCGCGTACGGGAGTCGCTCATGGGCGGGGATTGTGCGCCCGGGAGGGTACGCAGCGCATCAAGGCATCCCGTACAGCCGGGCAGTGCCCTGCTGCGCGTCGAGAGCAACGTTCAACGTCATCACGTTCACCCGCGGCTGGCCGAACACGCCCCATTGCGGGCCCAGGGTATTGGCCTGCACCAACGCGGTGACGCGCTCCACCGGCAGACCACGGCTGCGCGCCACCCGGGCAATCTGCATCTGCGCGGCGGCCGGGGAGATCTCCGGGTCCATGCCGGCGCCGGACTGGGTCACCAGATCGCCGGGAACTTGGGCGGCAGGCACGCCTTCGCGTGCGGCCACCGCAGTGATGGCCGCCTGCACCCGTTCCTGCAGCGCCGGGTTGCTGCGCGCCATGTTGCTGCCGGCGGCGGCCATCGGATCGTAGTTGGCTGCCGACGGTCGCGCCTGGAAGTAGCCATCGCCGACGAACGGCTGGGCGATCAACTGCGAGCCGCGCACCTGCCCATCACGGATGAGCAGGCTGCCATCGGCCTGCGCCGGAAACAGCAGCCGGCTTACGCTGGTGGTGGCCACCGCGTAGGCCAGGCCGAGCAGCAGCAGGCTGCTCACGCCGAGCCCGAGGGCCGGGCGCCAGGCGCTGTCCTGCTGCAGCTGGGTGGAGGTGGCAGCGCGGCTGCGCGCCGAACGGGGAACAGAAGCAGCTAGCGAGCGGTTCATGCGCCGAATACCGAGACAAGGAAGAGGTCGATCACTTTGATGGCCGCAAACGGCAGCAGCACGCCACCCAGGCCGTACACCAGCATGTTCCGGCGCAGCAGCGCCGTCGCCGTGGCCGGGCGGAAGCGCACACCGCGCAACGCCAGCGGGATCAGCGCCGGGATCACCAGGGCGTTGAAGATCAGTGCCGCCAGCACTGCATTGCGCGGGCTGGACAGGTGCATCACGTTCAACGCCGCCATCGCCGGCAGCGTCGAGGCGAACAGTGCCGGCAGGATCGCGAAATACTTGGAGACATCGTTGGCCAGCGAGAAGGTGGTCAGTGCACCACGCGTGATCAGCTGTTGCTTGCCCACTTCCACCACCGCCAGCAGCTTGGCCGGATCCGAATCCAGATCGACCATGTTGCCGGCCTCCTTGGCCGCCTGCGTACCGGAGTTCATCGCCAGCCCGATGTCGGCCTGGGCCAATGCCGGTGCATCGTTGGTGCCGTCGCCGACCATCGCCACCAGGCGCCCACCGGCCTGCTCGGCACGGATGCGGGCCAGCTTGTCTTCGGGGCGGGCCTCGGCGATGTAATCGTCCACGCCGGCCTCGGCCGCGATCGCCGCAGCGGTCAACGGGTTGTCGCCGGTGATCATCACCGTGCGGATGCCCATCGCACGCAGCTGCGCGAACTTCTCGCGCATGCCGTGCTTGACCACGTCCGACAGCTCGATCACGCCCAGCACATGGCGGCCTTCGCACACCACCAGCGGGGTGGCACCGTTGCGCGCCACCTGCTCCACGCGGCCCGGCAGCTCCGACGGCACCGTGCCGCCCAGCGAACGCACGTACGCGGTGATCGCATCGGACGCACCCTTGCGGATGCGGCGGCCGCCGTCCAGATCCACACCGGACATGCGGGTCTGCGCAGAGAACGCGAGATAGTCCGCACGGTCGGGCTCGGCGGTGGTGCAGCCCTGCTCCCGCGCGAGACGCACGACCGATTTGCCTTCCGGCGTCGGGTCGGCCAGCGAGGACAGCAGCGCCGCTTCGCGCAGCTGGCTGGCGTCGATACCAGCAAGGGCATGGAAATGCGTGGCCTGGCGGTCGCCGTAGGTGATGGTGCCGGTCTTGTCGAGCAGCAGCACGTCCACATCGCCAGCCACTTCCACCGCCTTGCCGGACTTGGCCAGCACGTTGGCGGCCAGCGCACGGTTCATGCCGGCGATGCCGATAGCCGGCAGCAGGCCGCCGATGGTAGTCGGGATCAAACACACCAGCAGCGCGATCAGCAGCAGCGGATCGACCTGCACCCCAACGAACGCCCCGATCGCCGGCAGCGTCGCCACCACCACCAGGAAGGTCAGCGTCATCGCCGCCAGCAGCAGGGTCAGGGCGACCTCGTTCGGGGTCTTCTGGCGGTTCGCGCCTTCCACCAGCGCGATCATCCGGTCCAGGAAGCTGTGGCCCGGCTCGGCGGTGATGCGCACGATGATCTGGTCGGAGAGCACCTTGGTGCCACCAATCACGCCACTGCGGTCGGTACCGGCTTCGCGCAGCACGGGCGCCGATTCACCGGTCACCGCCGCCTCGTTGATAGTCGCCAGGCCCTGCACGATCTCGCCATCGGCCGGGATCAACTCGCCGGCACTGACGATGACATGGTCGCCCGGGCGCAGTTCGGCCGCCGGGACCTGGGTTTCACTGGCCCCGGCATGCGCGGCGGCCAGCCGGCGCGCGCTGAGGTCCTGGCGGGCCCGCCGCAGCGAGGCGGCCTGGCCGCGGCCACGCGCTTCGGCGACGGCCTCGGCGAAGTTGCCAAACAGCACGGTCAGCAGCAGGATCGCAGTGACCGCCAGGCCGAAGCCCAGCGGCGCATTGCCGGTCAGCGTCACCAGTGCGCTGACCGCCGTGCCGACCATCACCACGGCCATCACCGGGCTGTGCAGCAGGTGCCGCGGCGAGAGCTTGATCACGGCATCGCGCAGGGCACGGCGCCAGCCGGCGCCATCCAGCAGGCGCTGGCGGCGGTGGGAAGAAACGTTCAACGGATACGTACTCATGGGAGGAGGTCTCAGTGCAGCGTCAGCGACAGGTGGTCGGCGACCGGGCCCAGCACCAGCGCCGGCATGAACTGCAATACGGTGAGGATGACGATCAGCGCGATCAGGGTCAGCGCGAAGGTCGGGGTTTCGATCTGCAGCGTGCCGGCCGATTCCGGCGCCCGCCGCTTGGCCGCCAGCTGCGCGGCCACGATCAACGGAATCACCAGCACCGGGTAGCGGCCCAGCAGCAGCACCAGGGTGCAGCTCAGGTTCCACCACACCGTGGCATCGCCGAGGCCTTCAAAGCCCGAGCCGTTGTTGGCAAACGCCGAGGTGTACTCGTAGAACACCTGGCTGATGCCGTGGAAGCCGGGATTGGAGGTGCCGGTGATCGATGGGATCGCCAGGGTCAGTGCGGTGAAGCCCAGGATGGTGATCGGCTGCAGCAGCACCAGCAGCGCGAGCAGGCGCACCTGCGGCGTTTCCAGCTTGCGGCCGAACAGTTCCGGCGTACGGCCGGTCATCAGCCCGGCCAGGAACACGCCCAGCAGCAGGTACACGATGAACTGCTGCAGGCCGCAGCCGATGCCACCCCAGATCGCATTGACCAGCATGTTGACCATCGGCACAGCCCCGGCCAGCGGGCTGAGCGAGTCATGCATACCGTTGACCGAACCATTGGACACCTGCGTGGTGATCGCCGCCCACAAGCCCGTGCCATCGGCACCGAAGCGCACTTCCTTGCCCTCCATCAGCAGCGGGCTGGCAGCGGTGGCCGAGTGACCCTCCAGCCACACCGTGGCGGCAATCGACACGCTGGACATCGCCAGCATGCAGCCGAACACCAGCCCGGCCAGCCGCTTGCGCCCGGTGAACGCGCCCAGCATGAAGATCACCGCGATCGGAATCAGCAGGATGCCGATCAGTTCCAGCGCGTTGGACAGCGGGGTCGGGTTCTCCAGCGGCATCGCGCTGTTGGGGCCGTACCAGCCACCGCCGTTGGTGCCCAGCTGCTTGGCCGCGACCATCGCCGCGACCGGCCCGAGCGGAATCTTCTGCGTGTCCATGCCGGCCGCGGCATCGATGGGCGTGGCGTGCGGACCACCAGCGAGCGTGGCGGGCACGCCCTGGCTGGTCAGCAGCACCGCCCACAGCAGGCACAGCGGTAGCATGAAGCGCACGGACGCGCGCACCACATCGGCGTAGTAGTTGCCCACATCGACACGGCGGTCCGCACTGAGCAGCACGGCCTGGTCGGCCGGCACATCCTCGGGGCGCGCACTGAACAGCGCACGCAGGGTGGCCACCACCAGCGCCAGGCCCATCATCGGCGTCACCACCTGCAGGCCGGTGATCGCAGTCATCTGCGCGAAGTAGGACAGCTGCGCCTGGCCGGAATAGTGCTGCTGGTTGGTGTTGGTCAGGAACGACACCATCGTGTGCAGCGCGGTATCCCAGCGCAGGTTGGGGATCTGGTCGGGATTGAACGGCAGCCAGGCCTGGGTCATGAAGACCGCCTGCACCAGCACCGCGATCACCACGTTGCTGAGCAGGAAGGCACCGACGTAGCCACGCCAGGACATGCCGCGCGCGGGGTTGACCCCGAGCAGCCGGTACAGCGGTTTTTCAATCCACCCGGACAGCGCATCGCCGCGCATCGGGCCACCGCGCATCACCCGGGCCAGGTACAGCCCCAGCGGAAAGGCCAGCACGATGCTGGCCAGCAGGATCAACAGGATCTCGGTCATGGTCGGCTCCGGTCAGAAGGTTTCGGGCCGAAGCACGACGTACAGCAGATAGGCGGCGGCAACGAGCACCAGCACGCCGCACAGCAGGGAAAGCCAGGCAGACATGGTCGTGGCCTCAAACGCGGGAAAGGGGGTGCACGATGCGCAGGGCACCGGCGGGGAAGACAGGCAGATACAGGCTCATGGGACGTCCAGGTGGAACCACTCCACGTCAGGCGCTCATGGTCTGCCTGCCCGGCATAAACGCTCCACGCCCGAAACCCGCGCCTCCCGTAAAAAGTGCATAAAAAGGTGCTTCCCTGCCGCGAGCGTTACGCCCCGCAGCGTCCGGCAGGCCCCTCGGCAAATGTCCCCCGGCCGCCGCCTGACGGCGACGGCCTCCTCCTTGATTTTGCCCAGGGACCTACCGGCCGCTACGGAGCTCAGCGTGCGGTAGGCCGAAGGCACACCGGCGCTTGCCGTGGGGCGCCAGGGGTCCGGATACGCGGGGGTGCTATGCCCTTGTGGGCGAAATCAAGGAGGAGGGGACGGCCGCAGGCCGGCACCGGGGGACATTCGCCGACAAGGGCATAGCGCCCCCGCGCCCGACCAACCCACCGGTCCCGCTTCCGGAAAAGTTCAGAGCGCGCTCCGTGCCTGCCGCGAGGACAAAAACAGAAAAGGCGACCCAAAGGCCGCCTTCGTTTCAACGCAATCGCACATCCACCCTTACCCGCGCGGATCGCTCCCCACACCCTTCAACAACCGATAGCGCTGCAGCGTGCTCTCGATCTCCACATCCAGCGCCCGGCGCTGCTGCTCGAACGAGGCCTGCATGCGCCGCTGCGCCACCAGCTCGGCATGCCGCTCACGGATGCGCTCGGCCTGCTTGTCCGGCACCGGCTGCCCATCCAGCTCCCGGTTGCCCGCGCTGGCCAACAGCGTGACCAGCGCATCACGCACGCTGGCCACGTTGTAACTGGCGGTGTGGATGTTGTTGTCCAGGATGCCGCTGCGCTCGGCGAACACCCGGCGCAGGTCGTCCTCGTTCTCGTACGTGGCCAGCATGGCCTGCTCGGTGCGCTGGCGGGTCTGCTCGGCGGCCAGGTCCAGGCGCTGCTGCGCGGCCTGCGCAGCAGCGTCGGCGCGTTCCTCGTCGGTCAACGCGCGCTGTACTTCGCCACTGCGCATGCCGCTGCGCAGGTTGAACTCCTCGCGCGCGCTGTTCACCGCCTCCTGGGGCAGGGCATCACTGCAGATCCGCTCGCTGCCCTTGTTCCAGCAGTACAGCTTCTTCGGTGTCGCATCGGCCGCGCGCTTCTGTGCCTGGGCAGGCAACAGCGGCACGGCCAGCAACAGGCCGACAACGGTGAACGTGGCAAACCTGGACATGGTGAAAGCCCCCTGCTCTCAACGCGTAGGACGGCTGCCGTAGCGGGAACGATAGTCCTCCAGCGGCTGCCGGTAGCCGACAAGTTCCGGATTTCCGGAGGCAAAATCAAGCAGGTCGGCCAACGTGGCCACGGCGACTACCGGAATCCCGGCTTCTTCGGCCACGGCCTGCGCGGCCGAACGGCGGTCGGTTTCCGAGGCGATCTCCTGGCGGTCCAGCGCCACCACGATGCCGGCCGGGGTGCCACCGGCGCCCTTGATGATCGCCAGCGCCTCGCGGATCGCGGTGCCGGCGGTGATCACGTCATCCACGATCAGCACGCGCTTGCCGTTCATGTCGGCGCCGATCAGGTTGCCGCCTTCGCCGTGGTCCTTGGCTTCCTTGCGGTTGAACGACAGCGGCAGGTCGCGGCCGCGCTGGGCGAATTCACAGGCGGTCGCGGTGGCCAGCGGAATGCCCTTGTAGGCCGGGCCGAACACGACGTCGAACTTCAGCCCGGTCGATTCCACGGCATCGGCGTAGCAGGCCGCCAGCTGGGACATGCGCGCGCCGGAATCGAACCGGCCGGCATTGAAAAAGTAGGGGCTCAGACGGCCGGACTTCAGGGTGAACTGGCCGAAACGCAGGGCATCGGCGGTCAGGGCCAGTTGCAGGAAACGGTGGCGATGGTCGCTCATCAAGACTCAATTCAATTCATTTGGAGCGCAAATCCTAATGCATGCCCGCACTTTTCCGCTCGCCGGCACCTGCGGCCCGGTGTCGCATAGGGCGGCGAGACGACCCGCAAAGGCCCCGGCGCGCGGTAATCGCGTCCGTTTCCAGCCAGCCCCTGCAAGAGCCGAAACGGTATGCTCTTGCGGGTATCGTTCCAGACCCGGGTCAGCATGCGCATCATCAGTTTCAACGCCAACGGCATCCGTTCCGCCGCCACCAAGGGCTTCCTCGAGTGGTTCCGCGCTCAGGACGCCGACGTCCTGTGCATTCAGGAAACCAAGGCCCAGGAAGACCAGCTGACCGACCCGATGTTCCGCCCGGACGGCCACCACTGCTTCTACCGCGACGCCATCACCAAGAAGGGCTACAGCGGCGTGGCGATCTACAGCAAGCGCGAGCCGGACCAGGTGATCACCTCGCTGGGCTGGGCTCCGTTCGACGATGAAGGCCGCTACATCGAGGCCCGCTACGGCAACCTCAGCGTGGTCTCCTTCTATATCCCCTCGGGCAGCTCGGGCGATCTGCGCCAGGGCTTCAAGTACGAAGTGATGGAGTGGCTGCGCCCGATCCTGGCCGGGTGGCTGGCCAGTGGCCGCGACTACGTGCTGTGCGGCGACTGGAACATCGTGCGGTCCGCGCTGGACATCAAGAACTGGAAATCCAACCAGAAGAACTCCGGCTGCCTGCCGCCCGAGCGCGACTGGCTCAACGGCCAGTGCGTGGACGCCGACCAGGCGCTGGATATCGCCGCCGGCCAAGGCTGGACGGATGCGTACCGCCTACTGCACCCGCAGGGTGAGGACTACACCTGGTGGAGCAACCGCGGCCAGGCGCGCGCCAACAACGTCGGCTGGCGCATCGATTACCAGTTCGTCAGCCCAGGCCTGCGCGACCGTCTGCGCAGCTGCTCGGTCTACCGCGATGAACGCTTCTCCGACCATGCCCCGTTCACGGTGGATTACGCCCCATGACCGAAGCGGTCGAGCCGGTGTCCTACAAGGGCTGGGCCGGGATCAAGCGCGCTTTCGGCACGCCCTCGGCGCTGACGATGGCCTTCCTGGGCTTCGGCAGCGGCCTGCCGTTCCTGCTGATCGCCTCGCAGACCCTGTCCACCCGTCTGCGCGATGTGGGCCTGGACCTGAAGAGCATCGGCCTGATCAGCCTGGCCAGCTTCTTCTACCTGATGAAGTTCGTGTGGGCACCGTTGATCGACCGCTACGCGTTCCCGCTGGTCAGCGCGCTCGGCCGCCGCCGTTCCTGGCTGCTGGCCTCGCAGATCGGCGTCACCGGCGGACTGTTCGCACTTGCCTTCGTCCGTCCCGAGCTCGGCGTCACCCCGCTGGTGCTGTGGGTGCTGGTGGCCTCCTTCGCCGGTGCCACCCAGGATTCGGTGGTCGATGCCTACCGCATCGAGATCGCCCCGGAGAGCGCGCAGGCGGCGTTGGCCGCCACATACACGCTGGGCTACCGCATCGGCCTGATCCTGGCCGGCGCGGGCGCGCTCTACCTGGCGCAGTTCGAAGGCTGGATCGTGGCCTACCTGGCCATGGCCTCGCTGATGCTGCTGCCCATCATCACCACGCTGGTCTGCCGCGAACCGGTCCAGCCGGAAGTTCGCATCCAGCGCCGCATCGATTTCTTCGGCGCGTTCTGGCAGCCCATCAGCAGCTTCTTCAGCGCCAATGGCGTGGCGCTGGCGCTGGCGCTGCTGGCGTTCGTGGGGCTCTACAAATTTCCCGACCAGGTAATCGGGGTGATGTCCGGTCCGTTCTATCTGGACTCGGGCTTCACCAAGGCCGATATCGCCACCGTCTCCAAGCTGTTCGGGGTGTGGATGGGCATCGGCGGTGCCTTCCTCGGCGGCATCGCGGTGGCCGCGTTCGGCTTCCGCCGCATGCTGCTGGTCGCCGCGCTGGGCGTGGCGCTGTCCAACCTGGCGTTCCTGCTGATGGCGCACAACCCGGGCCAGCTGTGGGCGTTCTACGCGGCGCTGAGTGCGGACAACCTGTTCCAGGGCTTTGCCGGCACGGTGCTGGTCGCCTTCATGTCCTCGCTGACCGACCGCAACTTCACCGCCACCCAGTACGCGCTGCTGGTCTCGCTGGCCAACCTGCCGGGCAAGTTCGTCGGCGGCGTCTCCGGTTACATCGTGGAGGCGAGTTCCTACAGCACCTTCTTCATCCTCAGCGCCACTACGGTCATCCCGACCCTGCTGCTGCTGATCTGGTTGTGGCCGCGGATCCGGGACCGCAGCACGGCCTGAGTGGTTTGCGTGCCGGCAGGGCCTGATGGATCATGCCGGCACAACGGCCGCGGGGATGGCGGCGCGCCAACGGGGAGAACGATGGCTGATCTACTGCTGCGGGAGGTGGACCCGCTGTTGCTGGAACGTATCCGCCGCATTGCGATTGCGCGCGGCTGGACCCGTGAGGACACCTGCGTGGCG
Organism: Stenotrophomonas sp. AGC87; assembly: GCF_057333975.1. NCBI lineage: Bacteria > Pseudomonadati > Pseudomonadota > Gammaproteobacteria > Lysobacterales > Lysobacteraceae > Stenotrophomonas > Stenotrophomonas sp. AGC87. Next base: position 103,171 of record NZ_JBHFHW010000001.1, read on the forward strand.
CTGCTGGAGCAAGGCCTGTTCGCCAGCGAACTGGAGGTCCGCAGCGGCTTCCACGATCCCGAAGTCGATGCGCTCGCCGATGCGATCGCCGCCCTGCAGGCGTTGCCGGACGCGCAGGGGCTGTAGCGGCGGCACGCCGCGAACGGCGGATCGGCGATCACAGCCGCACGCCGCGCGCCCCCCGCCGTGGCCCCCGCCGTGCCCCTCAGCCCGGGTGGATTGCCCCGAGAATCCGCGGGCCCCGCGCGCCACTGACGCCCGGCAGATTGCCCGGCAACCCGGCCAGCGTGCGCTGCGCCAACCAGGCGAAGCCCATCGCCTCCAGATAGTCCGGGTCCAGCCCGTGCACCGCGCTGGATTCGATCACCACGCCCGGCAGCCGCGCACGCAGGCGCCGCAACAGCTGCGGATTGCGCACGCCACCGCCGCACACCAGCACCCGCTTCGCGCCCGGCAGGTGGGCCAGCAGCGCATCGGCCACGGTGGCGGCCGTCAGTTCCAGCAGGGTCGCCTGCACATCCGCGCCGGAGACCTGCCCCTCGCTCAGCTGCGCCTGCGCCCAGTCCAGGTGGAACTGCTCGCGCCCGGTGCTCTTGGGCGGCGGCAGCGCGAACCACGGATCGGCCAGCCAGCGCGCCAGCAGTGCGGTATCCACCTGGCCACTGGCCGCGAACGCGCCGTCGGCATCGAACGGTTCGCCGCGATGGCGTTGGCACCACGCATCCATCAGCGCATTGGCCGGGCCGGTATCGAAACCGCGCGCTGTGCCCTCGCGCGGGATCAGGGTGAGATTGCCGATGCCGCCCAGGTTGAGCACGGCACGGTCTTCATCGCTGTCGCCCAGCATCGCCAGGTGGAAGGCCGGCATCAGCGGCGCGCCATGGCCGCCGGCGGCGACATCGCGGCGACGGAAATCGGCCACGGTGGTGATGCCGGTCAGCTCGGCGATGCGGTTGGCATCCCCGATCTGCATCGTGAAGGCGGGATCGGCCAGCGGGCGGTGGCGCACGGTCTGGCCATGCGAGCCGATCGCCTGCACCTGGGCGCGGTCGATGCGCGCGCTGTCCAGCAGGCGGCTGGCGGCTTCGGCGAACGTGATCCCGACCTGGGCATCGAGGCGGCCCAGTGCATCAAGCGAGGTGATGGTGCCGCCTTCTCCCAGGGCGATCAGCTCGGCGCGGATCGCCGGATCCCAGTCGTGGGTCAGGCCATGGACGAAGCGGCAGCCGCCCTCGGCGGGGAACTGCACCAGCGCGGCATCGATGCCGTCGGCGCTGGTGCCGGACATCAGGCCCAGGTAGAGCGGGGTGGTGGGATCAACAGCAGAGGTCATGGCCAGGCGGTCCAACGGGTTGCGTGCAGCTTCCGCGCAACCCGTTGCCGCCGTCAATCGCAGCGATCAGCCGCGGTTGGATTTGACCGGCTTGCCGGCCTTCGCCGTGGCCGTATCGGCGGCTTTGGCATCCGGTGCCGGGCTGGCATCGGCGTAGATCAGCTTTTCCATGCCCTGGATACGCGCCAGCGCCGGTGCGGTCTGGGCACGGAAGGCAGCCAGCTCGGCGCCCTGCAGCGGCTCCGGCGGCGGCATCGTCACCGACAGCGGATTGCGGTGCACGCCGTTGACGCGGAATTCGTAGTGAAGGTGCGGGCCGGTGGCCATACCGGTCGAGCCGACGTAGCCGATCACGGTGCCCTGGGCCACGCGCTGGCCGGTCTTGATCTTGCCGAAGCGCGACATATGCCCGTACAGGGTGGTGTGGCCGCGGCCATGATCCAGGATCACCACGTTGCCGTAACCGCGCTGGGTCCCGGCGAACTGCACGCGGGCATCGCCGGCGGCCATGATCGGGGTGCCGGTGCGCGCGGCGTAGTCCACGCCCTTGTGCATGCGCATCTTGCCCAGCACCGGGTGCTTGCGCGCGCCGAAGCTCGAGCTCAAGCGCGCGAACTGGATCGGCATGCGGATGAAGCTCTTCTTCAGCGGCCGGCCGCTGGCATCGAAGTACTCGGATTTGCCGTTGCGGTCGAAGCGGAAGCCGCTGTAGGTCTTGCCGCCCGAGCTGAAGGTCGCCGCGAGGATCTTGCTGGTGTCCACCTTCTCGCCTTCGCGCCAGGTTTCATCCAGCACCACGCTGAAACGGTCGCCCGGCTGCAGGTCCTTGGAGAAGTCGATGTCGTACTTGAAGATCTCGTCGGTCATCGTCGCGATCGCCGAGGGCGACAACCCGGCCTTGCGCGCGGCGGCATACAGCGAGCTGGTGATCTCGCCACTGGCGACCACGCGGCGGGTCGAGCTCTCGCGCTTGCTCACCGTTTCGGTGATCTTGTCGCCGGCCAAAGACAGCTCCACGCGGTTGTCGGCATCGCGGTCGAAGCGGATCGTGCGCAGCTCACCGGACAGCGGCAGGTCGAAGGCGATCTCCGCACCCGGGCGCAGCTTGGTCAGCGATTCGCGCACACCGGGGTGCTCCAGCACCTGGTGCATCACCGTGGCCGGGATGCCGGCCTGGTCGAACAGATTGCTCAGGGTCTGACCGCGCTGCACGCGCAGCACCTGCCAGCTGTCGCCGGGGGTCTGCTGCTGGCGTTCCAGCGACAGCGGCGGCAACGGCAGCGCCAGGGTCGAATGGCTGACCGAGTAGGGCGAGTCGATGGTGTGCGAGAAGCCGGGGACGATCGTGGCCACCAGGGCGCCGATGGTGGCGAACAGGCTGGCGTGCATCCAGTGGCGGCGGGTCCAGCGCTGGTTGAAGGCCGCAGGAAGATGCTGTTTGAGCTTCCGATGGAGGGCGGTGTCGTGGAGGACGTGGAGACGTTCCTTGAAGCGCTGCTTGCGCGCGCGGCCTTGATCGGAATTGAGCATCGTCGGTCTGTTCCTGGCTGGCCCGGGAGCGCGGGCCCAAACGTCGGTAACATAGACAGGTATAAATACCGCGTCAAACCCTTGTGCCTATTGGCTTTTGTGAAGCACCTGCGGTTAACTTGTACTTAACGTCATTCATATAAATAAGGCATTGCCGGGAGTTGTCACGTGTCCTCGATTGAAGAAGCCATTGCCCTGATCGGGCGAGGCGCCGATGAGATCCTCAAATCCGACGAACTGCGCCAGCGTCTGGAAAGCGGCCGTCCGCTGCGGGTCAAGGCCGGCTTCGACCCCACCGCACCGGACCTGCACCTGGGCCATACCGTGCTGCTCAACAAGCTGCGCCAGTTCCAGGACCTGGGCCACCAGGTGATCTTCCTGATCGGCGACTTCACCGGGATGATCGGCGACCCCTCGGGCAAGAACGTCACCCGCAAGCCGCTCACCAAGGAAGACGTGCTGGCCAACGCGCGTACCTATGAAGACCAGGTCTTCAAGGTGCTGGACCGCGAGAAGACCGAAGTGCGCTTCAATTCGGAGTGGTTCGGCAAGATGGCCGCCGCCGACATGATCCGCCTGGCCGGCCAGCACACCGTGGCGCGCATGCTCGAGCGCGACGATTTCGCCAAGCGCTATGCCGCCCAGCAGTCCATCGCCCTGCATGAGTTCCTGTACCCGCTGGTGCAGGGCTACGACTCGGTCGCGCTGGAAGCGGGCGTCGAACTGGGCGGTACCGATCAGAAGTTCAACCTGCTGATGGGCCGTGGCCTGCAGGAGCACTACGGGCAGAAGCCGCAGATCGTGCTGACCATGCCGCTGCTGGAAGGCCTGGACGGCGTGGCCAAGATGTCCAAGTCGCTCAACAACTATATTGGTATCAGCGAGCCGGCCATCGACATCGTCACCAAGACCATGAAGATCGGCGACGACCTGATGTGGCGCTGGATCGAGCTGCTCTCCTTTGATATCAGCCAGGCCGAGGCCAAGGCCCTGCGTGAGCAGGTCGAGGCGGGCGGGTTGAACCCGCGCGAGGTGAAGCTGCGCCTGGCGCGTGAGCTGACCACCCGCTTCCATGATGCCGCGGCGGCCGAACAGGCCATCGCCGGTTGGAATGCCGCGGTGACCGGGCAGGGCGATGTGACCCTGCTGCCGCTGCAGGAAGTGACCATCCCGGCCGAAGGCCTGCGTATTGGTGCCCTGCTGACGGCTGCCGGCCTCACCCCGAGCAACTCCGAAGCCTCCCGCAAGCTTAAAGAGCGTGCGGTGAAGGTGGATGGCGAGGTGGTGGAGGATGCCCAGCAGGTGTTCGTGCCCGGTTTCGAAGGCCTGCTGCAGGTCGGCAAGCGCACGTTCGCACGCGTGTTGCTGGTCGCAGCCTAAGTGGGACAAGGGGTTCGGGCGATCCGGACCCCTTCCAGCATGAATGTGGGAGAGGCGACGTGAAAAAATGTCGTCTACCCCCTTCACAAACGACCCGGATAGGGACATACTTTCCCTCCCCCGACGCAGGGGCCACCGCAAGGCGGCAACCGCGAAGGAACAGGACTTCAACTTCTTCGAAAGAAGGTGTTGACGGAAACGAAAAGCCTGACATAATAGGCGGCTCGCAACGACGAAAGCCTCTGAGGCGAACGACGAAGCGGCATCGGCAACAACGGTTCACTTCGGTGAAACGGCCTTGAAAAAGGTGTTGACGAAGCAGATAAGCCGGTCTATAATGGGCGGCTCGCAACGACGGAAACGTCGGGGCAAACGGAAGAAGGCGCTGAGGCCGATTCCAAAGTTCTTTGACAGTATGCGCAGGTATCTTGTGAAGGCGCCTGCAGGAAGGATGTATGTCCATCTTGCAGACGTTTGATCAAGCAACATATCAATTGTTTTAAAGCAAGCGAAACGTTGCCAGCGGTCAAGCATCTGCAGCTTTAAATTTTTAGTCTTCGGACTATGCGTTTTTAAGTGAAGAGTTTGATCCTGGCTCAGAGTGAACGCTGGCGGTAGGCCTAACACATGCAAGTCGAACGGCAGCACAGTAAGAGCTTGCTCTTATGGGTGGCGAGTGGCGGACGGGTGAGGAATACATCGGAATCTACCTTTTCGTGGGGGATAACGTAGGGAAACTTACGCTAATACCGCATACGACCTTCGGGTGAAAGCAGGGGACCTTCGGGCCTTGCGCGGATAGATGAGCCGATGTCGGATTAGCTAGTTGGCGGGGTAAAGGCCCACCAAGGCGACGATCCGTAGCTGGTCTGAGAGGATGATCAGCCACACTGGAACTGAGACACGGTCCAGACTCCTACGGGAGGCAGCAGTGGGGAATATTGGACAATGGGCGCAAGCCTGATCCAGCCATACCGCGTGGGTGAAGAAGGCCTTCGGGTTGTAAAGCCCTTTTGTTGGGAAAGAAAAGCAGTCGATTAATACTCGGTTGTTCTGACGGTACCCAAAGAATAAGCACCGGCTAACTTCGTGCCAGCAGCCGCGGTAATACGAAGGGTGCAAGCGTTACTCGGAATTACTGGGCGTAAAGCGTGCGTAGGTGGTTGTTTAAGTCTGTTGTGAAAGCCCTGGGCTCAACCTGGGAATTGCAGTGGATACTGGGCGACTAGAGTGTGGTAGAGGGTAGTGGAATTCCCGGTGTAGCAGTGAAATGCGTAGAGATCGGGAGGAACATCCATGGCGAAGGCAGCTACCTGGACCAACACTGACACTGAGGCACGAAAGCGTGGGGAGCAAACAGGATTAGATACCCTGGTAGTCCACGCCCTAAACGATGCGAACTGGATGTTGGGTGCAATTTGGCACGCAGTATCGAAGCTAACGCGTTAAGTTCGCCGCCTGGGGAGTACGGTCGCAAGACTGAAACTCAAAGGAATTGACGGGGGCCCGCACAAGCGGTGGAG
>NZ_JBHFHW010000002.1:0-27662 GCF_057333975.1 Stenotrophomonas sp. AGC87
GGTCTACGACCCACGCGTGACCATGGTGGCCGACCCGTGGCACCCGGAGGCGGCGGTGCTGCCGTGGGACAACGAAGGGCAGCCGCGCGAGAAGCTGGACATCATCAAGGACGGCAAGATCGCCAACCTCAACTACTCGCGTTTCTGGGCGCAGAAGCAGGGCAAGACCGCCAACGCGCGGCCGGGCAACCTGCTGATGGCCGGTGGCGACAAGAGCACCGCCGAGCTGGTCCGGGGCACCCAGAAGGGCATCCTGGTCACGCGCACCTGGTACATCCGCATGGTCGATCCGCAGACCGTGCTGCTGACCGGCCTGACCCGCGATGGCACCTTCTACATCGAGAACGGCCAGATCAAGCACCCGGTGAAGAACTTCCGCTTCAACGAGTCGCCGGTGATCATGCTCAACAACATCGAAGAACTCGGCAAGCCGGTGCGTGTGGCCGGTGACGAGTCCAGCCTGGTGATGATGATCCCGCCGATGAAGCTGCGCGATTTCACCTTCACCTCGTTGTCCGACGCGGTCTGATGAACGGTCGCGACGGCCACCGGCCGTCTCTTGGTCTGGCCGGTGACACCCGGGAACGTGCGTGGCGATGAACCGCGCACAGTTCCTGCGCCTGATGCTGGGCAGTGCCGCCTTTGCGGCATTGCCCGCGCCGGCACGCGCCCAGGCCGGGCGTTACGACTTCTGGTTCACCCGCCTCAAGTACGACTCCGGCGACTGGGACGTGGATGCGCGCATGCCATCCAACGTGATCACTTCGCTGATCGATTACACCTCCCTGCGCGTGGACCCGACCGAACACGTGATCGCGCTGTCTGATCCGCGCATGCTGGAGGCGCCGTTCTGCTACCTGGCCGGGCACAAGCTGGTTGAGTTCAACGCGGCCGAACGGCAGAACTTCGTGCGCTATGTGCGCAATGGCGGCTTCGTGTTCGTCGATGACTGCAACCACGATATCGATGGTCTGTTCGCGAAGTCCTTCGAAGCGCAGATGGCCAAACTGTTCGGGCCCAAGGCACTGACCAAGCTGCCCAACAACCACGCGCTGTACCGCAGTTTCTTCCGCTTTCCCGAGGGCCCGCCGGCCACCGGGTTCGAGCTCAATGGCTGGGGCGATGATCTGGTCCACGATTACCTCAAGGGCATCCAGATCGACGGCCGCCTGGGCGTGCTCTACAGCAACAAAGATTACGGGTGCGAGTGGGACTACGACTGGCGCAACAAGCGCTTCCTGGCCGAAGACAACACCCGCTTCGCGGTCAACATCGTGATGTATGCGTTGAGCGGCTAGGTTCCTTCCTGCATTTTCAGCCACGCATGGCGTGGCTCTACACCGATTTTCTGCGAGTGCCTTATGACGACCGACCCCCTTGATGCCCTTCTTCCCAAACTGCAGCAGTTGCGCGGCGCGCTGGCCCAGGCCGTGGTCGGCCAGCACGCGGTGGTCGAGCAGCTGCTGATCGGCCTGCTGGCCGGCGGCCACTGCCTGCTCGAAGGCGCGCCCGGGTTGGGCAAGACGCTGCTGGTGCGCTCGCTCGGGCAGGCGCTGGAGCTGCAGTTCCGGCGCGTGCAGTTCACCCCCGATCTGATGCCCAGCGACATCCTCGGCACCGAGCTGCTGGAAGAAGACCACGGCACCGGGCACCGGCACTTCCGCTTCCAGAAGGGCCCGATCTTCACGAACCTGCTGCTGGCCGACGAACTCAACCGTACCCCGCCCAAGACCCAGGCCGCGCTGCTGGAGGCGATGCAGGAGCGCACTGTCAGCTACGCCGGCACCACCTATACGCTGCCCGCACCGTTCTTCGTGCTGGCCACGCAGAACCCGATCGAGCAGGCGGGCACCTACCCGCTGCCCGAAGCCCAGCTCGACCGCTTCCTGCTGCACGTACGGGTGGACTACCCCACCGAGCAGGAAGAGCGCGACATCCTGCTGCAGACCACCGGCAGCGCCAGTGGCAGCGTGCCCAAGGTGATGGACGCCGAGGAGGTACTGGCGCTGCAGGCCGCGGTGCGCCAGGTCCACATCAGCGAAGACGTCCTCACCTGGATCACGCGCCTGGTACGTGCCAGCCGTCCTGGCAGCGATGCGCCGGCGGCGGTGAACCAGTGGATCAAGTGGGGCGCCGGCCCGCGTGCCGGGCAGTCGCTGGTGCTGGCGGCCAAGGCACGCGCACTGCTGCAGGGCCGTTTCGCCGCCACGCGCGAGGACGTGCAGGCGCTGGCCGCGCCGGTGATGCGTCACCGGCTGCTGCTGTCCTTCGCTGCCGAAGCCGAGCAGAAGAGCGCTGACGACGTGGTCGCCGCGCTGCTGCAGGCCGTGCCATTCCCGGGTTGATCCACACGCCGTGAGCCGCAACGCACCGATCGCGATCCCCGCCGATGTCCGCAGCCGCCTCAAGGCGCTGCGGCTGCTGCCACGCCGTGCGCGCGGTGCGCATGGGATCGGCCAGCACGCCAGCCGCAGCCGCGGTGCCGGGCTGGAGTTCGCGCAGTACCGTGCCTACGAACCCGGTGATGAGCTGCGCCAGATCGACTGGAAGCTCTACGCGCGCTCGGACCGGTTCTTCGTGCGCGAATCCGAGCGCGAGAGCCCGATCACGGCCTGGGTACTGATCGATGCGACCGCCTCGGCGGGCCAGCGTGATCGTGCGCGACCGGACTGGTCGCGGCTGGACCATGCCTGCGCGACCGCCGCCTGCCTGGTGGAACTGGCCCTGCAGCAGGGCGACCGCTTCGGCGTGATCGTGGTCAGCGGTGGTGGCGTGCAGCTGGTGCCGGCCGGGCATGGCCCGCGCCAGCGCGACCGCGTGCACCTGCTGCTGCGCCAGCTGCAGGCCAGTGGCAGCTGGCCGCCGGTGACCTCGCTGGCGCCGATCTGGGAGCGCGTGCAGACCGGCGATCTGCTGGTCGCAGTGGGCGATGGTTTCGACGAGACCGGCATCGTGCTGCTGGAACGGTTGGCGGCTGCCCGTCGGGAGGTACTGCACCTGCAGCTGCTGACCCCCGAAGAGCGCGATTTCCCGTTCACCGACGGCCACCGCTTCCGCGATCCGGAGACCGGTGAAGAACTGCTGGGCGATGGCCGCGCCATCCGCGAGGACTATCTGGCCCGCTTCGACGCCGCGCAGCGTGCATTGCAGGCGCGTCTTCAGAGCAGCGGCATCGTGCACGCCACCGGCTACCTCGACCAGCCGCTGGATCAGCCCTTGCGTGTGCTGCTCGGCGCCGGGGGTGGCGCGTGAGCCTGCTGTTTCCGCTCGGGCTGCTGGCACTGGCGGCATGGCTGGTGCCGCTGCTGATCCACCTGGCGCGGCGCCCCCAGTACGCGCCGCTCGATTTCGCTGCGCTGCGGTGGTTGCGGGCCCGGATCCGGCCGCGTCAGAAAATCCGTTTCGATGAGTGGCCGCTGCTGCTGGTACGGCTGCTGCTGCTCGCCGCGCTGGCCTTGATGCTGGCGCGGCCGGTGTTGCACGGCAGTGCTGCCGACACGCACCCGGTCACCGTGGTCGCCCCCGGTCTGGATGGCGCGGCCCTGCGTGGCCAGGACGCCAAGGGCGACTGGCGTTGGCTTTCACCGGGCTTCCCCGCGCTGGCCGACCCCGCCCCGGCACCCCGACAACCCCTGGCCAGCCTGCTGCGCGAGCTGGACCAGCGCCTGCCTTCCGGCGCGCCGCTGACGGTGTACGTGCCCGACCCGATGCCTGGTCTGGATGGCGAACGCCCGCGCCTGTCGCGCCCCGTGACCTGGCGGCCGGTGCCCTTGGCGCCCCCCGCCACGCGCGGCGCCGCCGTGCCCCTGCTGCAGATCGGTGGCGGCATCGCCGAGCGCGAGCAGCGCGTACTGGCGGCGATCCAGCGCGCGTGGTCGAACCAACCCCTGTCGCCTGCGCGCGCACCGACCACCGCCCCGGACGATGGGCAGCTCGGCGTGTGGCTCGCCGCCGAGCCGTTGCCGACCGCCTGGCAGGCGTGGGTGCAACAGGGCGGCAGCGTGCTGGTCGCATCGGATTCGGCGGGGGCCGGTTGGATGCCGGTCCTGCGCGATGCACAGGGCGCGTCCGTGCTGGAGCACCGCCCGGAAGGACGCGGTCGTCTGCTGCGCTTCACCGCAGCGCTGTCGCCGCCAGATCTGCCGGCATTGCGCGATCCTGACCTCCCGCGCCAGTTGCTGGGGGTGATCGCGGCACCGGCCGCCCCCACCCTCGCATCTGCGGCCACACAGCTGCCGTTGCGTGGCGCCTCCGCGCCGCTCCCGACACCACGTGAGCTCGCCCCCTGGCTGCTGGCGCTGATCGTGCTGCTGTTCGCGGTGGAGCGCGCGATGGCGACGTCGCCGCGCCGCGGAGCCGGCGCATGAGCCCCGCCCTCCAGCGCGGGTGGCAGCATGCACGCCGGCGGCAGTGGTGGATCACCACCGTGCTGGCCGTACCGGTCGCGCTGGCGCTCAGTGCGGTGGCCTGGCGGATCGCAGGATTCAACACCTTCACCGTGGCCCTGCTGCTGACGTTGCTGATCAGCGTCGGGCTGGCGACCTGGCGCGCACGTCGGCTGGATCGCCAGTGGCTCATTCGCCGCCTGGATGAACACCCGGTCGCGCAGGACAGTGCCGATCTGCTGTTCGCCGCACCGCAGGCGTTGAATCCGCTGCAGCAACGCCAGCGTGCGCATGTCGACGCGGCACTGCAGTCGCGCCTGCCCGAACTGCGGCCCCGCTGGCCCGGCCGCTGGGTGCTGGCGTCGGCGTTGATGTCGGTGGTGGTGATGGCACTGGCCTTCGGCTGGCCGCGCGGCGAGAACGCGGCGCCGCTGTTCCCGGCCGCTTCGGCACCACCGGCCACCCCGGCACAGCCGCCGCAGCTGCGCTCGGCGCGGCTGGAGATCACGGCCCCGGCCTACACCGGCCAAGCCGCGCGCGTGCAGAACGCACTGGACGGCAAGGTCGCGCAGGACAGCCGCCTGCACTGGTCGCTGCGTTTCTCCGCGCAGCCGAAGACCGCGACCCTGCAGTTCCACGATGGCCAGCGCATCGCCTTGCAGCGCGATGGCGAACAGTGGACCGCACAGTGGACCGCAACACGTCCGGCGCTGTACCGCGTGGTCACCGAACCCGCCCTGCGCGACACCCGCCTGTATCGACTTGATGTGGTGCCCGATCGCCCCCCGGTGGTGCGTGTGATCGCCCCGGACCGCAGCCTCGTGCTGGGCACGCCCGGCCAGCGCCAGTGGCCGCTGCAGTTCGAAGCCAGCGACGACTACGGTGTGGTCGCCACCGCACAGTTGAAGGTCACCTTGGCCCAGGGCAGCGGTGAGAACATCACCTTCCGCGAGCAGACCTTCAGCCTGAGCGGCACCGGACCGGCGACGCAGCGGCGCTTCGCCCGCACGCTGGACCTGGCCGCGCTGGGCGCCACCGAAGGCAACGACGTGATCGCGCAGCTGACCGTACGTGACACCCACACACCCACTGCGCAGAGCGCCCAGAGCAGCAGCGTGATCCTGCGCCTGCCCAGCGCCGCGGAGATCCAGGGCACCGACATGGAAGGCATGGTCAAGAGGACTCTGCCGGCCTACTTCCGCAGCCAGCGTCAGATCATCATCGACGCCGAGGCGCTGATCAAACTGCGCGGCAAGCTCCCCGCCGAGGAGTTCGTCAAACGCGCCGATGCGATCGGCGTGGACCAGCGCATCCTGCGCCTGCGCTATGGCCAGTTCCTTGGCGAGGAAAGCGAAGGCGGGGCCAAGCCGCCGCCGACCAGCGATGCCCTGCCCACCAGCGACACGCCGGCAGCCACGCACGACGACGATCACGGCCACGATGCCGACCCTGCCAAGCCCCAGGCGCAGGACGGGCACGACGATCACGACCACGGCGCGCCGACCGATGGCACCGCTGCCGTGTTCGGCAGCGCCACGGATGTCCTCTCCGAGTACGGCCATACCCATGACCACGCCGAGGCCGCCACCCTGCTCGATCCGAAGACGCGCGCCACGTTGAAGGCCGCGCTGGACCAGATGTGGTCCTCCGAGGGTGAACTTCGCCAGGGCCAGCCCGAGCGTGCCCTGCCATACGCCTACAAGGCACTGGGCTTCATCAAGGAAGTGCAGCAGGCCGAGCGCATCTACCTGGCGCGGGTCGGCCCGGAACTGCCGCCGATCGACGAGAGCAGACGCATGAGCGGCGATCGTGCCGACCTGGCCAGCCGCACCTTGCCACTGCGTGCGCTGGAGGCACCCGACCAGGCCATCGTGCAGGTCTGGCAGCAGCTGGCCGATCCAGCCAGTGCGCCCGATCTGGAGGCGCTGACCGGGTGGCTGCGGCGCAATGAAGCGCGCCTGCCCGACCCGCTGAGCTTGGCCGCCGCCATCGAAGAACTCCGCATCGCACCGGACTGCGCTGACTGCCATCAAGCCCTGCGCGCGCAGCTGTGGCGTGCCCTGCTGCGGCCGTTGCCGCAGGTCCCTCGTCGCAACTCACCCGATGCCATGGGCCAGCGCTACCTGGATGCACTGGAGGCCACGCCATGAGCGAACCACGCTGGATCCTGATCGCGCTGCTTGCCGTGCTGCTGCTGAGCAGCGCGCGTCTGTGCTGGCAGCAGTGGCGTGGACCGGCGCGCACGCGCGGCGCGTTCGCCAGCCTGCTGCTGTTGCAGGCGGCGGTGACCACGCTGCTTTACCTGACGCTGGTGCCACCGATGCAGCACGCCGCCGGGGGTCAACTCACCGTACTGACGGCGGCGGCCGATCAGGTCCGCTGGCCGGCCGAGCCGGGCGAAACCGTGGTCGCGCTGCCGGAAGCGAGGACGGCGATCGACGCCCTGCCCGCGCCCGACCTGGCCACCGCGCTGCGCCAGCATCCTGCTACCACCTCACTGCGTCTGGTGGGCGATGGCCTGCCCGCGCGCGACCACGATGTGGCCCTGCCACGCAGCGTGCGCATCCAGTCGCCCAGCGCGCCGCAGGGCTGGATCGCACTGCAGCCGCCGGCGGTCACGGCGCCCGGTGCAGTGTTCACCGTCAGCGCGCGTGCGCAGGGCGTGCCTGACGCGCGTGCCGAACTGCTCGATCCCGCCGGCCTGGTCATCGACAGGGCCACGCCCGATGCCGGTGGGACGGTGCAGCTCAGCGGTGTGGCCCGCGTCGCCGGACAGAGCGTGTTCGGCCTGCGTCTGATCGACGCCGAACAGCATGTGATCGATACGCTTGCCGTTCCTGTGGACACCGCTGCCGCGGCGACGCCCCGCCTGTTGCTGCTGGCCGGTGCACCCGGCCCGGAGCTCAAATACCTGCGCCGCTGGGCCACCGATGCCGGGCTGCAGGTGCAGAGCCAGGCCAACGCCGGCGGCGGCCTGTCGCTCGGCGATGCACCGATCATGCTCACCGCTGCCACCCTGGCGGGGACCGATGTGGTGGTGCTGGATGAGCGCAGCCTGGCCGCACTATCGGCCGCGCAACGCAGTGCGCTGCAACAGGCGATCCGCAATGGGCTAGGCGTCCTGGTTCGTACCACCGGCCCTCTTGGCGACAGCGCGCGCCAGGCGCTGCGCGGCTGGGGGATGACCGTCACCGGCAACAACCAGGCCAGTGCCCTGACGCTGCCCGCCGACGCCGATGCCGCCCTGCTGCAGGCACGCCGCGGCCCACAACGGCCCGCATCGGACACCACCGCCTACATCGATGAGGCCGACGCCGCCTCACATCAGGCCGCACTGCCAGTGCTGGAACGGCTGACACTACAGACGGCCGAGGCGACACCCCTGCTGCACGACGCCAAGGGAATCACCGTCGGTGGCTATCGCCCGCTCGGACGCGGGCGCGTCGCACTGCTGCCAGTCACGGACAGCTATCGGCTGGTGCTGGCCGGCCGCGATGATCGCCACGCCGAGCTATGGAGCAGCGTGCTCGCCAGCGTGGCGCGCCCGCTGCCGGCCACAACGGCACTCCGTATCGACGCCATTACCCCGTGGTCCGGCGAGCGCATGGCACTGTGCCAACTGCGGGAAGCCGCCCAGGTGCGCGCACCGGATGGCTCGCTCACCCCCCTGCAGATTGATCCGACCAGCGCGGCCGAGCGCTGCGCTGGGTACTGGCCGACCCAGCCCGGCTGGCATCAGCTGCAGCAGGGCGAAGGCCGCCACGCGTTCTACGTGTTCGATCCGGCCACCGCCCGACCGTTGCATCGGCAACAGCTGCGGGATGCGACCGCGCAGCGTCTGGCAACAGGTACTACCGTCGCCTCGGCTGGTACCGTCGAGACGCCGGGCGCGCGTTGGCCCTGGCTACTGGCCTTCGTGCTGGCGGCTGGTGTGCTGTGGTGGCTGGAGCGGCGACGAGTGGTGACGCCTGTATAGCGCGGGGATCGCCTTCAGAGGGCATCCATCGCCTCTTGCAAGGCGAGCAGCCCCTTCAGCCGCTGGCGGTGCCGCCTGCAGATCGCCCAGCCGGCCACGGCAAACACCACCACGACGACGGCATTGAGCACGATGCTCACGGCCCAGTGCGCAGGCGGTGCAGCGTGCGCCATCGGCAGGCGCCCTTGGGCGGTCAACAAGACCCAGAGCGTCATGGTTGCCCACAGCGCCACACTCACCCACATCGTCACGCGCCATATCCGAAGTGCGGTCCGTGAGCGGTCGCGTTCAAACGCGACGAGCCCGCGTGCGTCCAATGCCTTCGCGCGCCACTGACGCCGGCGCTGCCACAGCGTCCAACCACTCATGACGATGACCAGTCCCATCAGGAACCACACCAGGCCTGCGGGTATCGGCAATCGCTCGCCGAGTGACAGAGCCCGCACGCAGTTGCCGATCGACAGCACGGCCAGCACGCCCTCGATGCTCCAGACAACACGCAGGCGGCGGCTCCGGCGATGGACCTCGCGCTCCAGCGCCTGCACATCGGGAGCGGCACTGGGCTGGGCCTGCCAGCGCGTTGCAAGTGCATCCCACCCCGTGTTCTCGTCGTCGATCGCGTTCATCGCGAAGCTCCCATCAGATCCCGCAGTTGTCGCCTGGCCCGGCTGAGCCGCTGGGCAACGGCGTTTTCCTCCAGCCCCAGCGCGTCCGAGATTTCGCGGTGGGAGAACCCCTCCAATGCAAGGGACACCACCTGTCGGTAGCCGAGCGGGAGACCCAGGACGGCGCTCAACAGCGCATCGCGCTGCTGCTGTGCCTGCGCATGGCGCAGCGGGTCGGCGTTCGGATCGGGCCAGCCCTCGTCCAGATCACGTGCCGACAGGCGTGGCTCCCTGGCGAGGACATCAACGGATCGATTGTGGGCGACACGGGCGATGAATGCCCGCAACGAGCCGTCGCCACGCCAGCGCGGAAGCGCCTGCCATACCGCGATGCTGACCTCCTGGAGGAGATCATCGCGGCGGGCGATATCGCGCGTGTAGCTGTGGGCCAGTCGGCTCAGCATCGGCCAGTGCTCACGAAGGATGGACTGCAGGTCAGCGGCGGTCGGCAGCGGCAAGGCGGCGGCTCAGTCAGCGGCAACGCAATCAAATGCGTCGCGGTAGGCCCAGTAGCCCACATACCCCAGCTGCAGCAACAGCAACAGCAACCAGGGCTGGAATACCACGCTGCCAACCAGCAGCATCGACAGCACAAGGTACAGCGCGATGGGTCGCCAACCTGCAGCCAGCAGGCGCAGGTTCTCACGCAATGCCTCTGCCACGCCCACCCGGTCCAGCACTACCCGCGGCACAGTGAAGAACAGCAGCACGCCGGGCAACGTCCCCGCCGCGAAGACGGTGGCCAGCTGCAGGCGGGTCAGTTGAGTGATCACCGCGGGATCTGCCGTGACCACGCCGAGCGCCACCGACGGTCCGGTCCACATCCACAACACGGCCATCTGGAAGGCAAACACACTCGCTGACAACACAGCCAACTGCAGCAGACGGCCGCGCAGACCGAGCATCCGGGCCATGCCTTGCCTTATGGCGAAGCGGCCATTGCGCACACGCTGGTCCAGGACGATCAGGCACCACACCGACGCAATCGGCACCACGAACTTGGACAGCACCACGCCGGCCACCGGAATGGACACCTGCAGGATGAGTTCGATCGCCATCGGCACCAGGGACAGCCCGAACCAGCGTATCGGTGCCTGCCGGTACATGCGCCAGGCTGAGGCCCACCAGTGCCACATGCGACGGGCGGACCAGGCGCTTGCGTGAGGTGACGGCAGAACGGTGTCAGGGGTAAGCATGCGGCTCTCCATGTGGGCGTGCGTCCTTTAGAAGACCGTCAGTGCGTGGAAAACCTGACAGACGGTCTGGATCACCAGGCCCAGAGGTCAGTCGTGACGCTTCCGGCTGGCATGCGCCGCACACTGCTGGCGGCACCAACGTCATTCTCCCGTACGACGTCATTAAGCATGTCAGCGACTGCAACCGCGCAGAGGTGGGGCTCGGCAGAAGCGCGTTCCCCTGGTGCCATCAATTACAACTTCTTGCATGGTGAGCGCGCCGGCAAACTGCCAACCTGCCTGGTTTTCCACAGGCTGACATGAGCATGACGAAATCACCTGCCATGGTGAAGATCGACTCGATCGGGACATCGGCCCGGGACGTCGTCCCCGTTGAGGCAGGCCACTTCCGATGAAGATCATGGCATTCGGCGTGCTCGTCCTGGTGTGTCTGGCGCTGGCCATCCGGTGGCAACGACGGCGTGATGCCCGTGGTTTCTTCGAACGGTTACGCGAGCAGGCACCCCTGCGTGTGCTGTCGGTCAAAGAGCGCGCCGCCCTGGCGCCGCTCCATGCCTGCCTTGACCTCACCGTGGATGCCGAGGTGCGAGCACTGAGCGGCCCCCATGCCCGCGAAGTGTTGCGGAACTGGGGTACCTCATTCGTACGGGAGAGCGTGGGCGGCGTCGACGTGTTGCTGCCCTTCGATGCGGCGGATTACCTGGCCGAACAGAACACCGCAGAGGTCGTTCTGGGGCCGGGCTATGCGATCGTGGTGCGGCTCAATGCATTCGATATCACCACGGCAGGGTCACGCGCGCTACGGACGCCCGCACGACACCTGGGTGAGCGCTTGGAGCATCCGGAGGAACGCCGGCTCCGTCGCCGCCCCGGTACGCCGTGGGCCGCTGCCGGGTTGGCCATGGGAGCCAATGCCTGCGGCCTGGCCTTGCTCTGGGACAACGGCCCGTGGGCCTGGGGCGTGCTGGGTGCAGGACTGGCCTTGATGCTGTTGTCGGCCGGGTTGTACATGCGCCGACAGATCGGTCCGGCGGCACTGCAGCGCGTCGACCGCGTGCGCGGTCGCGTCAACCGCCTGCAGCTTCTGCGCCCCGGCGATCCTGCGGGCACCGGATGTCATGTGTTGATCGGCAACGATCAGCGGATTCGCCCCTGCCACGATTGGAACGAATCGAAGGGACTGCAGGCGGGTCAACGGATCGAAGCCGAGATATACCGGCACAGCCGGCGCGTGCTGTCCCTGGGTCCGGGCTGGCCGACGCTGGACGAGCATCGCCGATATCCACCCGTGCCGCTGGCGCGGCATGCCCTGATGCTCGCGGTAGCGCTGGTGTCGCTGTGCCTTGCGCTGAGTGCCAGCGATGGCCCCACCTACGAAGCGCAGCGCGCGATGCGATTGTTCTCGGCGCACCAGCTCCGTACCGATGCTGACCCCGGCAGCCTGCTGCAACGCCCTCCCGCCATCGGCGATGGTGTGCACCTGCGCGTGCGCGCAACGTGCGAGTGGGTGCCTCAGGAGCGGCACGGCCATACCGTGGCCTCCGCCGACTGCGACCGGGTCCGCTGGGGAGTGCCCCAGGTGCCGAGGGCTGAACTGGAGATCGCCGAACCGATCCTGAGATTGGGGGCCTACGATACGCAGCTGCGTACGCCGTACACCGGAACCACCGAACTGTTGGCACCCTTTCGCCAGGTAACCGGACTGGGCGACCTGCTGGAGCGCGTCGATGCCGCGTGCGCGCAGGGCCTGGATGCCTGCGGCGACCTTCAGTCAACGTTGCTGCGGCTGCTGTCCTGGCAGAGCGATCACATCGCGCCTGGCGACCAGGCTTGGGCCTCGCTCATGCGCGCCGCCCGCCTCGCCAGCGATCAGGCGGGTCCGGAGGGCCTGGCGTTTCCCAGCCACGTGATCAGAAAGATCAACACTGCGGTCGAGCAAGCGGCCGATGCGCATGTGCTGTCGCGGTGGGCGGCGCAGACGCCTGCGCTGCTCGCACAGCAGCAGGGCGGCGTGGTCTTGGTGACGGCTTCGCCGGGTGAGTTCCACTCTGTCGGCGACGCCTGGCTCGGCACGGCGCATGACCAGTGGAAGCGCATGCGCGCCGCCGCGACCATCGCTCGACCGGTCACCGTCTCTGGCACGGTCACTGCGCGTATCCACGATGGGCGCACGCAGTGGCTGGAGATCGATCCGACCGAGCCCTCCGATGCCGCCATCGCCGGGCTGGGCCGTTGCGCATGGCTGCTGGCAGCGCTGCTGCTGATGCTGTTCCACGCGGTACAGTGCGTGCGCTGCGTGCCACGGGCCATCGCACGCCGCAGCGCGCTGGACGCGGACATTCTCCAGCGGCCAGCGCCGATGCACCGCTGGTCGCCCTGACCGATCAGGGCTCCGGCAGCACCGGGCACCCACCCTGCTGCGCACACACCTCCTGTGCGCGACGCTGCTCTTCATCGGTCAGCTCCGGCGGAGGGCGGGCGCTCGCGGACTGGATCTGGTCGGGTCCGCCGGTAAGTTTGTTCACGCCCTGCGCAGCGGCGGCCAGCCCCTTGTTGATGCCCATCATCAGATAGCCACCGCTCATGCTGACCTGCTCAGGCGACGGCGGCTCGCTCCAGGTGCGGCTGAAGCGGTTGGGCTGCACCTGTACCGGATTCTTGAAGCGGTACAGATCCAGCGGCTCGTCGTCGGGCTTGAGGGCGCGCACCTCGCCCAGCGTGGTGACATCGCCCTGCGTTGTCGCGGGCGGCGGTTCCACCGGCTCGGGGGCAGCGACCTGCTGCGCCTGCCCAGCGGCGGCCAGCCACAACCCCGCAAGCACTGCCAAGCCTTGATATTCACGTAATGCCACAGCAACTCCGTCCGTGTTTGTAGCGGGCTGCTCCCTAGGATACGGAGGCGGGTGTCAGGTTTCGTTGATGGCACCTGTCCAGCCAGCGCGGGACCCACTGAATGATTCACCGGCCATATCGCGATGTCTCAGACATTGAGACGCGGTCATGTTTCCATAGCGTCCTTTGCAGACCGTTGTGACCATGGCTTACGAACTCGCCAAGCGCACCGAGGACGCCGAGCGCAACCTCGCCACCACCGATGGGCTGCCCTCGCGCGATGGTGCGCTGCTGACCGCGCGCCTGCAGCGCCGCTATAACGACCGCATCACCGGCAGCTTCACGATTCCCGCTCGCGAGGGCCGGTACGCGCCGATTCCGGCCGATGTGCCCGATGCCCTGGTCAACGCACTGAAGGCACGCGGCATCGAGCAGCTGTACAGCCACCAGGCGCAGGCCTGGGAGGCCAGCCAGCGGGGCGAGCACGTGGCCATCGTGACCCCGACCGCCAGCGGGAAATCGCTGTGCTACACCCTGCCGGTGGTCAGCGCCGCCATGCAGGGCAAGGCCAAGGCGCTGTACCTGTTCCCGACCAAGGCGCTGGCCCAGGACCAGGTGGCCGAGCTGCTGGAGCTCAACCGCGCCGGCGACCTGGGAGTCAAAGCCTTCACCTTCGATGGCGATACGCCGGGCGATGCGCGCCAGGCGATCCGCCTGCACGGCGACATCGTGGTCTCCAACCCGGACATGCTGCACCAGGCGATCCTGCCGCATCACACCAAGTGGGCGCAGTTCTTCGAGAACCTGCGCTACGTGGTGATCGATGAGGTGCACACCTACCGCGGCGTGTTCGGCAGCCACGTCACCAACGTGCTGCGCCGGCTCAAGCGGATCTGCGCGTTCTATGGGGTGGAGCCGCAGTTCATTCTGTGCTCGGCCACCATCGGCAACCCGCAGGCGCATGCCGAGGCGCTGATCGAAGCC
The DNA here is from genome assembly GCF_057333975.1 of Stenotrophomonas sp. AGC87. NCBI lineage: Bacteria > Pseudomonadati > Pseudomonadota > Gammaproteobacteria > Lysobacterales > Lysobacteraceae > Stenotrophomonas > Stenotrophomonas sp. AGC87. Next base: position 14,039 of record NZ_JBHFHW010000002.1, read on the forward strand.
CCGGTCACTGCGATCACCGAATCCGGCGCGCCGACCGGGCCCAAGCATGTGCTGCTGTGGAACCCGCCGGTGGTCAATGCCGATCTGGGCCTGCGGGCTTCGGCGCGCTCGCAGAGCAACCGCATCGCCCGCATCGCGATCAAATCCGGCCTGAAGACCCTGATCTTCGCGCAAAGCCGGTTGATGGTCGAAGTACTGACCAAGTACCTCAAGGACATCTTCGACCACGACCCGCGCAAGCCGGCCCGTATCCGCGCCTACCGGGGCGGTTACCTGCCCACGGAGCGGCGGGAGACCGAGCGGGCGATGCGCGCCGGGCAGATCGACGGCATCGTCAGCACCTCGGCGCTGGAGCTTGGCGTGGATATCGGCAGCCTGGACGTGGTCATCCTCAACGGCTATCCGGGCAGCGTCGCCGCGACCTGGCAGCGTTTCGGCCGTGCCGGCCGGCGCCAGCAGCCCGCACTGGGCGTGATGGTGGCCAGTTCGCAGCCGCTGGACCAATACGTGGTGAGGCATCCGGACTTCTTCGCCGAGGCCTCGCCCGAGCATGCGCGCATCGCGCCGGACCAGCCCCTGATCCTGTTCGATCACATCCGCTGCGCCGCCTTCGAGCTGCCGTTCCTGGCCGGCGATCCGTTCGGCCCGATCGACCCGCTGGTGTTCCTGGAAGCCCTGGCCGAGACCGAGGTGGTGCATCGCGAAGGCGACCGCTGGGAGTGGATCGCCGACAGCTACCCGGCCAACGCGGTCAGCCTGCGCTCGGTCGCCGATGGCAACTTCGTGGTGGTGGACCGCAGCGACGGCAAGCAGCAGATCATCGCCGAGGTGGATTACTCCGCCGCCGCGCTGACGCTGTACGAAGGCGCCATCCACATGGTGCAGTCCACCCCCTACCAGGTGGAGCGGCTGGACTGGGAAGGCCGCAAGGCCTATGTCACCCGCACCCACGTGGACTACTACACCGACAGCATCGACTTCACCAAGCTCAAGGTGCTGGACCACTTCGACGGCTGCATCGCCGGGCGCGGCGATTCGCACCACGGCGAAGTGCACGTGGTGCGCCGCGTGGCCGGCTACAAGAAGATCCGCTATTACACCCACGAGAACATCGGCTACGGCCCGGTCAACCTGCCCGACCAGGAGCTGCACACCACCGCGGTGTGGTGGCAGTTGCCGCAGGCGCTGCTGCTGACCGCGTTCGACAGCAAGCAGGAAGCGCTGGACGGCTTCCTCGGCGCCGCCTACGCGCTGCACATCGTCGCCACGGTGGCGGTGATGGCCGATGCGCGCGACCTGCAGAAGGCCGTCGGCAATGGTGATGGTGCGTGGTTCGCAGTGGCCGACCAGAGCGGACGCGGGCAGCTGCGCGGCGCCGAGTTCGATGCCAGCGCGATCGAGCTGCAGCAGCAGTTCGTGCCGACGGTGTATCTGTACGACAACTTCCCCGGCGGTGTGGGCCTGAGCGAACCACTGTGGCTGCGCCAGGCCGAGCTGCTGCTGCGCGCGCGCGAGCTGGTGCAGGGCTGTGACTGCAAGGCCGGCTGCCCGGCCTGCGTGGGCCCGGTGCTGGCCGGCCAGGAGGACGATGCCACCACGCCCAAGGCGCTGGCGTTGAAGGTGCTGGATCTGTTCGACAGCGCCGCGCTGCCGTCTGCTCAAGAGCAGGAGCGCCGGAGCGCCGAGGTGGTGACGCCGTGAGCCTGAGCCTGGACAAGCTGCGCCTGCTGCGCCGGCAGGCCGGTGATGCGACGGTGGCGCCTGCCCCTGCTCCGGCCATCGCCCCTGGGCGCGGATCCGCTGCCGCAGACACGGGCGCTCCCGGCGACACGGGCAGCGCTCCGCTTCCGGCCGCCGCCAACGATGCGCGTGCGCGTACGCCCGCACCGGCCTCCGTCTTCGGCTGGGTCGAGCAGGAGATCCGCCACAAGCCGACCGGCGCGGCCGCACGCGAGACCTCACCGGCAGTTCCCGCTGTTCCTGTTCCTGTTCCTGCGCCGGCGCCCGCGCTGCGCAAGCCCGAGATTGGTGGCCTGCGCCGTCTGCTCGGCCTGCGCGATCGCGGCCTCAACACCGCCACCCCGCGCGAGAATGCCAAGGATCGGCATGTGCCGGGTGAGGAAATCGCGCCGGGCCTGTTCCTGATCGAATCATTCGTTACCCAAGCCATTCCGACCGAACCGTTGTCGCTGGCCTTCGCCAAGCGCGACGGCGAGCAGGTGCAGCCGCAGGACCTGCTGTTCTTCGATACCGAAACCACCGGCCTGGCCGGCGGCACCGGCACCCGCGCTTTCATGATCGGTGCCGCGGACTGGCATACCCATCCCGAACGTGGCGACGGCCTGCGCATCCGCCAGCTGCTGATGACGACGATGGCCGCGGAAACCGCGATGCTGCGCGAGTTCGCCGGATGGCTGCAGCCAAGCACGGTGTTTTCCAGTTACAACGGGCGCTGCTACGACGCCCCGCTGCTCAAGACGCGCTATCGGCTGGCCCGGCAGCGCTGCCCGATCACGCCACTGGATCACGTCGATCTGCTGTTCCCGACACGCCGCCGCTATCGCGGCACCTGGGAAAACTGCCGGCTGGCCACGATCGAACGCCAGCTGCTGCAGATCGTGCGCGAAGACGATCTGCCCGGCTCTGAAGCCCCGGCTGCGTGGCTGAATTATCTGCGGGGTGGCAGTGCGGTGAACCTGCGCCGGGTGGCCGAGCACAACCACCAGGACGTGGTGACCCTGGCGCTGCTGATGCGGCGGCTGGTGGCTGAAGAACAGCGCGACCGGGAGACCTTGGCGCTGCAGGCCATTGACGCGGTGTAAAGGCCGGCCCACGGACACTGCAGCCACTTACCGTGGGAGGACCACCACATGCGTCTGAACCTTCTGTTCGCCTTGGGCTGTGCGCTGCCGCTGGCCGCCTGCAGCACTCCGGCCAAGACCGCCGCGACGCCGCCTGACAGCCCGACCTCGACCGCCCCACCTGCGGTGGCTGGCAGTGGCGGCCAGTGCGATCCAGAAAAACTCACCGCCCTGACCGGGCAGACCGCCACCGAGGCGGTCATCCAGAAGGCGGTGAAGGACAGCGGTGCCCGCCATGCGCGCGTGCTCAAGCCGGGCATGGCGATGACCATGGATTACCGCGAAGACCGCCTCAGCATCGAAGTGGACGCGCAGAACAGGATCGTGCGCGCCAACTGCGGGTGAGTTGATCAGTCGCGCAGGCGCTGCGCCTTGCCACTGGCCAGCGCCTGATCGATCGCGGTGCGCACGTCGCGCACCGCACGCGCCGAGGCCACACTCTGCTGCTGCGCCAGGCGTGCCTGTTCCTTACCCAGTTCGGCCTGCTCACGCGCCACCAGCGTGATCTGCCGGGCATCCACCGCCCTGGCGGAGGCGGTACGTGCTTCACGTGCGGCCTGGCTGGCAGCCGACGCCGCTGCACGTGACTGGCGAGCCCCCTGGCGGGCCGCCCGGTCAGCTTCGACAGCAGCGTCCAAGCCGGCATCGCGGATAGCGCTGTTGACCACCGCGCTGACATCCACCGAGGCCATTGCATCGGCCGTGATCTGCATCGATGCCGCCGCGATCTGTTGCCCGATCACCGCTTGGCGGTTGCCCAGCTCGGCCTGTGCCGTTCCGAGCGCGGCCACTTCCGTCTGGGCGTGTCCCAGCGCCTTGAGCACCGCCGGATCGCGGATCAGATAGCGGTCCTGGCCACGGCGCACCCACAGCGCCGGTTGATCATTGCCGGCATCGCGTCGTGCCTGTTTCAGATCAGCGACGGCCGCATCGACGAAATTGCTCTCGCCGCCGATCAGCACGAACGCCTGCGCGGGTTGCCGGCTGATGTTGAGTTGACCGTGGGTGACGAAGGACATGCCGTCATCCAGGTCCTTCGGCGGTTCCGGCGCAAGGGGCGCGGCGGGCGGTTCCGGAGCAGGCAACGGTTCTGGTGCCGGCATTGGCGCGGGCGCGGGGACCGGCGCAGGTGCCGGCCGGGCCGCAGGTGCGGGCAGTGGTGTCGGCGGCGCAGCCACCAGACGCAACGGCGCAACGCCAATCACCACGAACAGCGCGGTGATCGCCAACGAGGCCACACGCGGCACGCTGCGGGTCTGCTGCAGCGTCAGCAGGCGACGCTTGAGGCTGCGCAGGTTCGGCGAGGCGCTGGCCACGCCGACGGCGGGACGAGGCGCCACCCCCAACTGCACCAGCAGACGACCGTAGTCATGGCGGCAGTGATCATGCCCGGCCACCACTGCACCATCGCAGGCCTCTTCGCGCGCCAACGCATATTCGCGGGCCGCCACGTGGACCAGCGGATGGAAGAAGAACAGATGCTGCGACAGCGCTGGCAGCAACCCCCACCACAGGTCACGGCGCTGCAGATGGATCAGTTCGTGGGTCAGCGCCATGTCCAGATCGTCCGCTGACATCGTCGGCAGCTCGCGGGCCGGCAGCAGCAGCACCGGCCGCCACGGGCCGATCAACTGAGGCGACCGGATCTGCGCGGAGAGTTTCAGCTGCGGTGAGCGCCGCAGGCCATGCGCTTCGGCGGCCAACTGCAGCGCCTGCTGCAGGCCGGCGTCGGTGCACTCGGTAGCGCTGCGCACCAGCGCGCGGCTGGCACGGTAGCCACGCAGGCTGTGCACCAGCATCAGCAGCACACCGGCGGCCCACAGGGCCAGCAGCAGCGAGGGCCAGGACCACGCCATCGTCGCCGTATCGACCGCGGCCGCCGCGTAGGCGACCGGCGCAGCCTGCACGGCAGCGTCGAACGCGGGCAGCGCCATCGCCCGTGCCGTCACTGCGGCCGGGGCCGGCAACACCGCCAGTTCCAGTGGGCTGCTCCAGAACAGGCCCAGCACCGCCTGCGCGGCCACCAGCCACCACAACCGGCAGCGGGTAGCGGCCGGCAACTGCGGCAGCAGCCGGCACACGCCCCATACCAGCGCCACCAGCACCGCACTCTGCACGCTGGTCCAGCCCAGCCGCATCAACAGCTCACTCATCATCGTGTCCATGGCTCAGCCCTCCCGCTTGCGTGACTGCAACTGTGCGACCAGCGCTTCCAGCTCGGCCAGTTCCTGATCGCTGACATCCACCTTGTGCGACATGAACGCCACGAATGGCGAGACCGAGCCCTGCAGCGTCTTCTCCACGAAGCTGGCCACGGCGCCCTGCACCACGCTGTCCTGGCCACTGGTGGTGGCATAGCGGTACACGCCGTCCACCTGCTTGCGGCTCAGGTACGACTTGGCGCGCAGGCGCTCCATCATGGTCAGCACGGTCGACCGCGCCAGCCCACGCTGCTCGCCGAAGCCGGCGGCGACCTCGCCCACACTCGGGCGCTCCTGTTCCGCGATGTACTGCAGCAGGGCCAGTTCCTGGTCCCCGATGGTCTTGCCGCGCATGGCGCACTCCCTATGACTACACGTGTCGCTACCGTGCCATTGACTACAGGTGTCGTCAAGTGCCGGAGGGTGCGTGCCGACGAACGGTCAGCCGCGGTCGGCCGCTGGCCATGCGCCTGCGGCTGCGTAGTCAATCTGCAGATGGGGATGGACGGGAGATGGACGCCGAAAGGCGGAGGGCCATGGCGGCATGCTCACGCCATCGGGCCTCGGTACGGATGGGGACCACCGAGGTGTTCCTCGGTGGTCCATCTCGGCAAGATGCCGTCTGTCAGCCGCGCGGCCCGCCCATCACCGGCAGGATCACGCCGCTGATGTAACTGGCGGTGATCGGCGAGGCGAGGAAGACGTAGGCCGGCGACAGTTCTTCCGGCTGTGCCGGACGGCCCATGTCGCTGTCCTGGCCAAACTCGGCCACATCCGGTGCCTTCTTGTCGGCCGGATTGAGCGGCGTCCAGACCGGGCCGGGCGCAACCGCATTGACCCTGATGCCGCGTGGCAGCAACTGGCTGGCCAGCGCCTTGGTGAAGGCGTGGATCGCGCCTTTGGTGGCCGAGTAGTCCACCAGCGATTTGCTGCCGAACAGGCCCGTCTCCGAGCCGGTATTGATGATGCTCGCGCCTTCGCCCAAGTGTGGCAGCACCGCGCGCGCCATCTGGATGTAGCCGCCGATGTTGGTCTGCAGGGTTTCCTGCAGGTGCTCGTCCTCGAGGTCTTCCAGACGATCGCAATGCAGCTGGAAGGCCGCGTTGTTGACCAGGATGTCGACCCCGCCGAAGGCCTTGACGACCTGCTTGACTGCCTTGTTGCAGAACGCCGGGTCGCGCACGTCGCCGGCGATCACCACGCAGCGACCGCCTTCTTTCTCGACGTGCTCGCGGGTGATCTTCGCGTCCTTCTTTTCATCCAGGTGCAGCACCGCTACATCCGCCCCTTCGCGGGCGAACAGCACCGCCACCGCGCGGCCGATGCCGGAGTCGGCACCGGTGATGATGGCGCGCTTGCCCTTGAGCTTGCCGCTGCCCTGATAGTCCGGTGCGAGGAAGCGCGGGGCCAGCTGCATCTCGTGTTCGTTGCCGGGTTTGGCCAGCTGTTCGGCCGGCATTTTCTCAGGCTGGCGACGCGTGCCCGCCTGGGTAGCCTTCTTGGTCTTGGACGCGGCGGCCTTCTTCGCCACACGCCCGTCCTTGGCTTTCTCCTGGTCCTGCAGACGGCGCTGGCGGGCCGCCACGCGCGCAGCGCGCGGATCGGTGGCGGCAGCCTTGCGGGTCGCGGTTTTGACGACCGGGGTACGGGTACGCGGTTCGGCCGCCGCAGCAGCCGCCTCCGCCGGACGCGGACGCTTGCGGGAGGTGGGGGTCTTGGTGGTCTTACGGGTTTTGGCCGTGGCCATGTTCGACTCCTGTTACCGGATCAGATGCGCGGGTCACACTGGAAAGCGCGCCCCCACTATGGTCACCCCGGCGGCCAGGGACGGTGAATGGAGCGTGCCCACACCGTGTAGAGATTCATGCGCCGCATACGGGCGCCGATGCACCCTGAGCGCAATTCCCATGGAGTGCGTCGCATGCTTCGTTACCTGTCCGCGGCTGTGGCCGTCCTTGCTCTTTCCGCCTGCAGCAGCACCCCCATCGCGCAGGTCCAGCCGATCGACGGCGTCATTTCCGGCCAATGCCATATCGACAAGGTGCGCGGCGCGACCGGACTGGCCGCGTCCGCGGCAACCGTCGAACGTGCCCGCGTGGACAGCGACAGCCTGGAAGTGATCGTGCTGCGCGGCCAGCGCCAGGAGAGCGGCCCGACCGCGAGCGGTGCGGCGCCGACCAGCGCCGGTGCGGAAAGCGGCGGCGAGCGGCTGACCATCGAAACCGGCAACACCAACAACATCACCGCCATCTACTGCGGCTGATCGGATGACTCACGCTGCCGCGCGCTTGGCCTTTGCCGAGGCGCGGCGGCGCGAAGCGGCCAGGAAGCGGAGCGTGGCCTGCTCCCACTGGCGATCCCCACGCAAACCCTCCAGCGTCGTCAGCCCGCCTTCGCGCCAGCCGTCGAACACGCACGGGTCGATGTAGGCTTTGCGGCACACGGCCGGCGTATTGCCCAGCAAGCGGGCCACGTCGCACACCACCTCACGCTGCAGCGCGGTCAACGCACGTTCGCTGGACGGATTTGGCAGGGCGGTGGCCGCCAGGTGGCGCAGGGCGGCCACGGTGCCCCCCCAGGTGCGGAAGTCCTTGGCGCTGAAATCCTCACCCATCGCATCGCGCAGGTACTCGTTGACCATGCCCGAGTCGACCGGCTGCACGGTGCCGTCGTCATCGCGGTACTGGAACAACGCCTGCCCGGGCAGCTGCTGGCAACGCCGGATCAGCTGCACCAGCCGGCGGTCGTCGACATCGATCTCCTGGGCCTGGCCCGATTTGCCGCGGAAGCGCATCTGCGCCCGGCCGCCCTTGAGCAGCGCCAGGTGGTGGTTGCGCAGCGTGGTCAGCCCGTAGGAGCGGTTCTCCCGTGCGTAGGCGGCGTTGCCCACGCGGACCAGCGTTTCGGACAGCAGCGCGACCACGATGGCGAGTACCTTGTCGCGCGGGAATCCGGACAGTTTGAGGTCGCGGCGCAGGCGGCGGCGCAGCTGCGGCAGCGCCTTGCCGAAGGCGATCACCCGGTCGAATTTGCCGTCGCCACGGACCCGCGCCCAATCGGCGTGGTAGCGGTACTGCTTGCGCCCGCGCGCATCCCGGCCGGTGGCCTGCAGATGGCCGTTGGGCAGTGCGCAGATCCACACATCGGTATAGGCCGGCGGGATCGCCAGCGCGCGGATCCGGGCCAAGGTGGCGGCATCGCGGACCGCCGCGCCATCGGCGTCACGGTAGGCAAAGCCCTTGCCGGCCTTGCGGCGGGCAATGCCCGGCAGTTCATCGCTGACATAGCGCAGGCCGGCCTGGCGGGCGGCGGCAACTTCGGGGGTGGCGGTGCGGCTCGGGCTCATGGAGGCGGCGCGTATCAGGGGAACGCAGTGTCGCCGGTGCCAGTGCGGCACCGCGTCAATAACGCAACACAAACACCTCACACCGCGCTTGGCGATATCCTCCAGCGTTTACTGGCTCGCTCTCTGGAGTACTGATGTCGTCCCTGTCGTTCCGCCGCGTGCGGCGTTCTTTCGGGCTGATTGCCCTGTTCCCCGCCCTGTTGGTCCTCGGTGCGTGCAGCGCTCCGCCCATGGACGAGCAGGAAGCGGTTGCCACCCATGCACAGAAGGCCGCCGAAGCAGCTGCCGCACCGACCGACGAGGCCGGCAAGGCGATGGAAGCACCGCCTGTGGGCAGCTGCGATGCCACCCAGGTGCAGAGCCTGGTCGGCCAGCCGTACACCGCCGAGCTCGGCAACCAGGCCCAGCAGGATGCCGGGGCGACCAGCCTGCGCGTGCTCAAGCCGAATGACATGACCACGATGGAGTTCATCGGCGAGCGTCTGAATGTTGAAGTGGATGCCAAGAACGTGGTCGCCGGCGTCCGCTGCGGCTGAACAGGCGGCGGGGAAACCCCTGAAACACAAGGGTTTGGTTGCGCCTGCAACCGTGTATTGCGGCGTTGCAGCAACTATGCTCTAGTCGAGTCATCCGGTGCCTCCAGATGCGCTCAACGGATTGAGCGGGGACGAGTGTCGCCGCTCACCCGACATTGAGGCAGAGATGGCCCCCCGCAACCGCCAAGGGCTTTACGACCCGCAAGATGAGCGAGATGCCTGTGGTTTCGGCATGGTCGCCCAACTCGACGACCAGCCGTCCCGACTGCTGGTCGATACCGCCATCGCCGCACTTTCGCGCATGACCCACCGCGGTGGCGTCGCCGCCGCCGGTGTCACCGGTGACGGCTGCGGCCTGTTGCTGCGCCGCCCCGACGTGTTCCTCAAGGCGCTTGCCGCCGAGGCGGGCCTCACGCTTGGCGCGCGCTTTGCCGCCGGCGTGGTGTTCCTGCCGCACGACACCGCTGCCGCACAGGCCTGTCGCGACACGCTGGAACACCAGCTGCGCGAGGCCGGCTGCCAGCCGGTCGGCTGGCGCGTGGTGCCGACCGATCCCAGCGTGTGCGGACAGCTCGCGCGCGACACCCTGCCGCACATCGAGCAGGTGTTCGTCGATGCCGGCGCCGCGCAGGACGAGGCCGCCTTCACCCTGGCCCTGTTCCTGGCCCGCCGCCGCAGCGAACAGCAGCTGCGCGAGCACGCCGATTACTACGTCACCACGCTCAGCCCGAATGCGATCAGCTACAAAGGCATGGTGCTGCCGGACAAGCTGAGCCGCTTCTACGTGGATCTGCAGCGCAACGATCTGGCCTCCAGCGCGATCGTGTTCCATCAGCGCTTCTCCACCAACACGCTGCCGCGCTGGCCGCTGGCGCACCCGTTCCGGATGCTCGCGCACAACGGCGAGATCAACACCATCGAGGGCAATCGTCGGTGGGCGCAGGCGCGCAGCAAGGTGTGGAAGACCCCGCGCTTCGACATCGGCGAATTCAATCCCGTCATCTCCATGCACGGCTCGGACTCGCAGAGCCTGGACAACATGCTCGAGCTGATGGTCAGCGCCGGCATGGAGCTGATCCAGGCGCTGCGCATCCTGGTGCCGCCGGCGACCCAGTCGCTGGAGTTCAAGGATCCGGACCTGGCCGCGTTCTACGAGTTCTACGGCCTCAACAGCGAGCCGTGGGACGGCCCGGCCGGGATCGTGGCCTGCGATGGGCGCTATGCCGCCTGCACGCTGGACCGCAACGGCCTGCGCCCGGCACGCTGGATGCTGACGTCCGACCGCCATTTCCTGGTCGCCTCCGAAGCCGGTGTGTGGGAAGTGCCGGCCGAGCGCGTGGTGCGCAAGGGCAAGCTCGGCCCGGGCGAGATGATGGCCATCGACCTCAAGCGTGGCGACCTGCTCGACTCGGACGCCATCGACCGCATCAACCGCGGCCGCGCGCCGTACAAGCAGTGGCTGCAGCAGGGCGTGACCTACCTGCAGACCGAGCTGATCGACCCCTCGCTGGTCGAGGAGCCCTTCGACGAGCGCACCCTGCGCAGCTACCACAAGCTGTTCCAGCTCAGCAGCGAGGAAGTGGAGCAGATCCTGCGCCCGCTGGCCGAGACCGAGCAGGAAGCCACCGGCTCGATGGGCGATGACACCCCGATGGCGGTGCTCAGCCAGCACAGCCGGCCGCTCTACGATTACTTCCGCCAGGCGTTCGCGCAGGTCACCAACCCGCCGATCGATCCGCTGCGCGAAGACTGCGTCATGTCGCTGTCCACCCAGCTCGGCAAGGAGACCAACATCTTCCATGCCGGCGCGGAGACGGTGAATCACGTCATTCTCAATTCGCCGGTGCTCAGCCAGCGCAAGCTGCGCCAGCTGATCAAGATGGAGCAGTACGCCGACAAGAACCGGCTGATCGATCTGTCCTACAGCCTGGACGAAGGCCTGAAGGCCGGCATCGAGCGTATCTGCGCCGAAGCCGAAGCCGCTGCACGCGAAGGCATCGTCATGCTGCTGCTGAGCGACCGTTACCCGGTCGCCGACCGGCCGATGGTGCATGCGCTGCTGGCCACCAGTGCGGTGCATCACCACCTCTCCAACGCGGGGCTGCGCTGCGACGTCAACCTGATCCTGGAAACCGGCACCGCGCGCGATCCGCACCACATGGCCTGCCTGCTCGGCTTCGGTGCCACCGCGGTGTACCCGTACCTGGCCTACCAGACCCTGTTCGATCTGGGCCGGCGCGGCATCCTGCAGCTGAGCAAGGGCGGCGAGCAGTCGCAGATCGGCCGCCGCTACCGCAAGGGCATCTACAAGGGCCTGTCCAAGATCATCTCCAAGATGGGCATCTGTACCGTGGCCAGTTACCGCGGCGCGCAGCTGTTCGAGATCGTCGGGCTGGATGACGAAGTAGTCGACCTGTGCTTCCCGGACACCGCCTCGCGCGTGGCCGGGGTCGGCTTCGCGCGTCTGGACGATGAGGCACGCGAGCTCACCGTGCGCGCCTGGAACGACCTGCTGCGCCCCGATGTGGGCGGCGTGCTGAAGTACGTGCACGGCGGCGAATACCACATGTACAACCCGGACGTGGTCATGACCCTGCAGCGCGCCGCGCGCAGTGGCGATGCCGCGGACTGGCAGCGCTACTGCGAGGCCGTCCACGGCCGCCCGGTGTCGGCGCTGCGCGATCTGCTGCAGCTCAAGGCCGCGCCCAGCCCGACCCCGCTGGACGAGGTGGCCCCGGCCGAAGACCTGTTCCGCCGCTTCGATACCGCGGCGATCAGCCTCGGTGCGCTGTCACCCGAAGCGCACGAAGCACTGGCGATCGCGATGAACCGGCTCGGCGGCCGCAGCAACTCCGGCGAAGGCGGCGAAGACCCGGTGCGCTACGGCACCGAGAAGCGCAGCAAGATCAAGCAGGTGGCCTCGGGCCGCTTCGGTGTCACCGCCGAATACCTGGTCAATGCCGAAGTGCTGCAGATCAAGGTCGCGCAGGGCGCCAAGCCCGGCGAAGGCGGCCAGCTGCCCGGGCACAAGGTCAACGAACTGATCGCGCGGCTGCGCTACGCCAAGCCGGGCATCGGCCTGATCTCGCCGCCGCCGCACCATGACATCTACTCCATCGAAGATCTGGCCCAGCTGATCTACGACCTCAAGCAGGTCAACCCGAGCGCACTGGTCTCGGTGAAGCTGGTCAGCCATGCCGGTGTCGGCACCATCGCCGCGGGCGTGGTGAAGGCCGGTGCCGATCTGATCACTGTGTCCGGCCATGACGGCGGCACCGGTGCCAGCCCGGTCAGCTCGATCCGCTATGCGGGCGTGCCGTGGGAGCTGGGCGTGGCCGAATCGCACCAGGCACTGGTGGCCAACGACCTGCGCGGGCGCACCCTGCTGCAGACCGATGGCGGCCTGAAGACCGGCCTGGACGTGATCAAGGCCGCACTGCTGGGTGCGGACAGCTTCGGCTTCGGCACCGCGCCGATGATCGTGCTGGGCTGCAAGTACCTGCGCATCTGCCACCTCAACAACTGCGCCACCGGCGTGGCCACCCAGGACGAGCGCCTGCGCGCGCAGTACTTCACCGGTCTGCCCGAACGCGTGGAGAACTTCTTCCGGCTGCTGGCCGAAGAAGTGCGTGGCTGGTTGTCGTACCTGGGCGTGCGCTCGCTGGACGAGATCGTTGGCCGCACCGACCTGCTGCAGCAGCTGGAGGTCTCCCCGCGCCCGGGCGTCAAGGTGGATCTGTCGCGCCTGCTCAACCCGGCCGAATACGCCGGCAGCCACTGCGCCGCGCAGCGCCTGTACGAATCGCCGGACAGCCTGGCCACGCAGATGGACGGCCTGCTGGCCCCGGCGATCGCCGGCAAGCTCGGCGGCGAACACCGCTTCCTGATCCACAACACCGACCGCTCGATCGGCACCCGCCTGTCCGGCGAGATCGCGCGCACGCACGGCAACCAGGGCATGAGTGATGCACCGCTGACCCTGCGCTTCCGTGGCACGGCCGGGCAGAGCTTCGGCGCGTTCAACGTGGGCGGCCTGCAGCTGGAGGTCGAGGGCGAAGCCAACGACTACGTCGGCAAGGGCATGGCCGGCGGCCGGCTGGTCGTGCGCCCGCCGCGTGGCGCGCGCTTCGAGGCGCGCAACACCGCGATCATCGGCAACACCTGCCTGTACGGCGCCACCGGTGGCGAACTGTTCGCCGCGGGCCGTGCCGGCGAGCGCTTCGGCGTGCGCAACTCCGGCGCGCTGGCGGTGATCGAAGGCGCCGGTGATCACTGCTGCGAATACATGACCGACGGCATCGTGCTGGTGCTGGGCAAGGTCGGGCTCAACTTCGGCGCCGGCTTCACCGGCGGCCTGGCCTACGTGCTGGATATCGACCGTGATTTCGTGGACCGCTACAACCACGAGCTGATCGACATCCACCGCATCTCGGCCGAGGGCTTCGAGAATCATCGCCAGCACCTGCATACGCTGATCAGCCGCCACCGCGAACTGACCGGCAGCATCTGGGCGCAGCAGATCCTCGATGAGTTCCGCGATTACGTCGGCAAGTTCTGGCTGGTCAAACCCAAGGCCGCCAGCATCGAATCGCTGACCGACTCACTGCGCCGCGCTGCGTAAGCGCGGAGAAGCGCCGGTATCGACCGGGGCCTCGTGTTCCCACCGTTGTAGTGGCGGCC
>NZ_JBHFHW010000002.1:27750-29269 GCF_057333975.1 Stenotrophomonas sp. AGC87
CCGCCAACTCGCCACCGCAGGGCCCACCCATGAGCCGCAAGCAAGCTTTCCAGTTCCTCGATCTGCCCCGGACGATGCCGCAGCGCATCCCGGTCGAATTGCGCACCTCTGGCGACTGGGGCGAGCTGTACGGCAAGTTCGGCAAGGAAGACGCGCAGTTCCAGGCCGGTCGCTGTCTGGACTGCGGCAATCCGTACTGCAGCTGGAAGTGCCCGGTGCACAACGCGATCCCGCAGTGGCTGCAGCTGGTGCAGGAAAACCGCATCCACGAAGCGGCCACGCTGTGCCACTCGACCAACCCGCTGCCGGAGGTGTGCGGCCGGGTATGCCCGCAGGACCGGCTGTGCGAAGGCAGCTGCACGCTGGAGGAATTTGGCGCCGTCACCATCGGCGCCGTGGAGAAGTACATCGTCGATACCGCGCTGGCCACCGGCTGGCGCCCGGACATGAGCGCGGTGGAAGCCACCGGCAAGCGCGTGGCGGTGATCGGCGCCGGCCCGGCCGGGCTGGCGTGTGCCGACAAGCTGGCGCATGCCGGCATCCAGGCCGTGGTGTATGACCGCTACGAACAGATCGGCGGGCTGCTGCAGTTCGGCATCCCCAGTTTCAAGCTGGACAAATCGGTGATCAGCCGCCGCCGCAACGTGCTTGAAGGCATGGGCGTGCAGTTCCGCCTCGGCGTGGAGATCGGCGGCGATGTGAGCATCGATGCGCTGCTGGCCGAGTACGACGCGGTGTTCGTCGGCACCGGCGCATACCGCTATACCGATGGTGGCCTGCTCGGCCAGGACCTCAAGGGCGTGCTGCCGGCACTGCCGTTCCTGGTGCAGAACAGCCGCATCGTCAGTGGCAGCGATGCCCACGGCCGGCCGATCGCCGGCTGGGAAGACCAGATCGCCCTGCCCGACCTGGAGGGCAAGCGCGTGGTGGTGCTGGGCGGTGGCGATACCGGCATGGACTGTGTGCGCAGCGCCATCCGCCTGGGCGCGGCCAAGGTGACCTGCGCCTACCGTCGTGACGAAGCCAACATGCCGGGCTCGGCGCGTGAAGTGGCCAATGCCCGCGAGGAAGGCGTGCGCTTCCTGTTCAACCGCCAGCCGTTGTCGATCGAGGCGGGTGCGGATGACGAAGTGATCGGGGTGATGGTGGTCGAGACGACCCTGTCCGATCCGGATGCCCAGGGTCGCCGGAGCGCGGTGCCGATTGAAGGCAGTGAATCGCTGCTGGAAGCCGACGTGGTGATCATCGCCTTCGGCTTCTCGCCGACGGCGCCGGCCTGGCTGACCGAACAGGGTGTGGAAGCCGGCCACAACGGCCGTATCGTGGCCGGTGGCAGTGGCCGCCTGGCGTTCCAGACCGCCCACCCGCGCCTGTTCGCCGGTGGCGATGCGGTGCGCGGTGCGGATCTGGTGGTGACGGCCGTGGCCGAGGGCCGCGATGCGGCCGGCAGCATCGTGCAGCTGCTTTCGGCGTAACGGGGTGCCCTACCGAAGCGGGGGGGGGGGGGGGGGGGGGGGGG
>NZ_JBHFHW010000002.1:29410-53584 GCF_057333975.1 Stenotrophomonas sp. AGC87
CCCCCCCCCCCCCCCGCTCGATCTCCAGCGCCATCAGCAGCTCGATGTTGTCGAGCTGGTCGCGGATGCGGCGGTTGCTGACCACATCATCGTGGCCGCGGCCGATATGCGCATCCAGCATGCGCGCCAGCCCGGCCAGCAGGACCTCGGCATCGGCCTGCGGGGCGTCACGCAGCACGGCGGCCAGCGCGCGGATGCGCGTTCCCTGATCCACGGCAGCGGATGGGGAGGATGCGGCAACGGAAGAAAGGGAGAGGGTCATGGCAGGGGTTTCCTGATTGACGGACGACCACCACTGTCGGATATGGCCCCTGTCGACACCATGCAACAAATACGAAAATGCGTGATGACGCGTGATCGCCATCACTGTTCGACGCTTGCTTCCCGTCAACCTGAACGGCTTACACTGACCGGGTCACCCTCTGGACTGCCCTCATGCGCATCGGCCTGGCCGCGAACCGCCTGCATCACCACGACAAGCACGCCGCATTGTTCCGCTGGCTGCGCGCCAGTGACACCGGGCTTCGCGAACTGGGCGTCGAACTGCATGCGGTCGGGCGCACCTTTGATGCGATCCAGCGGCTGGGCTTCCTGCAGGACTTCGCCCCGCTGCGGCGCTACCCGAACGGCCGCGAGGGCGGCCTGATGAAGCTGGTGGCCGAGGTGGTCGGGATGGGCACGCCGGAGCGCACACTGGACGGTGCGATCTATCTGATGGACCCGGTCGATCCTTCCTCGGTCTTCCCCGAGGCCACCGCGCTCAAGCGCCAGTGCGTGATCCACGGCAAGCCCTTCATCTCCACCGTCGCCACCGCGCGCGACTGGGTCGAGGTGGAGCGCCTGCACGCCGGCCTGGCACCGGACCCGGGTGCCGATGACCTGCACGCCTTCGAGCAGCACACGCTGGCTTTGATCGCGCATGACGCGATGAAGCCGGCGATGCTGGCCTTCGCCGATGAACACTTCGCGGTGCTGTCGCGCTTCCGCAGCCGGGTCGGCACCGGCACCACCGGCCAGCGCCTCAACGAGCTGGCCTGGAGCCGCGGCTGGCCGCAGGGCGAGGAATGGGTGACGCGCTACCAGAGCGGCCCGATGGGCGGCGATGCGCAGATCGCCGACCGCGTGCTGGAAGGCCATTGCCAGCGCGCGATCTTCTTCGAAGACCCGCACGTCGCCCGCCAGCACGAAGCCGACATCCAGCTGCTGGAGCGCGCGGTCACCACCGTGACCGATCAGGCGGTGTGCATCACCGCGCCGCGGGTAGCGGCGCGCTGGGCGCAGGCGGCCGCGGTGCGGGTGGGGAGCTGACGGTACACCGCTCCGGTAGTGGGGGGGGGGGGCCGGCTCCTCATCAACTCACCCGCGCGTGATTGCCGGCCCCCCCCCCCCACTACCGATGAGGAGCGAGCGTTGCCGCCGCCGTTACGGTGCCGGGGTCAGCAGCTGCCGCAGCGTGGCCTTGAGGCGGCGCCCTTCGAGCTGGAAATAGTCCCGCTCGGCATGCCACGCCGGGAAGCGCTTTTCCACCTCCGCCCAGAACGCCGGCGAGTGATTGGCCTGGATCAGATGGCAGAGCTCGTGCACCAGCACGTACTCGAACGCCGAGGGCCGCCCCAGCACCAGTGCCAGATCGAGCGCCATGCTGCCATCCGGCGCCAGCGAGCCCCATTGCGAGGACATCACCTTCAGCCGCAGCCGCGCCGGTGCACGCGGCAGGCCGGGCAGGTAACGCGGCAGCCACTGACCGACGTCGGCACGGGTCTGTGCTTCGTAAAACTCGCGCAGGGTGCGGCGCAGCGTGGCGTCAGTGCCTCGCGTGGGCCAGTGCAGGCAGGCACCCTGCTCGTCCACGCGCATGTTTGCGTAACGACCTGGTTCCCAGCGCAGCGGCAGCAGCTCACCGCGCAACGGCAGCACGCCCGGCTCGCCGATCACCAGCGGTGGCGGCAGGTTGGTGGCCTGGTAGCTGCGCAGTTGTTCGGACAACCAGCCGCGATGCTGGTCGAGAAAACGCTCGCCCATCACCAGGCTGGCGCGCGGTGGCAGGGTCAGGCGTACGCCGCGCTCATCGACACTGAGCTTGATCCGGCGCGCACGCGGATCGCGCACACGCAGGACATCGATCTCGGCATCCTCCAGGCGCAGCCGTACCGTATCGCGCTGCAGCGTGCTGACAGCCGGCGAAATCAGGCGGCGGAGGAATCCGGACATGGGTACAGCATAGCGCCGGCCGTGACCGGCGCATGACTGGGGACTGATCGGAACCGGTCAGTCCGCCTTGCTGAGCTTGAAGGCCTCTTCCAGCAGCAGGAACAGGCAGCGCACTTCACCGCTCTGCAGGGCGAAACGGGCGTCCAGTTCGGCGCGGCGGCCGTCATCGTCGGCGTGCTCGAGCTGGTCCAGCGCGCCATCCAGGAACTTCAGCTTGCGCACGATCAGGTCGTCGCCCAGCACGAAGGACAGGTTGTCCTCGAAGACCAAGGCCAGCTTGGTCACCTGCTTGCCGGCGTCCAGGTGCTTGTCGATCTCGTCGCAGCGCAGTTCCTGGTGCTGGCACTTGACCACCGCACCGCCTTCGGCCGGGTCCTTCATCTCGCACTCTTCGCCCAGGCTCAGCCCGGTCGGCAGGGTTTCGCCGGCGATCCAGCCGGTGAGGATCGAGCGCGGCGCCACTTCGGCGTTCAGCGGCATCGCCGGGAAGCTGCCGAGCAGGCCGCGGATGTCGGACATCATGTTCTCGCCCTTCTTGCTGCTCGAGCAGTCCACGGCGACGTACCCGTGGGTCAGGTCGATCAGCGCGTCGGTACGCGAGCTCTTCACGAAGGCGCGCGGCATCAGCTCGTGCAGCAGGTCGTCCTTCATGCGCTTGCGCTCGCGGCCGCCGGGCTTGCGGCCTTCCTTCTCTTCGATTTCCTCGAGCTTGCGCGCGAGCAGATCGTTGACCACCGCGCCCGGCAGGATCTTGTCCTCACCGCCGACAGTCAGCCACAGCGCATCGCCGACGCGGTGCGAGAACACGGCCTTTTCTTCACGGCCGAACGGCGAGATGAAGCCGCGCGAATTCATTTCAAGCGGACCGACCGGCTTGAGCAGCACCTGCGGCAGCAGGGTGTCTACCTCGGAGAAATCGGTGGCGGTCGGGAAGCGGAACAGCGTCAGGTTGCGAAAGAACATGGACGTCCAGAGTAAGAGCGTGAAAGGGAGGGCGGGCGCACCAGCGTGGCTCAGGCCGGGCCGGGGGCGTGCCCGGGGTCGTGGGCAGTGCCGGCCCAGGCCGGCGGGTCGGGCAGCGGGGCCGCCGCAGCGCGCCCCAGTGCCATGAAATCAAACAGGGCCGGATCGGCCAGCTGCGAGGGATGGATGTTACCCAGCGCGCGTGCGATCTGGTCGATGCGGCCGGGCTGGTCGCGCTCCCACTGCTGCAGCATCTGCTCCACCTGGCGGCGCTGCAGGGTGTCCTGGCTGCCACACAGCGTGCAGGGAATGATCGGGAAGGCACGCGCCTGTGCGTAGGCGCTGATGTCCGCTTCGCTCACGTAGGCCAGCGGGCGGATCACGATGTGCTGGCCGTCGTCGCTGCGCAGCTTGGGCGGCATCGCCGAGAGCTTGGCGTGGTGGAACAGATTGAGGAAGAACGTGGCCACGCTGTCGTCGCGGTGGTGGCCCAGCGCGATCTTGGTGAAGCCGTGTTCGGCCGCATGCCGGTACAGCGCGCCACGGCGCAGACGCGAGCACAGCGAACACATCGTGCGGCCTTCCGGAATCACCCGGCTGACCACCGAATAGGTGTCCTGCTCGATGATCTGGAACGGCACACCGATCGAGGCCAGGTACGTCGGCAGCACGTGCTCGGGAAAGCCCGGCTGCTTCTGGTCCAGGTTCACCGCGACCAGCTCGAACGGTACCGGCGCTTTTTTCTGCAGCTGCAACAGGATGTCGAGCAGGGTGTAGCTGTCCTTGCCACCGGACAGACACACCATCACTTTGTCGCCGGCCTCGATCATGCCGAAGTCGGCGATGGCCTGGCCGACCTGGCGCCGCAGCTGCCGCGCCAGCCGGTCCTGCACACCGCCGGGCGCGCGCGGATCGCGGGCGCGCGGGACGGGATCGGGCAGGCGGATGACAGCAGCGCTCATCCTTTCATTCTACCGGCTGGGACGCGCCCTCACAGGTGCCAGGAAGTGACTGCGTTCACTCCCGGCGGTCATCCCGGATGTGTATGCTCGGAGCCTGTGGACACCATGACACCCACCGATATCAGTGCCCGCCTTGCCACGCTCCGGCAGGAGCACCGTGCGCTGGACGAACAGATCCTGCGCATGGCCGCCAACGGCGACGATGAGCTGGAAGCCAAGCGCCTGAAGCGGCGCAAGCTGCAGTTGAAGGACTGCATCGCCAAGCTCGAGGACATGCTGATTCCGGACGAACCGGCCTGAGCCAGCCACGCATGGCGTGGCTCTACCCGTAGCGTTGGGATTGACGACGTCCCGTCGTCAATCCGTGCTGACCGGCTCTTCCGGCTTCGCCGCTTCCGGGCTGACGCGCTCGATGGTGTGGCGCAGTTCGCGGCCGAGGATGAATTTCGCATCCTTCGCCCACGCGTCCAGACGGTCATCGAACAGCAGCTTGCTGTTTTCATCCGGCCACACCAGGCGCAGTTCGCGCAGCTTCTGGATGAAGCCGCGGAACAGGGTGCGGTCGAAGAACTCCGGCGCGGCCGGCGCATAGAGCAGGCTCAGGCGCTGCGCAGCCTGCTGGCACAGGCTTTCCAGCTCGGCCGCGCCCAAGGTACCCGGGCCGTTCTTCACCAGCACCGAGATTGCGATGTAATAGCGCTCGAACGCCTGCTGCAGCGAATGGCCGATCGCGCGCAGGCGGAAGACTTCGTCGGTCTGCCCGGTGTTGCGCGCCAGGATGCCGCCGTCGTCATCGTTGATGTTCTGCAGCAGCCCTTCGCGCACGAACACGTTGATGGTCTGCTCGATGCGCTGGGCGAACTCGTCTTCGGTCCACGGCAGGAACAGCTCGGCCTGCAGGAACGGATACACCGTGCGGCCCAGCTGGACCAGCCCGGTGCGGCTCATGCGGCGGTTGTTCTGGAAGCAGCAGGCCACCCACGACGAGGCGGTGAACAGGTGGATGACGTTGTTGCGGAAGTAGCTCAGCAGCACCGCGGTGTCGCCACTGACGCTGAGCACGTCACCCAGCGGGTGCTTGATGCGGGTGAGGACGTTGATTTCCTCGGCGTGGGCGATGATCCGCTCCGGCGAGTGCGGGGTCACCGTCACCCGGTCCGAGTACGGCATCTCCACCAGCAGGGTCTTGCACAGTTCGATCTGCGCGATCAGGTCCGCCTCGCCCATCGCATGCTTGGGCGTGGACAGCAGCGCCAGCGCGAGCAGGTTGATCGGATTGACGTCGGCCGCACCGTTGATATGCACCTGGATGCGTTCGGCCAGGTGATCCACCGTGCCGGACAACCACGAGGGCTTCTCGTCCTCGCCGACCGGTTGGCCATTCCAGTCCGGTGCACGCTGGGCGAGCACGTCGTTGAGCGCGATCGGCTCGCCGAAGTTCACCACGACCTGGCCGTAGTTCTGCTTGAGCACCTTCGGGATCGACCACAACAGCGACCAGATCGATTCCTTTTCCTTCGGCCGGCCGGACAGTTCATCCAGATAGCTGCCGCCTTCCATCAGCTTTTCATAGCCGATGTAGACCGGCTGGAACAGCACCGGCTTGCGCGGCTGGCGCAGGAAGGCGCGCAGCGTCATCGAGATCATGCCGCCCTTGGGCTGCAGCAGGCGCCCGGTGCGCGAGCGGCCACCTTCGACGAAGTACTCGATCGAGTAACCGCCGGCGACCAGCTGCGCCACGTATTCGCTGAGCACTGCCGAGTACAGCGCGTTGCCACGGATCGAGCGGCGGATGAAGAACGCACCGCCCTTGCGCAGCAGCGTGCCGACCACCGGCAGGTTGAGATTGATGCCGGCCACGATGTGCGGCGGCACGATGCCGCGGTCGTACAGCAGGTAGGACAGCAGCAGGTAATCCATGTGGCTGCGGTGGCTGGGCACGTAGACCACTTCGTGCCCGGGCGCGGCCGCCTTGAACTTGTCCAGGTGGTGGACCAGCACACCGGCGTAGATGCGGTTCCAGACATGGCTGAGCATGAAGCTGGCCGAGCGCACCACGGGGCTGGAGTAGTCCGCGGCAATTTCCCACGCGTAGGCGTGGGCTTTTTTCCAGGCATCGGCCGGCTTGGAGTTGTCGCGCTTGGCCTGTGAGGCGATCGCTTCGCGCACCGTGTCCGCGTCGAGCACCTTGTCCACCAGCAGGCGGCGGGTCGACAGATCCGGCCCGATCACCGATTCGCGGATGCGGCGGAAATGGGTGCGCAGCACGCGCTGCAGCTTGCGCACGGTGCGCTCGGGGTCCAGCCCCTCATCGACCGTGCTGCGCAGCGAGATCGGCGGGGCGAAGCGCACGATCGTGCTGCGGCCGTTGAGCAGCACCGCCAGCAGGCGACGGAAACGGCCGACCAGGGCCCAGTTTTCCGAGAACAGCACCGCGAACCAGCCGCTCTGCTTGTCCGGCGCGCGGCCGACGAAGATCGACACCGGCACCAGGTGCACGTCCAGCTCGCCACGGGCGCGGTGCGCCTGCAGGACCTTGGCCAGCGAGTCCGAGTGGGTCTTGGCGCCACGCTGCTCGGGGATCAGCGAGTTGCTGCTGCTCCGGCGCGACAGGGCCAGGTAGGCGCGCTTGCGCCCGGTCGGGTCACCGGCGATCGGCACCAGCGGCGAGGGCAGACCGGCTTCGCGGCAGGCCTTGTCCAGGATCAGCGCATTGGACAGACCGTAGTCCTCCAGCACGTAGACCACCGGGCGGCCGTCGTTGTACTGGCCGGGGTGTTCGGGCTCGATCTTCAGCGACAGCCACGGCTCGACCAGGCGGCCGAGCAGGCGCGCCCACCACGGCGGGCGGCCACTGGGCGGACGCGTGCCGGGCACGATCGCGGACGGCACGACGGTGGACGGCTCCGCATCGACCGCAACGGCCTCCACGGGCGCGCCAGCGGCCGGTGGAACCGGGGCGGCAGCACCGTCGGACGGCACGGTAGCGGGCGACGAGGACGTAGCGTCCGGCGTCTTGGGCGGCTCTTCGCCGGGGAAAGGCAGGGGATTCTGGTTCGGCATCGGCTTCATTATGGCTTAGCCGGTGCAGAAGCACCGTCCTTGACCATCGCAGCCGCCTCTGCTTCAGCGGCCTGGCGGGCGTCATGTTCAGCTTGCGCGGCGTCGGCGGCCTGCAGCAGCGCATCGGTATCTTCCAGCGTGCGGGTCACATACCAGTGCCCGTCGCGCCGCGTCATCCGCACCTGGGCGTCGATCTGCTCGCCGGCCAGTGTGTACTGGATGCGCACCACGGCGTCGTCGCCCAGCTCGGACGTCAACTCGCCGCGCAGCTCGGTCAACGCCGCGTCCAGCGACAGCCCGTAACTGGCCAGCGCGGTCTTGAAAGCCTTGATGAAGGGGCCGAGCCGACGCAGGCTCTCTTCCATGCCCGCGGCCTGCAGTTCGGCATCCGTGGACAGCCCCGCAGTGCGTGCGGTCGCGGTGAGCAGGGTGATGGTCGTCTTCGCCCGCTGCTTGTCCGTCAGTGGCGCCGCGGCGGCCCAGCGGCTGAGCGCGTTCACCACCTGGGTGTAATGAGCGCGCTCGCTGTCGCTGTACTCGCTCTGGTTGCGCAGGTACTGCTCGCCGAACAACCCCATCGAATGGGCCGCCTGGCGGACCTGCGTGGCCTGGCCGGCGATCTGGGTATCGAACGAACGCTGCAGCCGCTGCGGCGCATCCGGCCGCGACAGCGCGGCCAGCATCGGCAACAGCTGCCCATCCAGCGGCAGCTCGGTCAGCGGCCAACGGCTGTGGCCCTGGCTCCAGGCGCCCTGCAGGCGCGCGTACTGGGTGGGCGGCACCGCTGCCTTGGCGTAGCCGACCAGATCGTTGTCGGCAACCCGCTGCGCCAGCTGCTGCAGGGCCGCGACCGGCTCGGACGCCGGCGCATCCGGATCGATCTGCTTGTCCTTGCAGGCACTGAGCAGCACCAACCCGCACAGGGCCAGCGCCAACGCCTGCCCTCGGTACTGCCACGGCTTCAACGACATGGACATGAATTCGGACTCCCCGGACCGGTCCGCATCTTGCGGCCTGTTCGGTGACAGCGGCAAGCCGGCAGACCTGCCGGCCCTGCGCTCGGTGCGCAAGCCCTTGAATGTACAGAAAAACCGCGTGTGACGGAGCGTCCCGCCCCGTCACCGCCTCAGCGCGCGGCGAGCGCCTGGGCGATCTCGGCCTGGATGGCGCGCGCGGCGGCCTGCGGATCGCTGGCCAAGCGGATCGGACGGCCGACCACGATCGCATCGGCGCCGTCGGCAAAGGCCTGGGCCACGCCTACGGTGCGCTTCTGGTCATCGCCGACCGGGCCACCGGGGCGGATGCCCGGGCAGACGATCGAGAACCCGGCGCCGGTGGCGGCGCGGATCGGCCCGGCCTCCTGGCCGGAGGCGATCACCCCGTCGATGCCGGCGGCCTGGGCAGCCAAGGCGCGCTCGACCACCACCTCGACCGGCTCGCGGTCGATGCCCATCTGGGCCAGGTCACTGCGCCCCATCGAGGTCAGCACGGTCACCGCCAGCAGGCGCATGTCGCTGCCGTTGGCCGCCGCGCAGGCCTCCATCATCGCCGGGTGCCAGCCATGGATGGTGGCGTAGCTCACCGGCCACTGCGACAGGCGCTTGATCACCGCCGCAGCGGTGGCCGGGATGTCGAAGAACTTGAGATCGACGAACACCCGCTTGTCGCGTGCGGCCAGCGCCTCAAGCACCTCGAAGTACTCGCCGGAGGCCAGCAGTTCCATGCCGATCTTGTAGAACGACACGGCATCGCCGAGGCGATCGACCCAGGCCAGCGCGTCGGCGCGGCCCGGCACGTCGAGCGCGAAGATCAGGCGCTCCTCGTCCCGCAGCGGCAGCGGCGCGCGGCTCACGGTGCGTAATCCAGCGCGGCGCGCTTGGCGTCGTGGCGGGCCTGGCGCGACTGGCTGTAATCGTTGTTGAACTGCGCCGGTTCGAAGCCGCCGTAGGTCGGGTTGGGCAGCATCCACCAGCGTTCACCGAACCAGTCGTGGTACTGCTGCAGCAGCGCGTCACGGCCGTCATTGGTGTTGGCGGTGACTTCCACGAAGTCGCCCAGCTGGTCACCGAACTGCATCAGCACGCGGTATTTCTGGCCGGCCAGGCGGCGGCGGCAGTTCTTCTCGCTGCCGGCCTGCTCGCAGCCCTCCACCACGGTGCCCAGGCCGAGGAACACGCTGTCGTCGGCCACCGGCAGGCCCTGCTCACGCAGGTTGGCCAGGGTGGCGTCCTTGAGGTGCACGGCGCGGTTGGAGATGTACAGCAGGGTCACGCCCTTGGCATTGGCGGCCTTGGCGAAATCGACCACGCCCGGAATCGCCTTGGCCTTCTTTTCGGCCACCCACTGGTCCCAGCTCAGCTCGTCGTATTCCTTGCCATCGCGCACCAGGCGCGCCTGGTAGGGCGAGTTGTCCAGCACGGTTTCATCCACATCCAGCACCACGGCCGGCTTCAGGCCCTTGGCGGCATTGCCGCGTTCTTCAGGCACCAGTGCGTCCCAGTTGGGTTCCTTGAGTGCCTTGTCCAGGTGATCGGCCGCCGAACGGTAGGTCTGCTCGGTGATCGCCCGGTACTCCTGCGAACGCTGCATCCACAGCACCGCGTTGAGGTTGTCATTGGCAGCCACGGCGGCATCGCCGGTGGCGGCAGGCGCGCTCGCTGCGGCAGCGGCCGCCGGCGGGGCGGCATCGGCCGGGGTTTCAGTGCGCTTGCAGGCACTCAGTGCCAGCACGGCACAGGCAAGCACGGACAGGGAAACAGCACTACGACGCATGGCATTCACCGGCAACAGATTCGCGCCAGTTTACCGGCTTGTCCCGCGGCATTCATGCCGCAGGCGGGGCTCGGCTATGCTGCACGCCCCTGAAACACCCCGGAGCGCCCCATGACCGACGACACCCAGACCCCTGCCCTGCCCGTGCTCAGCGCGGCCCAGGCCCGCGCGTTGGGCTGCCTGATCGAGAAGGAGGCGACCACCCCGGACGCCTACCCGCTGACGGTCAACGCCGCCCAGGTGGCCGCCAACCAGAAGACCGCCCGCGAGCCGGTGATGGCGCTGTCGGCCGGCGATGTGCACCACGCATTGCGCCAGCTGGAGACCCTGGGCCTGGCGCGCCAGCAGTACTCCTCGCGCGCCGAGCGCTACGAGCACCGCGCCGGTGCCGCGCTGGACCTGACCCGCCAGCAGCTGGCGATCCTGGGCCTGTTGCTGCTGCGCGGCCCGCAGACCCTCAATGAACTGCTGACCCGCAGCGAGCGCCTGGTCCGCTTCCAGGACGTGGACGAACTGCGCCACCACCTGGAGCGCATGATCCAGCGCGAGATGGCAGTCCAGCTGCCACGCGCCAGCGGCCAGCGCGAAGACCGCTACATGCACCTGCTGGCTGGCCCGGTGGACGTGCAGGCCCTGGCCGAGCAGTACCGGGCGGCGCCGTCCGGCGGCGGCGGCAGCGGTGCCAATCCGGCGCTGGAGTCCCGCGTGCAGCAGCTGGAGGCCACCGTGGCGGAGCTGCAGGAGCAGCTGGCGGCGTTGCGCGCGCAGTTGGGGGGCTGAACTGCAGCCACGCATGGCGTGGCTCTACCGGACCGGGCGGCGTAGTTCCACCGGGTCAGACGGCCGGCGCGCCCGGGGTGGCGAACAGCAGCACCACCTCCTCGTGTGGCGGCGGCAGCAGCAGGTCGCCCCGATCCTCCATGCCCAGCTTGCGCAGCAGCACGGCGGAGCGCACGTTGTCCGGGGAAACGATGCCGTACAGGTCGGTGTGACCGAGCACATCGCGCGCGTAGTGCATCACCCCGCGCGCGGCTTCGAATGCGTAGCCGTGGCCTTCGTACTGCGAGAGCAATGCATAGCCGATATCCGGTGCCGGCAACCCCGCGCGGCGGACCAGGCCGGCATTGCCCAGCCAGGCGCCGTCGTCGCGGCGCACGATGGCGTACATGCCGAAGCCGTTGAGCGTGTAGCTACCCAGCACGCGCTCGGCGGTGTAGTCGCGCGCCTGCGCCAGGGTGCGTACGCCGCGGTCGGCGATGTTGCGGATGAAGCCCGGCTCGTTGAGCAGGGCCAGCATGTCGGCGGCGTCATGATCGGGATCGATCAGGCGCAGGTGCAGGCGTTCGGTCTGGATCACGGCGGACATGCGGGTACCGGTGAAGGGTGATAGGCCGATTGTGCCGTAGAGCCACCCCATGGGTGGCTGCGACGTATCCCGTGTCCCAAATTCAGCCACCCATGGGGTGGCTCTACTTGGCGATGCTCAGTCGAACAACGCCTGGATCGCCGCCAACCCGGCACTCGCGCGCTCTTTCTTGCGCGCGGCATCGGCGACGGGATCGGCACCGTCGCGCTGCATTTCCTCGGCGGGAATCTCATCGAAGAAACGGCTGGGCTTGAGCCGCACGTGCTCACCGAACTTGCGGGTGAGCTTGCTGTAACTCATCCACAGCTGCACCTTGGCGCGGGTGATGCCCACGTACAGCAGGCGCCGCTCTTCCTGCAGGTTGCCTTCGTCCAGGCTGACCTGGTGCGGCAGGACCCCGTCCTCGCAGCCGATGATGAACACGTACGGGAATTCCAGGCCCTTGGAGGCGTGCATGGTCATCATCCGCACCTGGTTGCCGCCGTCGTCCTTGTCATTGCGCGAGAGCAACGCCAGCTGCGCGGCCAGATCCGCCGTGGAGGCACCCCGCGGGCCGCCTTCGAACCACTGCGCCAGTTCTTCCAGGTTGCCAAGGCGGCGCTGGTAGACGGACTCTTCCTTGCACGCACTGCGCAGGTCCGAGACCAGCCCGGAATCCTTCACCAGCTTGCGCACCAGATCACCGGAGCTGAGCTTGGGCATCTCCGCGCGCAGGTCGCGCAGGATGTCGGTGAAGCGGCTCAGCCCGTTGGCCGCGCGCGGCGGCAACTGCGAGAGCGCACCGATCGCTTCGGCCGCATGCGCCATCGGCAGATCTTTTTCCGAGGCCAACTCGGCCAGCTTGGCCAGCGTACCGGCGCCCACTTCGCGCTTGGGCGACTGCACCGCGCGCATGAAGGCGGTATCGTCGTCCGGGTTCACCAACAGGCGCAGCCAGGACAGCGTGTCCTTGACCTCCTGCCGTTCCAGGAACGCGGTGCCGCCGGTGATGTGGTACGGCGCACGCACCAGCTGCAGCGCTTTTTCCAGCGGCCGCGACTGGAAATTGCCGCGGAACAGGATGCAGAAATCGCTCCACGGAATCTTCTTCGAGGTGGCCAGGAAGGAGATTTCCGCCGCGACCTTTTCCGCTTCGTGCTCGCTGTTGCGGCACTCCCACACACGGATGCGCTCGCCGTCGGCCTGGTCGCTCCACAGCTTCTTCAGATGCTCGTGCGGGTTGTTGGCGATCAGCGCGTTGGCCGCGCGCAGCACTCGGTTGGAGCAGCGGTAGTTCTGCTCCAGTTTGATGATTTCCAGCGCAGGATAGTCGCGCGCCATCTGCTGCAGGTTTTCCGGGTTCGCGCCGCGCCAGGCGTAAATCGACTGATCGTCATCGCCCACGCAGGTAAAATTGCCCTTGCTGCCGGCCAGCTGCTTGAGCAGCCGGTACTGCGCATCGTTGGTGTCCTGGCATTCGTCGACGAGCAGGTAGCCGATGCGTTCGCGCCAGGCGATGGCGATCTCCGGATTCTCTTCCAGCACCTGCACCGGCAGCCGGATCAGATCGTCGAAATCGACCGCGTTGAACGCGGTCAGGCGCAGCTGGTAGCGCTCGTAGACGCTGGCCGCTTCCTTCTCGCGGGTGCTGCGCGCCGCGGCCATCGCCTGCTCGGGCGACAGGCCGGCATTCTTGGCGCGCGAGATCAGGTTCTTCACGTCCTCGATGTCATCCGGCTTGGCCCCGTACATCAGGTCCTTGACCTGCGCGGTCGAATCGTCGGCATCGAAGATCGAGAAGCCGCGCTTGAGCCCGACGGCCGCATGTTCAATCTGCAGGAACTTCAGCCCCAACGCGTGGAAGGTACAGATCGTCACTTCATCGGCGTCCCCACCGCGCAGGCGCTTGGCCACGCGCTCGCGCATTTCCTTGGCCGATTTGTTGGTGAAGGTGATCGCCGCGATCCGCCGCGCCGGGTAGCGCTTGCTGGCGATCAGCTGGCCGATCTTCTCCACGATCACGCGCGTCTTGCCGCTGCCCGCGCCCGCAAGCACCAGCAGAGGACCTTCGCAGTGCATCACTGCCGCGTGTTGGGGAGGATTGAGACCGTGCATGCCATCTCCAGGGGAGGGGCATTGTACCGGGCCTTGGTCGGCCCGCATCGACGTACCACCCGCCGGATTGACGCCTTCACGGGGCTGGGGTATCCATTGTCCCGATCAACGCAGAGGACGCGACGCATGGCAATCGTCAGGAAGGCAAGCCGGGTATGCACCATGATCGCAGCGCTGGCCGC
Source organism: Stenotrophomonas sp. AGC87 (assembly GCF_057333975.1). Classification (NCBI taxonomy): domain Bacteria; kingdom Pseudomonadati; phylum Pseudomonadota; class Gammaproteobacteria; order Lysobacterales; family Lysobacteraceae; genus Stenotrophomonas; species Stenotrophomonas sp. AGC87. Next base: position 43,024 of record NZ_JBHFHW010000002.1, read on the forward strand.
GCTGCCAGCGTGGGGGCAATCGAGTCAGCCGGACCTGCGCGCGCAGGATGCGCAGGACACCCACACCTTTCTGACCAGCCATCCTGACCTGCGCTACCGCAAACTCGGCAAGGAGGCGCAGGCGCGCGGCCGCCTCGAAGAGGCGCGGCGCTTTTACCGGCTCGGCGCGCGCCATGCCGACAAGTTGTCCCAGGCCGCGCTCGCCGAGATGTGGTGGAACGGCCAGGGCGGCGATCAGGATCGGGCCCTGGCCTATGCCTGGATGGACCTGGCGGCCGAGCGTGGGACCGAATTTCTCCTGGTGCTGCGTGAACGGTACTGGGCCGCGCTGACCCCGGACGAACAGACCCGCGCGGTGCAGCAAGGCCAAGCCCTGTACGCGGAGTTCGGGGACACGGTCGCCCAGCCCCGACAGGAGCGTGAGCTGCGTCGTGGCCTGCTCGAGGTCACTGGCAGCCGCACCGGCTGGGTCGGAGGCATGCGCATGCTGGTCCGCGATGATCGTGGCAAGCGTTACGTGGAACCGGACGTGTTCTATCGCGATGAATACTGGCAGCCTGACCAGTACTGGCACTGGCAGGCACAGCAACTGGAGGCCGCCGGGCGTACCATCGGCACCGGCAGCGTCGAGGTCGGCATCCCCACCACCGTACCCGGTTCGCAGGACTGAATGAACAGGGCACCATGCCCGGGCTCCCGAGCGGATAAAATCGTGGCATGGCCAAGCTCTATTTCTATTATTCGGCGATGAACGCCGGCAAGACCACCACCCTGCTGCAGTCGGCGCACAACTACCGCGAGCGGGGCATGCGCGTGGCCATCCTGACCCCGCGGCTGGATGATCGCGCCGGGCGCGGCGTGGTGGCCTCGCGGATCGGCCTGAAGGCCGACGGGATCGCGTTCCAGCAGGACACCGACCTGCAGCAGCTGATCGCTGACGACATCGCCACGCACGGCCCATTGGGCTGCGTGCTGGTCGATGAAGCGCAGTTCCTGACCCGCAGCCAGGTCTGGCAGCTCAGCGAGGTGGTCGATCAGATGCGCATTCCGGTGCTCTGCTACGGCCTGCGCACGGATTTCCGCGGCGAGCTGTTCGAAGGCAGCCAGTACCTGCTGGCCTGGGCCGACGAGATGCAGGAGATCAAGACGATCTGCCACAGCGGCAAGAAGGCCACGATGACCGTGCGCGTGGACGAGCACGGCCACGCGGTGCAGGACGGGCCGCAGGTGGAGATCGGCGGCAACGAGCGCTACGTGTCGGTGAGCCGCGCGGAGTTCAAGAAGATCACGCGCGGTGAGGGCCGCATCGACCCGATGCAGGCCCCATTGCCGCTTTGATCAATACAACGTGCGCTCCGGCGCGCCCTTCGGCGGCGGGCTGTACTGGTACAGCCAGGTTTCGGTCAGCGTCTTGCCGCCACTGCGCAGGTACAGGCGGATATCGATCTGCTCGGTGGAGTCATCCGGCGGTACCAGATCGAACATGGCGCGGTAGCCCTTGATCTCGCGCAGCGGACGCGCCGAGACGATCTCGGTACGGCCACGGCTGACCTGGACCACGGCTTCCACCTCGCCCTTGTCGATCAACGCGGCCAGTTCGCCGCCTTCGAAATCGACCGCGAAGCGCCAGGAGAAGTACTCGCGCTTCTTCCCGATCACTCCGCCCAGGCCGGTACGGCTGGCCACGCAGTGCGCCAGCGGCGTACGTGCCGGCGGCTCGGCGCCCCAGTACAGGCGGTAGCCGAGCAGCAGCTCCTGGCCCGGCTGCGGCTTGGCCTCGGGATTCCAGAACGCCACGATGTTGTCGAAGGTTTCATCCACGGTCGGGATTTCGACCAGCTGCACCGAACCCTTGCCCCACTGCCCCTTCGGTTCCACCCACAGGCACGGGCGCTTCTCGTAGAAGACGCCGTCGTCCTGGTAGTGATCGAAGTTGCGGTCGCGCTGGAGCAGGCCGAAGCCGCGCGGGTTGTTGTCCACGAACATGTTGAAGCGCAGGTGGTACGGGTTGCACAGCGGCCGCCAGATCCATTCACCGGCCCCGGTCCACATCGACAGGCCGTCGGTATCGTGGATCTCCGGGCGCCAGTCCCAGGCCATGCGGCGGTCGTTCTCGCCCACCTGGTACATGCTGGTGCACGGGGCGATGCCGAGCCGCTCGATCGCCTTGCGCGGGTACAGCGCGCAATCGATGTCCATCAGCAGCACGTCACCGTTGGTGATCGCGAAGCGGTAGGCGCCGGTGGTGCTGGGCGAATCCAGCAGGGCGTATACCACCAGCGTGTTGGAGTCGGCCGCCGGCTGCTCCAGGTAATAGGCGATGAAATCCGGGAATTCTTCGGGCTTGCCCGTGCCGGTATCGATCGCCAGGCCGCGCGCGGACTGGCCGTACTGACCTTCCTTGCCAACCGCGCGGAAATAGCTGGCACCCAGGAACGCGGCGAAGTCGCGATCGGTGTCCTTGCGGGTGTTGAGACGGAAGCCGGCGAAGCCCAGATCGGCCGGCAGGTGGCTGCCCTTCAGGCCGCTCTTGCCGTAGTCGAACGCTGCACCGTCATAGGCCAGCTCCTGCGCCTTGCCGTCGGTCACATCGAACATCCGCACCGGCGAGTGGAAGTACAGGCCGAGGTGGAAGAACTTGGCCTGGTAGCGACCGGGCTGGTCAGCCCACAGCGCATGATCCTGGCGGTACTGGATCGACTGGTACTGGTCCCAGCTCAGCGCTTCGACCGGACCCGGCAGGGTGCGCTTGTGGCTCTGGTAGGCGGCCTGGGACAGCGCGCGGGCCTGCCCTTTCAGCGAAGCGAAATCGAACGGCTGCGGCTCGCCCAGCCGGCGCAGGCCGACCTGGTTGCCCTGCGCGGCACACGCCGGCAGTGCAGGCAGGCCGAAGGCGGCCAGGGCCACGGAGGCATTGCGGAGGAAGTCGCGTCGTTGCATGCAGGCAGCGATGGCAAGGGAGGGCCGGCCATCATAGGCACGCAGACGTTAATTCGCCGAGGTGAATGCGGGGCGGCGTTCAGCCAGCGTGCTCAGGGGCCGGCCGCGATCTGCGCCGGTGCGCATGCCTGCCGCACCCGGTTCACCTCCTGCAGCAGCTGCCCACCCTGCGGCCACTGCGCCTGCAGCTCCTGCTGCAGCTGCCCCAGCGCCTCACGCGCACGCGCCGGTGCGCTCGTGCAGTCCAGCTCCGCCATCGCGGCGCGGGCGCGCCAGCGCAGGATCCGGCTGCCCTGATCGGCGGCGTCACCCACCAGCAACGGGGCCAGCGCGCGGCGTGCTTCCACGGTCTGGCCCATGCGGCCCAGATTGCGGCCCCAGGCCAGTTGCAGCGCGCGCTGCAGCGCCGGGCTGGACGGACCCGCCCGGTCCACCCGGCGCATCAGCGCCGCCAGTTGCTCGCCGGCTTGATGCGGGTCGCCGTAGGCGCTGACCAGTTCGGCCATGCGCCGATCCGCCTGCTGCACGGACGCATCGTCGTCGCCCCGTTGCGCGGCCTGCCACTGCCGTCCCTCGTGCAGGGCCGCCAGCGCCGCCTGCCAGCGCCCCGCCTGGGCCAAGGCTTCGCCCAGGTCATACAGGCCCTGCGGCAGCAGCCCCACGCAGTCGGGCTGCCGCCAGATCGCCACCGCCCGGGCGAAGTCATCGATCGCCAGGGTGCTGTCACCGCGCTCCAGTGCCAACCGGCCCAGCGCGTGCCAGGTCAGCCCGGTGTCACGGTGTTGCTCGCCCAAGGCCTGCCGGGTCAGGTGATGGACCTGCTGCAGCTGGGTCTGGGCCTGCTGCAGATCACCGCGCTGCATCGCCAGCAGGGCGCGCAAGCGACGGATCGACAGGGTTTCCGGGTGATCCGGCCCATACATGCCCACCGCATCGGCACTGGCGATCTCCAGAGCCCGCTCGGCTGCGTCCAGATCGCCCTGCGCAGCCAGCGTCTCACCCATGTGCCGGCGCAGCGCGATCAACTGGGGATACCGCACGGTGTCACCGGCCTGCAGCAGCTGCAGCGCTTGCCGGTAGCCGGCCAGTGCCGCCGGGGCGCGGCCATCGTCGCTGTCCAGTGCGGCCAGGTCGGCCAGGCTCTCGGAGGTGCCGGGGGTATCGCGCAGTACATCGCGCCGCAGTACCAGTGCCTGTTCGAAGGCGGCGCGGGCGTTGTCGCGGTACCCCAGAAGTTGTTGGCAGCGCCCGAGCTGGGTGTGGTACTCGGCCACGGCCGCCGGCAGCCGCAGGCGGTACTCGGCGGCCAGCGCCTGCATCGGGGTGAGGTGGGTCACGCACTCGCGCGAGCGGCCCAGCATGCGCAGCGCACGGCCGCGCTGGGTCACCGCTTCCAGCTGCAGGGTGGGCGGCACCTCGCCGGCCTCCTCCAGCAGCGCGCGCTGGCGGTCCAGCGTCTGCAACGCCAGCTGGTAGTCGCCCATACCGATCCGCAACCGGCCGATCACGCCTTCCAGCTCGGCCAGTGACAGCGGTTGGTCGCGCAGTTCGGCCTCACCGCGTTGCTGACCGGTGGCCAGCAGCTGGCGCAGATCGAAGCTGCCATGGCGCACGCCCGCGGCGCGGTCGAACAGGCCCACGGTGAAATCCTGCATCGCCTGCGCACGCGCGATCTCGCGCCGGGCCTGCTGCATCTGCCACAGCGCGGTGAGCGCCAGTGCGAGCAGGGCCAGCACGGCCATGGTGCCCAACGCCACGCCCCAGCGATGCCGGCCGAGGTATTTGCGCAGCCGGTAGCCCACGTGCTGCGGGCGGGCGTGGATCGGGCGGCCTTCGAGGAAGCGGCGCAGGTCCTGGGCCAAGGCTTCCACCGAGGCGTAGCGCTGCGCAGGTTCCTTCTGCAGGGCCTTGAGCAGGATGGTGTCCAGAGCGCCGCGCAGGCGACGCGACAGGCGCCTCGCCGCCCCGGCCTGCTCCCCACCGGCAGCGGCCACGCGGGCCATCACCGCCGAGGCGCGCGGCGCCTGCACCTCCAGGATCGAGCGCTCCCACTCGGCATCGCTGTGCCGGCGCAGGCGATAGGGCTTCTGCCCGGTGATCACCTCGAACAGCACGACCCCCAGCGAATACACATCGGTCAGCGTGGAGACCGGCTCGCCGCGCACCTGTTCCGGCGCGGCGTAGTGCAGCGTGAACGCCCGCGCTTCGGTGGGGGGATGCACGGGCGGTTTGCCCTCGTCATCGTCGAGCAGCTTGGCGATGCCGAAGTCCAGCAGCTTCACCTCGCCCTCGGCGGTGACCAGGATGTTGGAGGGCTTGAGGTCACGGTGCACGATCAGGTTGGCATGCGCATGGCTGACCACCGCGCAGACCTGCAGCATCAGCTGCAGGCGCCGCTCCAGCGGGAGCGCCAGGCGCTGGCAGTGCTCGGTGATCGGCTCGCCTTCCACATACGCCAGCGCAAGGTAAGGCTGCCCCTGCAGATCCACGCCGGCATCCAGCAGATGGGCCAGGTTCGGGTGCTGCAGCCGCGCCAGAATTTCGCGTTCGCGGCTGAAGCGCTGGCGCAGGCCGGGATCGGCGTAGCCGCTGCGCAGCAGCTTCAGCGCGACCTGGCGCTCATACAGGCCATCAGCGCGCTCGGCCAGCCAGACCTCGCCCATCCCGCCCTCGCCGAGGGGCCGAAGCAAGCGGTACGGGCCGACCCGCGTACCCACCCGGCTGTCTTCCGGCGCGGCGGTCCACAGCGGCTGGGCCAGGAACTCGTGGCTGTCGCGCTCATGCGCGAGCAGGCGCTCCACATCCTCGGCCAGGCCCGGATCTTCCTCACGCAGGCGCAGCAGCCGCTGCTCACGCGCCGGTTCGGGCAGTTCCAGCAATTGATCCAGCAGGCAGGACAACTGCCGCCAGCGTGACGCCTCCATCGGTCCTCTCCCCGGACGATGCGTGGCTTTTCAGGGTTCCCCGACCGAGGCCAGCAGGAACATGCGCGCCTTCTGCCAGTCGCGGCGGATGCTGCGCTCCGAGCGTTGGCACAGGTCGGCAATCTCCTGCTCGGACAGGCCGGCGAAGTACCGCAGTTCCACCACCTTGGCCAGGTGCGCATCCACCGCATGCAGTTGGGCCAGCGCCACATCCAGCGCCAGCAGATCTTCATCCAGACGCACGCCGCTGCTGCTGTTCTCGGGCAGCTCCACCCGCTTGAGGTCGCCGCCGCGTTTGCGCGCCAGCCGGTTGCGTGCGTAATCGACCACCACGCTGCGCATCGCCGAGGCGGCGTAGGCGAAGAAATGCGCGCGGTCTTCGAAGCGGGCCGCGCCCCGGGAGCCGAGCAGCTTCAGGTAGGACTCGTGCACCAGCGAGGTGGCATCCAGGGTGCGCCCCTGCTGCCCGGCCAGCTGCCGGCGGGCCATGCTGTGCAGCTCGTGATAGAGCAGGGTCAGGACCCGGTCGAGCGCGGCGCGGTCGCCCGCCCGGGCCGAATCCAGCCACACGGTGATATCCGGTCCTTCGTCCATCGCACACCCCCGCCGGTGACGTTGGGCGGACTATACCGCCGGGCAGGCGACAGGCGCGCGACGATTCAGCGCTGGCAGTGCCCGCACCAGACGCTGGCGCGCTGGCCGATGGTGGCGTGGCGGAGCAGCCGACCACACTGGCGGCAGGGCTCGCCTTCACGCCCGTAGACCAGCAGCTCCTGCTCGAAATAGCCCGGCGCCCCGTCCGGATTGATGAAATCGCGCAGGGTGGTGCCGCCGCGGGTGATGGCGTAGGCCAGGATCCGTTTCACCGCATCGGCCAGGCGCTGGTAGCGCGCGCGGGAGATCTTGCCGGCCTCGCGCAGCGGGTTGATCCCGGCCATGAACAGGCTTTCGGCGGCGTAGATGTTGCCCACGCCCACCACGATCCCCTGGTCCATCAGGAAGGTCTTCACCGAGGCGCTGCGGCCACGGCTGCGGGCGAACAGATGGTCGCCGTCGAAGGCCTCATCCAGCGGCTCGGGCCCCAGCGCGGCCAGCAGCTCATGGGTCTCCCCGGCCGGCTGCCAGAGCAGGCTGCCGAAGCGGCGCGGGTCGTTGAAGCGCAGCAGGCGCCCGTTGTCCAGGCTGATGTCGACATGATCGTGGGCGCGCACCGGGGTGTCGCCGGGCAGCACCCGCAGGCTGCCGGACATGCCCAGGTGCAGCAGTGCGCTGCCGATGGCGGTATCAAGCAGCAGGTACTTGGCGCGGCGGCGCACGCCCTGGATGGCCTGCCCGGGGAGCAGCGTGCTGATCTCGTCGGGAATAGGCCAGCGCAGGTCGGGGCGACGCAGGATCACGCCGTGGATGCTGCGGCCTTCCAGGTGCGGGGCCAGGCCGCGACGGGTGGTTTCTACTTCGGGGAGCTCGGGCATGAGGGGATTCTAAGGCACGCTCTCCCAGACGTTCACGGAATCAATCCGCACGAACCAACAGGCCCTGGTCACTCAGCAAGGACCGCCCGCCCATCTGCCAGAACTCGTAGTAGACCGAGAAGTCGATTGAGGTGTTTAGCACGGGCTGCATCACGTACCAAGACAGATCGTAATCAGCGGCGATCCCGTAGAGCGCCTCGCCGAGCCCGTAGATCGAAAGTGGTAATTCACTGTAGGACGCAATCAGCGTGTCGCTTACGAACTCCGATATGCAGCTCCCAGGATGATCACGCATCAGCGCTGCGTGGTACGCCTCCTTGCCTACAAATGTGACAGCCACGTTTGAAGCAAGCTGATGCAGCCCTGCGTTCCCGCGCTCAAGGCAGAATCTTGCCTGCTCGCCCAGCCACGCCCTCGCCGCCTGTTCCAGGACGTCGCGGGACGCACGCCCCGGCGGCTGAAGATAGAGATAGTTCCCCAGCTCACCCGTGCCCAGCAGCTTCACCAGCCTGGCCTTCATCTCCTTCGCATGGGGAAAAGGAGCAAGCGCCAGATCCAATTCCTCTGAGCTCAAGTCCGACTTGAACAGACCCAGAAGATTGCAGGAATCCCGATCACGTCTGCCAGCACAGTACTCCAGCCATTCCTCAAGGCATTCATTCATTTCCCAGCATCCTTGACAGCTTCTTCGAGTAACGGTGCCGCATGCTAAGTTGTGGATACGTCTCAATAGTCATGGCGCACTCAGGAAAGCGTCGCCGCGAACGTAGTTCACGGCAACCTTCCCACCGCGCGGATAGCACATTACGAACGATATCCAACCTTCGTTGCGGCTCGCGGCACTATTCTTTAACCCGGTCGCTGTTCTGATCATCCTCAAACCGTCAATCTCCTCCCGGACCGAGCTGCTGGTGATTCCATCCGGCTCAACGGTAGTTCCTGGCAAATGACCAAGTCTTCCGGAATCACTGCATCTTCTCCTAGAGCTCAAAATCCCGCGCGTCATGCGATTCCGCCCCACGCCAGTATCGGACGGCGTAACCACTACCGAGCTCAACCGCAACGCGGCAAGTCAGCATCCTGCCCTGCGCATTGAAGGCCTGCTCCCTTTCTGCAGTCCCGTAGTTCTCATGCGGATCGTCCCAATTGAGCATGGAATCGAAGGTATCCATCCACTGCTGCAGATCGTCGACCAACCCGGGCGTCAGTGGCAGCGATGCAGGATCAATGGCACCGGTCGGGAACTCGTCATCCCAGATGGCAAAGCACCCGTAGTCCGCCATGACCTTGAGCTTGATCGGACCATGAGCCTCGGCCACCTCGCGGGTCATTTCGCTGCGTTGCAGGTGTAGGGACTCTCTTTGCGGAGCTCTTCACCCGTCTGCAGGTCCTTGATATGCACCACCGCCCCAGGATGGGCCGCACACAGCGCGTTACGCGCGGTGTAGATGCGGCTTCCATCAGCGGTCATGCGCAGGTTGGAGGACAGGTCACGCCCCTCTGCATCGGTGGCCGATACGACGTACGTACCGGAAAGCGTCACGCAGCCGGAGAGACTACAGATGACCAAGGCAGTGACAAGGACACTATGAGTACGACTTGAGCGGATGAATGACATCTGTTGCTCCTTGGGTAGCGCCTATGACTCAGTCTTTGCGCTGGAAGGCATCCGCAGCGCAATGTTCATCAGGGAATGCACGCGCGCGATTTGGGGTACTGCTTGCAGTAGGCACCGTTCAACCGCCTTTGGGGATCGGGTATCGGAATATCTTTCCCCAACAGGCACGCGTCTGTCGACTTCCAGCCGCTGATGCGACAGATCGGGGTGTCACGTCCTCGAGGAGAGTGCGTATAGCCGAGCCGTTCCATGCATATCATGGAGCCTGCAACCTGGCTGAGCGTTCTTGGCACGCGCTCCTTCACCCGCAGGCCGCCGAAGGGGCTGTCATAGCCGCAGTTCAGCAGGTCCTTCCATAGCACCACGTCTTCGGTCCCTGGCTTCTTCCACATTTCCCAATTGTCGGGCGGTGGAGCGAATGCATTGCGTGGAAGGCAACCTGCTGTCAGAAACGCGACGAAGGCCAACAGGGTGATCCTGATCAATCTCTTCTCCTTGTCAGCTACCTGCGGACGGGTTTAGCGCACCTTGGTAGTAAATGGCCATTTGGCCGTCCACTTCCTGCAGCCCAGGGACTAGCCTAGCTTCCCGCCGCTCGAGCTTCCCGCCCAGAACTTTTTCGATTTCAGTGAGGTCTTCGCTCATGGGCACGCTTCTCAATCTTTCGGCGCAGGCACAAAGGTCTGAAACCGAGCCCCATGCAGAGTCACTACTTCACTCATTGCCAGCCACCATGTTCGCGAAATAGTTTTCAACCATCAACCTCAACAAGAAGTACTAACTCATCCTCAGCGAACACTGGTCGAGCACCATTGCGCCAGATGGATAGATAGGGCGCGAAGGTCAGAGGGAGCTCAATCATCACCTCGATGACGTACCAACAGAGATAGTAATCGCCCGCGATCCCATACAGCGCTTCCATCAGCGCATCGATCACAGGATCGACATCTCCAAGGGCGAAGTCCACTTCATCGCCTATGAATGCAAGCATCCATCCCGCTGGCGAATCTGGGTCTTTTGGAAGCTGAAAAGATCGCCGGTCGCGGATGACTACGCGCGCTCCTTCCGCTATGCCTTGAAGTCTTGCATTTCCTCGCTCGCTGCAGAAGACAGCGAGTTCTTCCAGCCACGCCTTGGCGGCTGACAGTAGAACCACGGCATCATCGGGGCTTTTTGGTTGGAAGTAGAGGTAATCATCCAATTTTGAAGCATCGAGCACCTCCTTCGTCCTACGATGCAGCTCCGTACCCGCTGCGCCGTCACTGAAGATGGAGCGCAGCTGATCTTGATCAAGCTCTTGTTTGAATAGTCCAAGGAAGTGCGATTTGTCAAATTCGCGCAAACCCTTGGAGAACATTAGCCAATCATTGAGTAGGTCGTTCATCTAGGTCTTCTTGGGTAGCGGTGGAAGCAGGTCGGGGTCGATTTTCAGGCGGAACGTCCCAGTTGAGCATGGATTCGAGGAGGTCCACCAACCGCTGCACATCCTCGGCCAACCCGGGCGTCAGTGGCAGCGGTGCAGGATCGATGGGCCCAGTCGGGCACTCGTCGTCCCAATAGGCAAAGCTCCCGTAGTCCGCCATGACCTTGAGCTTGATCGGGCCGTG
>NZ_JBHFHW010000003.1:0-36661 GCF_057333975.1 Stenotrophomonas sp. AGC87
ACCAGCGCCACGCTTGGCTTCCCCCTGCTTACCGCACGCCGCGCCCCGTAGCGGCCGGGAGACATTTGCGCGAAGGGCACACGTGTACAGCTCACAAAAAAAAACCCGGCATTGCCGGGGTTTTTTCATGCCTGTGCGGAAGGATCAGGCCGCCTTTTCCAGCGTGCCCATGTCGATGACGAAGCGGTACCGCACATCGTTCTTCGCCATGCGCTCCCAGGCCTCGTTGACGGTCTTGATGTCGATCACTTCCACGTCGCTGACGATGTTGTGCTCGGCACAGAAGTCCATCATTTCCTGCGTCTCAGCCATGCCGCCGATCGCCGAGCCGGTGATGTGCTTGCGGCCGAACATCACCGAAGCGCCCATCAGCGGCGGATCCAGCTCGGTCAGCACGCCGACCAGGCACATGGTGGCATCGCGCTTGAGCAGGGACATGTACGGGTTGGTGTCGTGGCTGACCGGGATGGTGTTGAGCAGGAAGTCGAAGCTGCCCGCATGGGCCTTCATCTGCGCCGGATCACGCGAGACCAGCACTTCATCGGCGCCCAGGCGCTTGGCATCGGCGCCCTTTTCCGGGGTGGTGGTGATCATCACCACGGTGGCGCCCATCGCCTTGGCGAACTTCACGCCCATGTGGCCCAGGCCACCGAGGCCGATCACGCCGACCTTCTGGCCGGGGCCGACCTTCCAGTGGCGCAACGGCGAATAGGTGGTGATGCCAGCGCACAGCAGCGGCGCGGCGGCCTTGAGGTCGAGCGTTTCGGACACCTTCACCACGAAGCGCTGCTCGACCACGATGTGGTCGGAGTAGCCGCCGAAGGTCGGCTGGCCGCTCTCGCGCTCGGTGCTGTTGTAGGTGAAGGTCGCGCCCTTCTCGCAGTACTGCTCCAGATCTTCATCGCAGGCCGCGCAGTGGCGGCAGGAATCGACCATGCAGCCGACGCCGGCGAAATCGCCGACCTTGAAGCCGGTGACGTTGGCGCCGACCTCGGTCACGCGGCCGATGATCTCGTGGCCGGGCACCATCGGGAACTTGGAACCACCCCAGTCGTCACGGGCCTGATGCAGATCGGAGTGGCAGATGCCACTGAAGAGAATCTCGATGCGCACGTCATCGGGACCGGCCGGGCGGCGTTCGAAGGAGAACGGCACCAGCGGCGCGGTCTGGTCGTGCACCGCATAACCATGGGCGAGGGACATGGGGGAATCCTTGGCAGGTTTGTAGAAAGGCGCTTTACAATACGCCCCGATCCCGTGCACAAAAAGTCAGGATATCGGCATGATTCATCAAGTGAAACGGGATAATCATGGCCACTGACAACCTGACCCATCTGGCCGCCTTCGCCGCCGTGGCCCGCCACCGCAGCTTCCGCAAGGCCGGGGCTGAGCTGGCGCTGTCCACCTCGGCGGTCAGTTATGCGATCCGCGCGCTGGAAGAGCGCCTGGGCGTGGGCCTGTTCCACCGCACCACCCGCAGCGTGGCCCTCACCGAAGCCGGTCAGCGCCTGCTGGAGCGCCTGCAACCCGCGCTTGGGCAGGTGCACGACGCACTGGAAGAAATGAATCACTTCCGTGCGGCACCGGCTGGCCTGTTGCGCATCAACGCCACCCGCGCCGCCGTGCAGACCCAGCTTGGCCCGCGGCTGGCGCGCTTTCTGCAAGCCCACCCGGATGTGCGCCTGGAGCTGGCCCAGGATGACGGTCTGGTCGATATCGTCGCCGGCGGTTACGACGCCGGTGTGCGCCTGCACGAATCGGTCCCGGAAGACATGGTCGCGGTGCCGCTGGGACCGGCGCTGCGCGGTTTGATCGTGGGTGCGCCAGCATATCTGGCAGGGCGCGAGATACCGCGGCACCCCCGTGATCTGCATCACCATGAGTGTGTGCGGTTCCGCTTCGCCAGCGGCCATCTCTACAAGTGGCAGTTCGAACGCGATGGCCAGGCGCTGGAAATAGACGTGCCCGGGCGCCTCACGTTGGGTGACCAGAACACCATTCTGCAGGCGGTGGTGGACGGGCTGGGGCTGGCCTACGTGCTGGAGGATTCTGCGCGTCCGTATCTGGACGACGGCCGGCTGGTGGCGGTGCTGGAAGACTGGAGCGAGCCGTTCGCCGGCTTTGCGGTGTATTACCCGCGGCAGCGGCAGATGTCGTCCGCGCTGCGGGCGTTCATTGATCTGCTGCGGGGGTAACGGCCGCGGTTTACCTATGCCCCGGATGCTCGCTCTTCAAAGGCAGATGCCGCATTCTGCGCGTGCACCTCGCATCGGAGGAGATGTATCTGGCTTCGAGTGGTGCAGCTCCACGCCCTGTCCTCATCAACGGTGAAATGGATGCGTAACCGACGATTCGTGAACATTCTGGCGCTGGTCGGCGGTGCCGCCCTTGCGCTGTATGGGGTGCTGATCCTGATGATCGCAACGACGGGAGATGTTACGCAGGGCCGCACAGCACTGGCGTGTGGCGGTGCAGGACTGCTGCTTGTCGGGGCGCCATTGCTGGCCCTGCCATTCTCCAACCGTGTCTCAAAGACGCTCGCGTTATTGGCGTTGGTCAGCTTCGCTGTGCTCGCAGGCTGGCTTGCGTTCTGGCCCCAGCCGGGCATCTCGCCTGATCCGCTCGTTCAGACCGCGGTAGTGGCATTTGCGGTATTGGTTGTCGGCCGCATCCATCTGGCACGCCGCCGCCGACTCTCGGACCATCAGCCCTGATCAGTCCTGGCGCAGAACCTACTGCAGAAAGGGTTGGTTTTGCGGATGCTGTATACTCACCCCCAGTATAGTTAACTGGCCTTGCCCCGATGCCTCATTCCCCGCAGGAAAAAAAGCGCGTTCTCGCCCGGGTCCGTCGGATCCGCGGTCAGTGCGATGCGCTGGACCGCGCGCTGGAAGCCGGGGCCGAGTGCGGGCCGGTGCTGCAGCAGATTGCTGCGATCCGCGGTGCCGTCAACGGGCTGATGTCCGAAGTGATGGAAGCGCATCTGCGCGAAGAATTCGGGCAGCCGGCCCAATCCGATGCGCAGCGCGACGAGCGCGTGCGCGAGATGAGCATGCTGATCCGGTCCTACCTCAAATGAGTGCGCGGGCGACCGCGTGCTGCCACATTCTGTTCCCTGCCTTGGAGTGCTCCCCATGAAATCCCGTGCCGCTGTTGCCTTCGCCGCTGGCGAACCGCTGAAGATCGTCGAGATCGACGTCGCCCCGCCGCAGAAGGGCGAAGTGCTGGTCAAGATCACCCACACCGGCGTCTGCCACACCGATGCGTTCACCCTGTCTGGTGATGATCCGGAAGGCCTGTTCCCGGCCGTACTCGGCCATGAAGGCGCGGGCATCGTGGTCGAAGTGGGCGAGGGCGTCACCAGCGTCAAGCCGGGCGACCACGTGATCCCGCTGTACACGGCCGAGTGCGGCGAGTGCCTGTTCTGCAAGAGCGGAAAGACCAACCTGTGTGTCGCCGTGCGCGCCACTCAGGGGAAGGGTGTGATGCCCGATGGCACCACCCGCTTCAGCTACAACGGCGAGCCGATCTACCACTACATGGGCTGCTCCACCTTCAGCGAATACACCGTGGTGGCCGAAGTCTCGCTGGCCAAGATCAACCCGGAGGCCAACCCGGAACACGTGTGTCTGCTCGGCTGCGGCGTCACCACCGGCATCGGTGCGGTGCACAACACTGCCAAGGTGCAGGAAGGGGATTCGGTGGCGGTGTTCGGGCTGGGCGGTATCGGCCTGGCGGTCATCCAGGGCGCGCGCCAGGCCAAGGCCGGCCGCATCTTCGCGATCGATACCAACCCCTCCAAGTTCGAGTTGGCCAAGCAGTTCGGTGCCACCGACTGTGTCAACCCGAAGGATCATGACAAGCCGATCCAGCAGGTGATCGTCGAGATGACCACCTGGGGCGTGGACCATACCTTCGAGTGCATCGGCAACGTCAACGTGATGCGTGCGGCGCTGGAATGCGCACACCGTGGCTGGGGCCAGTCCGTGGTGATCGGTGTGGCCGGCTCGGGTCAGGAAATCTCGACCCGTCCGTTCCAGCTGGTCACCGGCCGCTCGTGGAAGGGCACCGCGTTCGGTGGCGTCAAGGGCCGCAGCCAACTGCCGGGTATGGTCGAAGATGCGATGAAGGGCGACATCGAGCTGGCCCCGTTCGTGACCCACACGATGGGCCTGGACGAGATCAACGACGCGTTCGATCTGATGCATGAAGGTAAGTCGATCCGCTCGGTCGTGCATTTCTGAGCCACTACGGGCGGCGCGTGGTCCGCGCCGCCCCTACGGAGAATCACCATGGAACGCATCGAACATCGCGCCGCGTCCGGCGGTTGGCAGGACGTGTACCGCCACACCTCGCAGGTGCTGGGGTGCGAGATGAATGTCGCCGTGTATCTGCCGCCGCAGGCCGCCACGCAGAAGCTGCCGGTGCTGTACTGGCTCAGCGGGCTGACCTGCAACGAACAGAACTTCATCACCAAGGCCGGCGCGCAGCGTTACGCCGCCGAGCATGGCGTGATCCTGGTCGCGCCGGACACCAGCCCGCGCGGCGATGACGTCGCCGACGCCGAGGGCTACGACCTGGGCAAGGGGGCGGGTTTCTATTTGAACGCCACCGAGCAGCCGTGGGCGCCGCATTACCGCATGTACGACTACGTAGTGGAGGAGCTGCCGGCGTTGATCGAGGCGCACTTCCCGACGACGGGCGCGCGCGGTATCAGTGGCCACTCGATGGGGGGCCATGGCGCGCTGGTGATCGCGTTGAAGAATCCGGGTCGCTACAGGAGCGTCTCGGCGTTCTCGCCGATCGTCGCGCCGACCCGCGTGCCGTGGGGGCAGAAGGCCTTCACCGCGTACCTGGGTGAGGACCGTGCCAGTTGGGCAGCGTGGGATGCCAGCGAGCTGGTCGCCACCGCGGCCGAGCGCCTGCCGTTGCTGGTGGACCAAGGCGGTGGTGATGAGTTCCTCGACACCCAGCTGCAGCCGCAATGGTTGCAGGCGGCCTGCACGGCGGCCGGTCATCCGCTGACGCTGCGCCTGCAGCCCGGTTACGACCACAGCTATTACTTCATCAGCAGCTTCATCGGCGAGCACATCGCGCATCACGCCAAGGCGCTGCACGGTTGATGCCCGCCCAACGGCCACGCGGAAGCGTGGCCGTTGCGTCGCTCATTGGCGATCGTAGGAGAACTGGATGCCGGCAGTGCCGCCCGTCTGGATGAAAAGATCCATGAACGCCGGCACCGTGTCCTGGCGCTGCCAATCACGCTGCAGCTCACAGAACAGCTGCGGGACGCTGATCATCCTGCCGCCGGCCTGTTCTATGCGGCGCAGGCCCGCGTCGTGCGCGGCCAGGGACGTGCCGCCAACGGCATCGACCACGACGTACACCTCATAGCCCTCCTTCAGGGCATCCAGGGCGGGGAAGGTCAGACAGGCTTCGGTCCACAGGGCGGTCATGATCAGCTTGCGGCGCCCGGTGGCCTGCACCGCTTCGCGGAATGCGGTGTCTTCCCACGAATTGATCGTGGTGCGGTCGTAGGTGGGATGGTCGGCCAGCACCTTGCGCAGCTGCGGAATCGGCGGTTTGTTGAGGCCGCTGCGCACATTGACCGTGGAATGCACGATCGGCAGCCCGTAGGCGACGGCGGCCTTGGCGGTGCCGACGATGTTGTTGACCAGCAACTGCCGGTCCATCGAGGCGATCGAGTTCACCTGTACCGGCTGGTAGTCGATGATGATGAAGGCGGCGTTCTGCGGGGTCAGCAGGTGATCGGTGACAGGATCACGGATGGGTTCGCTTGCCATGGGAAATACTCCTGGGCATTGGGAGGGGCCGTGGGCGGCCGGGAGATGGCGATGGCAACGACCATCGCCACGGAGGACGGGGGGGGCGTCAATCGCGCTGCGAATCCAGCACTTCGCCGGAATTACGCCTGGGCGATCTGGCCGAAGCGGCCACCCTTGAAATCGGCGAAGGCCTGGCTGATGTCGTCCTGGCTGTTCATCACGAAGGGCCCGTAGCCCACGATCGGCTCATCGATCGGTTCGCCGCTGAGCACCAGCACGGTGGCATCGTTGTTGGCCTCGATCTGAAGCGCGCTGCCATCGCGATCGAGCATCACCAGCTGCGCCTCGTGCACGGCCTGGCTGCCATTGACCTGCACGCTGCCGCGCAGCACGACCAGGGCGACGTGGCGTCCCTCCGGTACCGGCAGCCGGGCGCTGTGCCCCTGGAGCAGGCGCAGGTCCCATACATCCATCGGCGTGAAGGTGCGCGCGGGGCCACGCTGGCCATCGAACTCACCGGCGATCACGCGCACGCGGCCCGCCTGGTCCGGCAAGGCCACCGACGGAATCTGCGCGTCCAGCAGGGTCTGGTAGCCGGGCGCGGCCATCTTGTCCTTGGCCGGCAGATTCACCCAGAGCTGCACCATCTCCAGCGTGCCGCCGGTGCGGGTGAAGGCGTGGGAGTGGAACTCTTCATGCAGGATGCCGGAGGCGGCGGTCATCCACTGCACATCGCCCGGGCCGATGGTGCCGCCGGCGCCGGTGGAGTCGCGATGCTCGACCTCGCCCTCATAGACGATGGTGACGGTCTCGAAGCCGCGGTGCGGATGCTGGCCAACGCCGCGGGGCTGCGCGGCCGGGGTGAACGCCATCGGACCGGCGTAGTCCAGCAGCAGGAACGGGCTGACCTGCTGGCCGTGGCTGGAATAGGAAAACAGGGTCCGGGCCGGGAAGCCGTCGCCCACCCAATGCGCCTTCGGGGCGCTGTAGATGCCGAGAATCTTCTTCATGTCGCACTCCTCCGGGGCCAAGCCCCTGTCTGATGGAGGAGATGATGGATTCAGGACGCTGGTGCCGGTAGTCGGCAGAATCTATCCTCATAGTCCTATTTCGTGAACGCTGGAGGCGCCATGCAGGATCTCAATGACCTCTACTATTTCGCCCAAGTGGTCGATCACGGCGGTTTCGCGCCGGCGGGACGGGCGCTGGGCATGCCCAAGTCCAAGCTCAGCCGCCGGGTGGCGTTGCTCGAAGAGCGGCTGGGGGTACGGTTGATCCAACGCTCGACGCGGCACTTCTCGGTCACCGAGGTCGGCCAGACCTTCCATGCGCACTGCAAGGCGATGCTGGTCGAAGCCGAGGCTGCGCAGGAGGCGATCGAACTCACCCGCAGCGAGCCGCGCGGCATCGTCCGCGTGGCCTGCCCGGTCGCGCTGCTGGACACGCGCGTCGGCGAGATGATCGCGGCCTTCCTGGCGCAGTGCCCGGGGGTGGAGATACAGCTGGACGCCACCAACCGCCGGGTCGATCTGATTGCCGAGGGCATCGATATCGCGATCCGGGTGCGGCCACCGCCGCTGCAGGACACCGAGCTGGTGATGCGGGTGCTGGCCGAGCGCAGCCAGTGCCTGGTCGCCAGCCCGGCGTTGATTGAGCGGCTGGGCCTGCCGCAGGTGCCGGCCGATCTCGCCGCGTTGCCGAGCATGGAGCTGGGCCTGCCGCAGAACGAGCATGTCTGGAATCTGTTCGGCCCGGACGGCACGCGCGCGGACATCCATCATCGGCCGCGCCTTGTCACCCGCGGCATGCTGACCCTGCGCGCAGCCGCGGTGGCGGGCGTGGGCGTGGTGCAGCTGCCAAGGATGATGGTGTGTGACCAGATCGCCGCCGGCACGCTGGTGCATGTGCTGCCCGCGTGGGCGCCACGGCGGGAAATCATCCACGCGGTGTTCCCCTCCCGGCGCGGGCTATTGCCCTCGGTGCGCGCGCTGATCGATTTTCTGGCGGAACGCTTCCAGCAGCTCGAGGAAGAGTAACCGGCGCGCCCCGCCGCCTTGCCGCACCCACCCCGTCAACGCGGGATGAATTGATCCCCAGGTGCCGGGCAACCTTGTATGTTGGTCGCAACGCCGCATCGGGATGGGAAGCCGCATGGTGGTCTGGCTGTCGGTGCTGTACCTGCTGTGCCACGGCATCGCGCTGGTGCTGCTGCCCGCGCATGCGCTGCCGGTGTCCTATGCGTTCCTGATCGGGGCGCCCCTGCTGGCCGGGCTGGCCTGTGTGTGGCGGGGGCGCCGCAGCGCGTCGCTCGTCGGCTGGTTCGCGATGGCGCTGGGCATGGGCTGTGGGCGGCCGGCATGGCGCTGAACATGTATCAGGAGGTCGGCCGCGGCAATGCCGATGCGACGCCGGGGCTGAGCATGCTGTTGTACGTGCTGTACGGCGTGCCGCTCACGTTTGCGATGGCCCATCCCCGGCAGGAGCCGTGGTATCTCAGTCTGATCGATGCGCTGCTCGCGCTGCTGCTGGGCTACCTGTTCTTCGTCTACACGTTCTCCTTCGCCACGCTCAACGATGCGGGCGAGGAGGGCATCGAGCACCTGCGACTGATGTTCGATGTGGAGAACATTTTCATCGCCGGCTTTGCGCTGCTGCGCTGGCGGGCGAGCGAAGATCCCTCGCGGCGCGTGTTCTTCCGCACGTTGTGCGCGTTCGCCTGGGTATACCTGGGCATTGCCGCGTACATCAATCATGTCGAGACGGAGGGCAGCTACGGTGGCCTGGTCGATCTGCTGATCGATGTCCCGTTCCTGTTGCTGGCGATCATGGCGCTGCGGCCTTCCCGACGCGGCGACGTGCGCGTACCGCGCACACTGGTGATGGCCGTGCGTGCGGGCAGCCCGCTGATCCTGGCGTTGTCGCTGATGGTGGTGTCGGCCCTGATGGTCCGTGACCATCCGTACCTGGCCGTCGCGGGGTTCGTGCTGGCCACGCTGGGCTAGGGCCTGCGCAGCGTGCTGATGCAGATGCATTCGTTCGCGCGCCAGGACCAGCTCGATGCGCTGTCGCGGATCGACAGCCTTACCGGCCTGGCCAACCGCCGGCAGTTCGACCAGAGCCTGCGTGACGCGTGGGAGCGGGCGCGGCGCAGCGGGCAGGGCATCGCATTGCTGATGGTGGATATCGACTGCTTCAAGGACTTCAATGACCGGTACGGTCACCCGGCCGGTGACCAGTGCCTGCGCCTGGTCGCCGCGACGCTGGCCGGCTGCGCGGTGCGCAGCACCGATCTGGTTGCCCGTTATGGCGGTGAGGAATTCGCCGTGGTGGTGGCATCGACGCCGCTGGCAGGCGCCCCTGCACTCGCCGAGCGCATGCGCCATGCAGTGGAGCAGCTGCAGTTGCCCTCCGCTGAGTCGGGACGACCGGTGACCATCAGCATCGGCGTCGGGACCGTGCCGAGGGTGTTGGAAGCCGATCCTGGCGAGCTGCTGGTGGCGGCGGATGCCGCGCTGTACGCGGCCAAGCGGGGCGGGCGCAATCGGGTGGACGCGGGCGGCGAGCCGGGCTGAGCGCGATCACCGCCCACGCCGGGCCAAGGCACGGCCGCGGCCGATGGATGACGGCACGCCGGCGTTCGCTCAGGCATCGCCACCGCGCACTTCCACCAGCACCGGGCAGGGCGCATGGTCCACCGTCCACTGCCCGACCGAGCGGTCCAGCAGGCGCTCCATGCGCGAAAGATGGCGGTGGCCGATGACGATCAAGTCACAGCCGTGCTGGCGGGCATGGTCGCAGATCACCTGCGCCGGCTCGCCGGCTGGGTGGTGGCCGATGCCGTCGATGCCGCGCTCGCGCAGGCTGCCCAGCGCGGTGGCTAGCAGACGCTCGGCCTGGTGGACCTGGTCATCGGCGGCCGGGTATTCGGCATGGTCGGCGCGCGGCGCGTCATCGGGCAGCGCGAAGGCGGGGTCCAGCACGCACAGCAGGTGCAACCGGGTGGAAGGCCCGGCCAGCGACGCGGCCAGGCCCAGTACCTGCGCGTGCTGTTGGCCGCCATCCAGGGCGACGAGGATCTTGGTGAACATCGGCATTCTCGGCAGAGGGGCCGCTAGGGTCGCGCACCGTCGGGGCCGGACCCATGCCGTGCGCCGCAGCTGAGCCGTGCGCTGGGTGCACCAATCCGGGTTTTGGATTGCAGTAAAGTCACCGCCACACGATGAAGGTGATACTGCCGTGACCATGCCCGATCTGAACCTGCTCATTGCCTTGGATGCCCTGATCGAGGAGGGCAGCGTCGTGGGCGCGGCGCGGCGGATGAACCTCAGTGCCCCGGCGATGAGCCGTACCCTGGGCCGCATCCGCGAGGCGATCGGCGATCCGGTGCTGGTCCGCGCCGGCCGTGGCCTGGCCCCGACCCCGCGCGCGCTGCAGCTGCGTGAGCAGGTGCGCGGGGTGATCGAGCAGGCCCACCTGGTCTTCAACGCCGGCCGCGAGGTCGACATGCTGACGCTGGAGCGCACCTTCAGCATCCGCGCCAACGATGTGTTTGTCGGCACTTATGGTGGCCGCATGCGCGAACTGTTCAACGCGCAGGCGCCGTGTTCGGTGTTGCGGTTCGTGCCCGAGGGCGATGGGGACGACGATGCGATGGCGCAGGGCCGGATCGATCTGCACATCAGTGCGGTCAGCAAGCTGAGCGCCGATACCAAGGTGCAGAACCTGTTCAGCACCTCGTTCTTCGGTGCCGCCCACGAGGGCCACCCGATCTTCGCCGGCGAGATCACTGCCGAGCGCTTCGTGGCCTTCGACCACATCGCCGTATCGCGCCGTGGCCGTTGGTATGGCCCGATCGATGAGGACCTGCAAGCGCTGGGGCTGACCCGGCGCGTCGCGCAGATCATGCCGACCTTCCACTCGGCGATCTTCGCCGCGGCCGATTCGGACCTGATCCTGCCGCAGATGCCCAGCGTGATGCTGGGCCGGCTGGAACGCCTCGGGGTACCGCTGCGCCTGTTTGAACTGCCGATTCCGGTCCGCAGCGCGATTGTCGTGCAGGCATGGCATCCCCGCCTGGACAGCGATCTGGCGCATCGCTGGCTGCGCCGCAGCATCAAGGCGATGTGCGACGCGGAGTCCACGCAGGCCTGACGCACTGCGGCCACGGCCGCCTGCACGGTCACCGGTGAGGCGTGCGTGGGATGCACGCCAGCGATGGCCGGTGCAGCATTTTTCGCAGCATCGGCGCTGCCTAGACTGCCGCTCCCCGTCGTGGAGTGGACCCATGTCCGTGTTGTTCGCGTTGCATCCCCCGTACCCGGGTGGTGTTCGATGACTGCTGTTGCTGCCCCGTTGCCGGCTGCGACTGCCGTGCCGGCCGCACCACCCGCCCAGGCCGCGTTCGGCCTGCGCCTGGCCGTGGGCCTGTGCGGCGTGTTGCTGGCCGTGCTGATCTCCGGCATCAACGAAAACGTCACCAAGGTCGCGCTGGCCGACATCCGGGGCGCGATGGGGTTCAGTGTCGATGACGGCAGCTGGATCATCGCGCTGTACACGGCGATGTCGGTCAGCGCGATGGCGTTTGCACCGTGGTGCGCGGTGACCTTTTCGCTGCGCCGCTTCGCACTGGTGATGATCGGCGCCTTCATGGTACTGGGCGTGCTGTGTCCGTTCGCACCGGATCTGCCCTCGTTCCTGATCCTGCGCGCGCTGCAGGGGCTGGCGGGCGGCGCGCTGCCACCGCTGCTGATGAGCGTGGCGCTGCGCTTCCTGCCGCCGGGCATCAAGTTGTACGGCCTGGCCGGCTATGCGCTGACGGCCACGTTCGGGCCGAGCCTGGGCACACCGATGGCCGCGCTGTGGGTGGACTACGTGGGGTGGCACTGGGCGTTCTGGCAGATCGTGCCGTGGTGTGTGGCCGCGCTGGGCATGGTGGCCTGGGGCCTGCCGCAGGACCCGCTGCGGTTGGAGCGGTTCGCGCAGTTCAACGGGGTCGGCCTGGCGCTCGGGTTCCCGGCGCTGGTGATGCTGGTGATCGGCCTGGTGCAGGGGCCGCGCCTGGACTGGTTCGCCTCGCCGTTGATCTGCCTGCTGCTCGGCGGTGGTACCGGCCTGTTGGCGCTGTTCTTCTACAACGAATGGTCGCACCCGCTGCCGTTCTTCAAGCTGCAGCTGCTGGCCAACCGCAATCTGAGCTACGCGCTGATCACGCTGGGTGGCGTGCTGTTCGTGCTGTTGGCGGTGATCATGATTCCCTCCAGCTTCCTGGCCAAGGTGCAGGGCTACCGGCCGCTGCAGACCGCGCCGATGCTGCTGTGGGTCGCTTTGCCGCAGCTGATCGCGCTGCCGCTGGTGGCGACCCTGCTCAACCAGCGCCGGGTGGACAGCCGCTGGGTGCAGGCGATCGGCCTGGGCCTGCTGGCGTTGGCCTGTGGCCTGGGTGCGCAGCTGACCACCGATTGGCACCGCGACAACTTCGTGTGGCTGCAGGTGATCCAGGTCATCGCCCAGCCGATGGCGGTGCTGCCGCTGCTGATGCTCGCCACCGGCAGCCTGGCGCCGACCGATGGCCCCTTCGCCTCAGCGTGGTTCAACACCGTCAAAGGCTTCGCCGCGGTGCTCGCCGGTGGCCTGCTCGAGGCGGTCACCACCGCGCGCAGCCATCTGCACTCGACCGCGCTGGTCGACCGGATCGGCAACGCGACCTGGCTTGACGCCACCACTGTGCCAGGGCTGGGCGCACGCCTGCATGCGCAGGTGGTCGCGCTGACCTCAGCCGATCTCTATCTCCTCGTCGCGTGGGTGGCGGTGGCGCTGATCGCGCTGATTCCGTGGCTGCCCACACGCATCTATCCGCCACGTGCCGTGGCTTGAATTCAAGGAACTCCCCTGTGTCCCTGCATCGCAATTCCGTTCCCTTCGTCATCGCTGCCGGCCTGCTGCTGCTCGCCGGCGGCGCCTGGTGGCTGCTGCACGATGGCCGCCATCAATCCACCAACAACGCCTATGTCACCGCGGACTTCACCGTGGTCGCGCCGAAGATCGCCGGCTTCGTCAGCGAAGTCCGCGTGCAGGACAACCAGACGGTCAAGGCCGGCGATGTGCTCGCGCGCATCGATGACCGCGACTATCAGGTAGCGCTGGCGGCCGCGCGTGCCGATCTCGCCAATGCACGGGCGCAACTGGCCAATGCGCAGGCCGCGCTGGCGCAGCAGGGTTCGGTGATCGACCAGGCCCAGGCGAGCGTAGACGTCAGCCGCGCCGAGCTCAGCCTCGCCCAGGCCGATCAGCGCCGCTATCAAGCGCTGGCCAGCGACGGTGCTGGCACCGTGCAGAACGCACAGCAGGCGCAGTCGCGCCAGGCGGTGGCCAGTGCGCATCTGCAGCAGGGCACGGCCGCTGTGCTCAATGCGCGCCAGCGCACTGCGTTGCTGACCGCCAGCGTGCAGTCCGCGCAGGCCGCCGTGCAGCGGGCCGACGCCGCACAGGCCCGTGCCGAACTGGATCTGTCGCATACCGAGCTGCGCGCGCCCATCGATGGCATGGTCGGCCGCCGCGCAGCGCGCGTGGGCGCTTACCTCACCCCGGGCACGCCGGTGCTCGCGGTGGTGCCGCTGCAGCAGGCGTTCGTCGTCGCCAACTTCCAGGAAACGCAGATGACGCGCATGCACGCCGGGCAGCGCGTAGACGTGCAGGTGGATGTGTTCCCCGGCCAGCCGCTGCACGGCCGGATCGACAGCATCGCCCCGGCGACCGGGGTGACCTTCGCTGCGATCGCGCCGGAGAACGCCACCGGCAACTTCACCAAGGTGGTGCAACGGATCCCGGTGAAGATCGTGCTCGATCAGGACCAGCCGCTGGCCGGCAAGCTGCGGGCAGGGATGTCGGTGGAGGCGCGCGTGGATCTGGACAGCGGCGCACGTGGGCTGCCGGGGGAGGGCGCATGATGGTCCGGCAGACGTTGCGCCTGATGGCAGGCAGCGCGCTGTGCACCGCACTGGCCGCCTGCACCCTCGGGCCGGACTTCGTGCGGCCCCAGCCAAGCCTGCCAGCGCAATGGGAAGGAAGCGTGATCACGTCCGCCGCCTTCGCTGATGACGCGGCGTGGTGGAACGGCTTCGAGGATCCGCTGTTGGCGGCACTGGCGAGCCAGGCCATGCGCGCCAATCTGGATGTGCAGCTGGCGGCCAACCGCGTCGCGCAGAGCCGCGCGCTGCGCGGAATCAGTGCCGCCGACCGCGCCCCGGCCGTCGGCGCGACGGTCGGCGCCACCCGTGCGCGCAACAGCGAAGTGGGTCTGAACGATCCGTCCGGCAATGCCGGGCGCGAAGACTATGGGCTGTTCCAGGCTGGTATCGGCCTGAGCTGGGAGCTGGATCTCTGGGGCCGCGTGCGCCGCCAGGTGGAGATCGCCGATGCCCGCGTGCAGATCGCCAGCGAAGACTGGCATGCGGTGCAGACCGCGGTGATGGCCGAAACCGCCGGTACCTATCTGCAGCTGCGCGCGACGCGTCAGTTGCTGGCGATCACCGAAGACAACCTGCACATTGCGCGCGACGTGCAGCGGCTGACCCTTTCCCGCCAGCAGCAGGGCGTGGCCACCACGTTGCAGGTGGCGAGCGCGGCCGCACAGGTGGCTGCACTGGAGGCGCGGGTGGCACCGCTGCAACATCGGCAATCGCAGCTGCGCAATGCGCTGGCCCTGCTGCTGGGGCGCTCCCCGCAGGCGCTGGACGCACAGCTGGAAACCGCGCGGCGCGATTGGCCGGCATTGCCCGGCACGGCGGCTGGCCTCCCCAGCGACCTGGTCGAGCGCCGCCCGGACATCCGCCGCGCCGAAGCGGCCCTGCATGCGGCGACTGCTGGCATCGGTGTGGCCAAGGCCAACTTCCTGCCGCGCATCACCCTCAATGGCGATGCCGGCTTCCAGGCCAAACAGCTCGACGACCTGGACGGCTGGAACGCCCATCGTTTCAGCATCGGCCCGGCGATCAGTCTGCCGATCTTCCAGGGTGGCAGATTGAAAGCCAACCTCGCTCTGAGCCGGTTGCAGGAGCGCCATGCTGCGCTGCAGTTCCAGAAGACGGTGCTGCAGGCCTGGCACGATGTGGACGATGCGATCGACGGCTACAGCGCCGAGCAGCAACGCGGGAAGGCGCTGCAGGTGGCGGTGGAGCAAAGCGATCGTGCCTTGGTCGCTGCGCGTCGTCAGTACCAGGCCGGTGTGATCGACATGCTCGACGTGCTGACCACCCAGCGCATCGCCCTGGACAACCAGGCGGCGCTGGCCGGCAGCCTGGCGGCGGCCGCGATCGCCCGGGTGGATCTGTATCGCGCGCTGGGCGGTGGGTGGGACGATGGCGATGCCGGCGTGGCCCTCACTGGCAGCGCGTCGGCTGCCAGCGGGGCGGGCAACATGGCTCAACGCACGTTGCGCAGTTCCCAGTGACTGCCGGCCAGCATGCGCAGGCGCTGCTTGAACACGTCGCTGTCGATGCTGGTGGTGGCGCAGAGGTTGATCCGCAGATCATCCTGCGCGCCGGTCACGGTGGCGGACGGATCGGTCGCGCCCCACTGCGGGTCAACGGCGTCGGGATCGTCCTGCTTGGCGCGCCAGCGGTCGAACAGCACCGGGGTGCGCAGGGCGTTCTGAAGTTCCTCGGCCAGGCCCGCCGCGCCCTGGGCGTGGAAGGACAGGTCCGGATCGTTGCCGCGTGCCTTGGCCGGGTCCGGCAGGCTGATGTCATAACTAACTGGCATGGTTACCTCCATTGAATGCGGCAAGGCTGGCAGAGACGCGGTGCAATCCGCGTGCAGAACCAGCGGCCGTGCCCGCATCGTGGCATGGCCGCTGCAATGCCGACCAGTGCGGTCAGCCGTTGAAGGTGTGGGGGCCGTCGGCAAAGCCGATCGTCACCGCGCCCTTGCCCACGTTCACCATGCCGGTCAGGCTCATCACCGCCTCGAACACATCCACGCCATGCGCCTGGCAGGTCTCACGCAACGTGGCGTAGCCGGGCAGGGCCTGCAGGTCGGCCAGCTCGCCGCCGTAGCTGATGCACACGGTTGGCGTCATCAGGCCGGCTTTGACGCGTTGCCCGACGAAATCGAACAGCTTCTGCACGGCGTTGTCGAACCCCTTGATCTTGGCAACCGGGCCGGTCTCGCCGCGGTAGCCATGCAGCACCGGCTTGATGTCCAGCGCACTGCCCAGCGCGGCGCTGATCAGGCCCACGCTGCGGTCGCCCTTATGGCGTGCACGGGCGCGCATGTAGTACAGATCGCGGGTGATCATGTAGCCGTGCACGTTGTGCGCCAGCAGCTCCAGCCGCTCGCGGATCTGCTGCACGCTCGCGCCGCTGTCGCGCAGGCGCACCGCTTCCACCGCAGTTACGCCCTGCGCGGCGAACAGATTCTGGGTGTCGAGCACGCGCAGCGCGAACGGCGAGTTGAAGCCTGCCGCCTGCCGCACCGGCTTGTAGTCGTTGAGGATCGCGAAGCTGGCCTGCATCGCGTTGTCGTGGATCGGGCTGCGGGTCTTGGTGATCGTCATGCAGAAGACATGGTCGTAATCGATCACCAGCTTGCCCAGGAACAGGTCCCGGATCTGGTTGACGCTGAACGGAATAGTCTCCGCCTCGGCGCCGTGCTCGGCCACATGGGCATGCAGAAAGCTCAGTGTCGCCTGTTCGTCGCGATGGTCGGCCAGCACGGCCTCGCCAATGCGGACGGTGATCGGCAGCAGCACGATGTTGTGTTGTTCAATGAAATCCTGCGGCAGATCGCACGCAGAGTCGACCACGATTCCGATGCGCATCCTGTGCCCCTCCGGCAGGTTGTAGGTTCGGAAACGTGAACGCTATCGCAAAACGGCTCGCCTTGCCTGACCGGGGAGCCGACCCGGGCTCAGCGGCTGCGTTCCACCGCCACCGGCAGGTCCTGGATCCGGGCCCATTCGCCCGTTTCGAGAAGGTCTGGATCAGCCAGCACCGCCTGCATCAGCGGGTGGGCGTCGTTGCCCCAGAACAGCTCGCTCCCGATCGCCAGCGTCGGGACGCCGAACACGCCGGCCGCCAAGGCGGCATCCGTATTGCGTCGTAGCGCTTCCTTGACCGACGGCTCACTGATCGCCGCGGCGACATCGGCGATGTCCAGCATCGCGCCGGGCAGGGCGAGCGCGGCCGCACTGTCACCGGCGTGGCCGTCGCGCCAGATCCAGTTGAACAGGATGTCGACCGTCTCGTGGGTCGCGCCGGCGGCCAGACACAGGCGCAGCGCTGCCAGCGGATTGAACGGGTGGCCCGGCGGAAAGCGCAGCGTCACCCCGGCGCTGCGGGCCTGCCACAGCGCCTGCCGATAGGTGAACAGTCGTTTGGCGGGGATCTCGGCAGGGCCCAGATTGCCCAGGTGGTGCAGCACCGCGCCGAAGGCGATCGGCACCGGAACAATGCTCTTGAACTGCGGCAGGGCCTTGAGCTGCTGCCAGTGCAGGTAAGCGAACGGTGAGACGAAATCGAAATACCAGCGCAGGGCCATGATCGGGTACTCACGTTGCGGGACGGTAGTGCCGCCGGATGCAGGGCCGCCGCAGGCAGCGGCCCTGTGCAGGGACTCAGCGCGAGTATGCGCGCGGTTCGCTCGACGCCGGCGCCTGGTAGCGGTCGCGCAGCTCGGTCTGGCGCGATCGCATCGGCATCGCGCGGCCGCCCAGCCAGACCTGCTCGGCGTAATGCCCGACATCCAGCGGATCGCCTTCCCACAGCACCAGATCGGCCAGCTTGCCCGGCTCGATGGTGCCAAGCCGGTCGCCGACGCCCAGCGCCTGCGCCGGCACCCGGGTCAGGCCCGCCAGGCCATCATCCCAGGGCAGCCCGTTGGCGACTGCATTGCCGGCCAGCTGGCGCATCTTGCGCGCGTTGTGCGAGGCATCGTCGCGCTGGGCGAAGCTGACCGGCACGCCGGCCGCCTTCAAGCGCGCGGCGTTCTGCAGGGTCGTACCGAGCTGGTCGAAGCTGCTCGGCAGGTTGCCCAGCCCATCGACGAACACCGGTACGCCGGCCTGGGCCAGCTGCGGGGCCAGACGCCACGCCTCGGCACCGCCGGCGATGGCGATCTTGACCTTTTCGCGGGTGGCCCAGCGCAGCAGCTGGCGGATATCGGCCGCGCGGTCGACCTGCACCACGATCCGGCCCTGGCCGGCCAGGTAACGCGCCAGCGTGGCGCGCCCGGCAGGCGTCAGCAGCGCATGCGGAGAGTCCGCCGGCACGCGCCCACGCGCCTCGCTGACCATCTGTTCCAGCAGCATCCACTGCGCGGCCCGCGAGGTGCCGGTCAGCTCCGCGCCGGACGCACCGAGGCGGATGAACAGCGCCTGCGGGCCGACCGGGTCAGCGCTGCCGTCCAGCCGCATCACGCCGCCCTGGCCGGCGATGAAGCCGCCGCCGGTGTTCGCCCCGAGCAGGGTGAAGCCGATGCCATCCAGCCGCGCGACCGGGATCAGCACCGAATCCGGATTGAAGGCCAGGGTGACATCGAATTCCGGACGCAGCGGCTGGTCTTCCAGCTTGAGCGCGCTGTCGACCGTGGCCGATTCGCCGGACACCTCTTCGATACCGATGTCGGTGATGCCGCCGAACAACGCCGGGGTGAGTGGCTTGCCCGCGGCCTCCACCACGGGCACACCGGCCGGTGCCGACAGGCTCGGACCAACGGCGCGGATCACACCGCCCTGGATCAGCACATCGCTGTGCGCCAGGCTGCCGCGTGCGGCGGCGGTGTGCACGGTGGCGTTGCGGATCAGCAGATCCTGCGCGAACAAAGCCGGTGCGATGCAGGCACCGGCGAGCAACAGCAGAGCCTGCGGAAGCAGGCGCATCGAGACGCGGCGGCTCATGGGCGTGCCTCCTGGCCGAGCATGAAGTCCGACAGCGGCTGCCGCCTCACGTCCTGGCGGTCATAGACCTGATGGCCATCGACGTAAACCTTTTCGGCCAGTGCGTAGGAACTGAAGGGACTGCCGTTCCAGACCACCACATCACCCATCTTGCCCGCCTCCAGGCTGCCGGTCTGCTTCTCCACACCCAGCGAGCGCGCGGCGTTGGAGGTCAGCCACATCATGGCGCGCTCCGGGGCGATCTCGATGCCGGCACGGCGTGCGTTGGCGATCACCTTGGCCGCCTCCTGGTTCAGGCGCTGGATGCCTTCGGGCGAATCCGAATGCACGATCGCGCAGCTGTTGGCGGGGCGGTCGACCAGGGCGATGTTGTCCTGGATACCATCGAAGGCCTCCATCTTGAAGCCCCACCAGTCGGCCCACAGCGCACCGCACACGCCTTCCTCGGCGAGCCGGTCGGCCAGCTTGTAGGCCTCCACCGCGTGATGGAAGGCGGCGATCTTGAAGCCGAACTCCTTGGAGAGATCCAGCATCGTGGCCATCTCATCGGCGCGGTAGCAGTGGATATGCACGCGGATGTCGCCCTGGATGGCGCCGGCCAGCGTATCCAGCTTGAGATCGCGCTTGCCGCCACTGTCGCCGGCGCTGTCGCCCTTGTCGTCACCGCTGAACCAGCGCTTCTTCTTCGGCTGCTTGGGGGTGTTCTTGGCGATGTATTCGCTGGCATCGATGAAGGCCGCGCGGTAACCGGCGACATTGCCCATGCGCGTGCCCGGCGCGGTGCCCTTGCCGCCGTAGACGCGCTTGGGGTTCTCGCCGCAGGCCATCTTCAGGCCCCCCGGCGCGCCGGGGAACTTCATGGCCTGATAGGTCGTTGCGGGCACGTTCTTCAACGTGACCCCGCGGCCGCCGACCAGATTGGCCGAACCGGGCAGCACCTGCATCGAGGTCACGCCACCGGCCAGTGCTGCGGCAAAGCCGGGATCCTGCGGCCACACCGAGTGCTCGGCCCAGACATTGGCGGTGACCGGTGCGGTCATCTCGTTGCCGTCGCTGTGCGCACTCACGCCCGGGCTGGGATACACGCCCAGGTGTGAGTGCACATCGATGATGCCGGGGGTGACCCACTTGCCCTGGCCGTCGACGCGGACCGCATCGGCCGGCGCGCTGAGGCCGGTGCCGACCGCCGCGACGCGCCCGTCCTGCAACAGCACATCGGCGTTGTCCAAGCGCACGCCGGTGCCGGTGAGCACCGTCGCATTGCTGATCAACACCGGCGCCGAAACGATCGGCGCGTACGTACTGGGATAGGGATCCTGGACGAAACGGGAGGCGGCAGGCGCCGGCCCGGACACGATCGACATCAACGCCAAGCCAACGCCGACGCTCAACACCTTCTGCATGGTTTTCCCCGAAGCCGCATGGACACAATTCCTCGACGCTATCCGGGACGCAGGCCTTTTGCCAAGTGACCTTTTGCATAGTTTTAGCAAATGAGATCACCCATGGTTGAGAGAAACAATTGTGAAATTCCCCTGAACTTTATGGGTAGGCTGAAATGCAGCTGACGGCAGTGGCGGATCTCCCGAACGGGACACGCCTTGCCGGTTGTTGATGTCGACTCTCGAACCACCTCAAGGACGTACTTTTTACATGACCCCGCATCTGCAATTCCGCTATCGCACCCTGCCGCGCAGTCTGCTGGCCTCGGCCATCACCGGCACCCTGCTGGCCGCCATCGCCGTACCGGCCCACGCCAGCCCTACCAGCGATGTGCTGCAGCGTTTCCAGCAGCAGCGAAGTGAACAGGCCGCCGCCTCCAGCCGTGATCTGCAGAGCGCATCGGTTGCGTCCCGCTTCGCGGCATCAACCGCGCCGGTGACGCGCTCTTCGCTCCGTGCCGACGCCACTGCCCCGGTACTGGGCGCGCCGGGGGATCTGGACAGTTGGCGCAGTGAGGAGTTCAAGGCCGACTGGGGGCTGGGGGCGATCAACGCCGATCATGCCTATGCCCGTGGTTTGACCGGGCAAGACATTCGACTGGGTATTTTCGATTCCGGCACCGGCCTGGATCACCCTGAGTTCGCGGGCAAGGACCATCGCAGCATCCGTATCGGCGACCTGTTGCCGGATGGCACCCGCTGCACCAATACGTCCGCCCTCGCAGGGCCGGGCGCCTGCTTTGCCAGCGATGGTGGCGATGTCCAGATCGCCTATGTCGGTTTCAACGACAATGTGCCCGAGGAGGTCCGCGAAACCATCCGCAAGGGCAACTATGTGCAGGCGGGCGTCAGCTATGGGATCCACGGTACGCACGTGGGGGGAACCATCGTTGCCAATCGCGACGGTTCCGGCATGCATGGTGTGGCGTTCGGTGCCAACCTGAGCACGGCCAAACTGTTCTTCAATACGGCGCGCGAATGGCAGCAGGCGCCAGAGGGCGGCTATTCGGTCGAGTCGCTCGGTGGCGTGGGGCCGGACCCCTCCGCGTTCGTCGACATGTACGCGCAGATGAATGATCAGGACGTGCGTGCCCTCAACCACAGCTGGGGCCTGGCCACGGAGCCGAATTCGGCCGAAGAGATGGATTTCTATTTGTCCCATCCGGTCTTTGCCGAGCGCCTGCAGGCCATCGCAGAGGGCTCGCGTGCCAAGGGCATGATCCAGGTCTGGGCGGCCGGCAACAGCGGCGTCAATCCCAGCCCCGAGGCGAGCCCGATCGCGGGCATGTACGCCTCGTTGCCAAGGGCCATGGCGGATATCGAGCCGTATTGGCTGGCGGTGGTCAACGTCAACCAGGCGCTTGAGCTCAGCAATCAATCCATGAAGTGCGGGTTGGCGGCGAACTGGTGCCTTGCCGCCCCGGGGTCGCAGATCGCCTCCACGGTGTACGGCAGTGATTCGCAGATCAATGCGGACCTCGTTGTGGACGCGGATGGCAACCTGATTCTGGACGTGCTCGAGCGCGTGCCCACCTATGGCTACGGTCAATTGAGCGGTACCTCGATGGCCGCCCCGCACGTCACCGGCGCGCTCGGCCTGCTGTTCGAACGATTCCCGTACCTGGACAACGCGCAGGTGCGCGACGTCATGCTCACCACGGCGCGTGATCTCGGTGCGCCTGGCATCGATGAGGTCTACGGCTGGGGCCTGCTTGATCTGCGCAAGGCCATCGAGGGCTACGGCATGCTCCGCGTCGACACCGATGTGGTCATGAACCAGAGGGCCGGTGGCCTGAAGGTGTGGGAAGGCGATGCATGGGACGACTGGACCAATGACATCGGCGGCCCGGGCAAACTGACCAAGTCCGGCATCGGCTGGCTGCGCCTGAGCGGCGACAACACCTTCCATGGCGCCCTCGTGCGCGACGGTGTGCTGGAGCTGGACGGCGCCAATGCACTGACGGCCTCGGTCGACGTACAGGGCGGCCAGTTCCTGCTCAATGGCAGCCTGGTGGATACCACGCTCAACAACCTGGGCGGCAGCAGCTACATTGCCAGCACCGGTGTGCTTGAGGGTTCTGCGCTCAACGTGACCGGCGGTGTAGTGTCGTTCAACGGTGTGCAGGAAGGCGCGTCGACCTTCGTTGGCATCCAGGGCACCCTGAAGGGTATCGGCACGCTGGGCAGCACCCGCGTGGAAGGCATCATCGCGCCGGGCAACTCGATCGGCACGCTGACCATCAACGGTGATTACGTGCAGACCGCCACCGGCGTCTACCAGGCCGAACTGGCCCCGGGCAGCCGCAGCGATGTGCTGCGCGTCACCGGCACCGCCACGCTGGATGGCACCTTGAAGGCACTGCCGGAAGCCGGCGTGTACTACCTCGGGGAGCAGTTCAACTTCCTGCAGGCCGCCGGTGGCGTGAACGGTCAGTTCGCGACAACGGACTTCTCGGCGTTCTCGCCGTTCCTGAAGTTCAGCCTGGGCTACAGCGCCAATGGGCTGCGCATCGACGTCGCCCGCGGCAACGCGCTGGCCAGCGCTGCGGTCACGCCGAACCAGATCGCCGTGGCCACCAGCGCCGATGGCCTGGCCATCAACCAGGGCCTGCCCAAGCCGCTGACCCAGCTGTTCCCGGCCCAGGTCGGTGCGGCACTGGACGCGCTGAGTGGTGAACTCCACGCCGCCACGCCGATGGCGCTGGTGGAAAACAGCCGTTACCTGCGTGATGCGGCGCTGAGCCGTGCCGTGGGCGTGCGTTCGCCGGGCGCCGGAGACGAGGCTGCCGGTGGCGGCGCGTGGGTGCAGGCGATCGGTGGCAGCGGCAAGCTCGACGGCGATGCCAATGCCGCGCGCACCGATTCCAACAGCAATGGTCTGCTGGTCGGTGCCGATCATGTGTTCGGCGGCGGTTGGCAGGTCGGTGGGCTGGTCGGTACCGGCCGTACCGACATCAAGCAGGCCGCGGGCCGCGGCGCCCGATCGGAGATCGACACCACCCACTTCGGTGCCTACGTGGGCAATCAGTGGGGGGCGTTCGGTCTGCGCGCCGGTCTGGGTTATTCCCGCCATGACGTGGACAGCAAGCGTCAGCTGACGTTTGCCGGCTACCAGGATGCGCTGTCGGCCAAGTACGACGCCACCACCCGCCAGGCCTTCATCGAAGGCGCGTACCGCTTCGGCGGTCGCGAGGCGGGTCTGGAGCCGTACGTGCAGTTCGCCCGCGTTGAAGTGGACGTGGACGGCTTCGCCGAGCAGGGTGGCGCGGCTGCACTGAACGGCCAGGCCGCCGATACCCGCACCAACGTGGCGACCGCAGGCGTGCGGTTCGACAAGGGCCTGAAGACCTCCTGGCAGCAGGAGAGCTGGCTGCACATCCGCGGTGGCGTTGGCTACCGCCGTGCCTCCGGTGACCGCAGCCAGGTGGCCGACCTGGCGTGGACCGGCGGCAGCAGCTTCGCAGTCAGCGGTGCGGCGATTGCCGACAACGCCGTGGTGGCCGAGCTGGGCCTGTCGGCCTGGTTGAGCCCGCGCAACCAGCTGGAGCTCGGCTACAACGGCACCTTCGGGGACGACGCCCGCGACCGCAGCGTCACCGCGCGCTGGTCCGTGCAGTTCTGATCCAGCGGCACTGGTAAACGGGAAAAGGCGGCCATTGGCCGCCTTTTCCTTGCCTGCGGCCGTAAGGTCGCGATCGCCACTTGCGCCGTGATCATCCAGCGTGGGAGGGTCAGACAGGCCGGGGGCCGCCCGTGCCACTCTGCATTCACAAGGAAGTGTCGATGAACGTTACCGAAGGCTTCGATCGCAAGCACGCCACGCATTACCACCGGTTGCTCGTCCTGCTGGCGTTCGCGTCCGGCCTCATGCTGGTGGCCGGATTCTTCGAGCAGTCGCCCAGCGCGCTGCCCAAAGAAGCACGCATCCTCCTCGCAGCGCTCTCCCTGCTGACGGCCACCGCCAGCTACCTGGTGATCAAACAGATCCAGTACGCCTTTCCGTTGGTCGGCATATCGTCCATCGCCTTTGCCGCCTCGCTCTGGGCGTTCGGTGCGCCAACGGCCCTCGTCCTGCTGCTGGCCATACCGGCTGCCCTCCTTTCGCTGGTCTCCCTTGTCCTCAAGGGCAGGGCCGATGGGATCGACCACCCGGAGTAAGCGGCAATGCTCGACGCCGCGCGGCTGGTCTCGCAGAATTGTCGCCTGTCGTTTGTCGGAACAGCCCCATGAAAACCAAACAGGACATCGTCGAAAACTGGCTGCCGCGCTACACCGGCGTGCCGTTGGAGCAGTTTGGCCAGCACATCCTGCTGACCAATTTCGGTGGCTACCTGCACACCTTTTCCCAGCTCACCGGCGCCCCCATCCAGGGCGCGGACCGGCCGATGGCCAGCGTCACCAGCGATGACATCACCCTGATCAACTTCGGCATGGGCAGCCCGAACGCGGCCATCATCATGGACCTGCTGTCGGCGGTGATGCCCAAGGCGGTGCTGTTCCTGGGCAAGTGCGGTGGGCTCAAGCGCAAGAACCAGCTGGGCGACCTGATCCTGCCCATCGCTGCGATCCGCGGCGAGGGCACTTCCAGCGACTACCTGCCGCCGGAAGTCCCGGCCCTGCCGGCCTTTGCCCTGCAGCGGGCGGTCTCGACCATGGTCCGCGACCTCGGCCACGACTACTGGACCGGCACCGTCTACACCACCAACCGCCGGGTCTGGGAGCACGACGAGGCCTTCAAGGAAAAGCTGCGGGTGATGCGCTGCATGGCCATCGACATGGAGACGGCGACCCTGTTCGCGGCCGGTTTTGCGAACCACATCCCGATCGGGGCCTTGCTGTTGGTGTCCGACCAGCCGATGATTCCCGACGGCGTGAAGACCGAGGTCTCCGATGCCAAGGTCAGCTCACAGTTCGTCGAGAACCATATCCAGATCGGTATCGAGGCGCTTAAGCTGATACGGCGCAACGGCAAGTCGGTCCGCCACCTGCGTTTTGACGAGTAACGGCAATGGAACGGATGGACGTCTTGGGGCGTGCCATCCACAGGGGTAGTGAATGGACGTGGCGGCACAAGTAGTGGAGTTCTGGCGCGACGCCGGACCGCAGCAGTGGTTCGCGCGCGATGACGCGTTCGATGCGCGGTTTCGCCAGCAATTCCAGGAAGAACATTTTGCCGCCGCCCGCCGCGCGCGCGAGCATTGGTTGAGCACCGCTGAAGGCGCGCTGGCGCTGATGATCCTGCTCGACCAGTTCCCGCGCAATTGCTTCCGCGATACGGCGCACGCCTACGCCACCGATGGCCTGGCGCGCCATTACGCCATGCGTGCGGTGGAAGAGGGGCTGGACCTGCAGCTGGTGCCCAAGCTGCGGGCCTTCATCTATCTCCCGTTCGAGCACTCCGAGGATCCGCAGGACCAGGAGCGTTCGGTGGCGATGTTCGATGCGCTGGGCGACAAGGAATACCTGCAGTTCGCCGAACTGCACCGCGACATCATCCGCCGCTTCGGGCGCTTCCCGCACCGTAATGCGGTGCTGGGGCGGATGCCGACACCGGAAGAGCTGGATTATCTGGCCGAGGGCGGATTTGCCGGATAGCCGGTTGCGCGTCATGCAGGGATGGACGCCATCGGCGCCAGAAACAAAAAAACGCCGGCAATGCCGGCGTTTTTCTTGTCCCGCAACGTGCTGAAGATCAGTACTTCGGCACGCCGTTGTCCACCTCGTTCGACCAGGCGTCGATGCCGCCGGTGATGTTGGACACCTTGGTGAAGCCCAGGGCGCGGAACTGCTCGGCGGCCTGCGCGCTGCGGCCACCGTGGTGGCACAGGAAGGCCAGCGCGGTGTCCTTGGGCAGGGCTTCCAGGCGGGCGCGGTTGTCACCGTCGAAGGTTTCGAACGGGGCGTTGATCGCCGCGATCGCACGCTCGTCGGCCGGACGCACGTCGACCACGGTGATGCTGCCGGCACGCAGCTGGTCGTCGGCATCGCGCACGCTCAGTTCCTGCACGGCCTTGGGCGCATTCGGGTTGTCGATCGCCAGGCCCTTGCCGCGGATGTCGTCGACCCAGTCGATGGTGATGCCCTCGGCGCGGCGGGCACTGGCCAGATCGAACTGCACGCGCAGGCCGTTGGACTCGGCGGCGATCGCGTTGTCGTCGTGCGGGGCCAGCTGGAAGTTCGGCTGGAAGCGCGCGTCGATGCCCAGCTGCAGCGAGGCACCCGGGGAATCGGCCAGCGCGCCACGCAGCATTTCCACGGCGGCCGGGGTCACGGTGATGCGCGGCGGGGTACGGTCCGGGGCGGCAAGGCCGAGCACGCTGCTCAGCTCACCGTTGCCGGCCATCTGCAGGATGATGTCGCTGCCACCGATCAGCTCGCCGTCGATGTACAGCTGCGGGATGGTCGGCCATTCGCCATAGGCTTTGATGCCTTCGCGGATGTCCGCGTCGGCGAGCACGTTGACGTGGTCGAACTCCACCCCGAGGTCCTGCAGGGCGCCGACGGCTTTAGCCGAGAAACCGCACTGCGGCATGCTCGGCTGACCCTTCATGAACAGCACGACGCGGTTGGCGTTGAGAATGGATTCGATGCGCGAGCGCAGGGCGGGATCAAGGGACATGACGGTCGGGGTCCGGATATGCGAACCGCCTATTCTACGCGGCATGGCATCATGGGGCATGACCGTACCGGAAACGTTGTATCGCATTCCCCGCCGCCCCTGGCGCTGGCTGCCGTGGCTGGTGCTGTCACAGGTGCTCGTGGTGGGGGTCTGGGCCGCCTGGGGCTGGCGCTACGGCCTGCCGCTGATGGTGGCGACCCATGCCCTGTTCATGGTGCCGGTGTTCCTCCCCAACAGCCGCTTCTATGCCCCCGTGCTCAGCCGCCTGCCCGGCGATGCCCGCAAGGTCTGGCTGACCATCGATGATGGCCCGTCGGCGGAAACCCCGGCGGTCCTCGATCTGCTGGACCGCTACGAGGCCAGGGCGACCTTTTTCCTGGTCGGTGAACGCGCGCAGGCGCAGCCGGACCTGGTCCGCGCGATCCTCGCCCGCGGGCACAGCCTGGGCAACCACAGCCACCGCCACCCGCAGGCGCGTTTCTGGCGGCTGGGGCGACAGGCCATGGCCGCGGAGATCGCGCACTGCCAGCAGGCCCTCACCGCGATCGCCGGCACGCCACCGCGCTGGTACCGCTCGGTGGTCGGCATGACCAACCCGTTCGTTGCCCCCGCGTTGAAGCAGTGGCAGCTGACCCGGGTCGGCTGGAGCGCGCGCGGTTTCGACGGGGTGGATTGCACGCCCGATCAGGTGGTCGAACGGATCACCCGTGATCTGGCGCCGGGCAGCATCGTGCTGTTGCACGAGGGCGCCGCACATGGCCACAACCTGGCCATCATCGAGGCGGTGCTGCAGGCGGTGCAGGCACGTGGCCTGCACGCCGGGTTGCCGGACTGACGCCAGGTCGGTGCCCGGCGCAGGCCGGGATCAGCTCAGGGAGCCGATGATCATCAGCAGCACCACGCCGAGGATGCTGCCGATCGAGATCACCAGGCCGAGGATCGCGAACACGCGGCGGCGGTCTGCCTGCAATGCACCGGCGACGCCCAGGCCGAAGGCCACCAGCTGCATCAGCGCGGTGCACATCAAGCCGAGGCCGACCAGGATCGCCGACATCGAGGTCTCCTCCATGCCGCCGGGCGTCGTGGTTTCGATAACGCCGGCCACGACGATCAGGCCCAGCATCAACACGGCACCGCACAGGGCGGTAATGAACGCGGCAATACCCATGCCGGAATGAGGGGGGTGCATCAGGGCTCCTTGTCGATGCGGAAACGGAGAAATCAGGGGGCGAGGGGCTGCGCGGCCGCGGCGTCTGTTGGCGGATGCGAGGCATGCCACTGGTCGCGGATCCAACCGCCAAGCGACAGCTGTGCGATCAGCAGACCCAGCGTCACCAGCAGCGCGATGATGCCGAACAGACGGCGCCGGCGCGGCTGCAGCACGCTGCCCAGGCCGAGCAGCAGGGCCAGGATGGCCAGGCCGACACTGCTGCCGAGCAGTGCCGCCAGCGACCACGGCAGTTCGCGCATGGCCGCGTGTTCGGGCGCATGCGCGTAATGCATGCTCAGCAGCAGCATCACCAGGCCACAGGCGCTGACGATCAGCGCGGCGATGCCAAGCGCGGAATGTCGGGTCTGTCGGGGCATGGGCGGCTCCTTGCCGGAAGGGGGGGCGGGAGTATGCGCGTGTGTGGCCCGCGGCGCGAGCCACCGCGACTACGCAGCGAGCGGACGATCGCCGACGATCAGCCAGTTGTTGAACGGCGTGTTGCCATACAGCGGTGTCATCCGCAGCTGCAGCCCGGCGGCTTCCAACGGGGTGCGCAGGCTCTCGGCATCGGGATAGTGGCGTGGGCGCGTGCCCATCCAGCCCACCAGGTGCGCGACCATGTCAGTGATCCGCGTGGTGCGGTCGCGGCCACTGCGGTCAGCCAACGTGGTGCGGATCACCAGCCGCGCCCCGGGTGCCAGGCGCGCGGCGGCATCGTGCAGCAGTTGTGTCTGCGCGGGCGCGGGCAGGTACTGCAGCACGTCGAGCAACGCGACGTTGCCGAGGTGGGCGGGCAGGGCCGCACTGGCGTCCATGCAGGTGAACCGTGCCTGCGGCAGCGCGGCGCGGGCGCAGGCCTGCTCGGCGCGGGCGACCTTGCCAGCGTCGATGTCCACACCGTGATACGCAAGTGTGCTGCCCTGCTGGCGCAGCACGTGGGCCAGCAGCCCCAGGCCACAGCCGATATCCAGCAACGGCGCCACGGGCGCATCGTTCAACGCGGCAAGCACGCCGGGATACAGCGGATCACTGCCGAGCTTGCCGCGGCTGTAGTAATAATCACGGCGATTGCCGAACCGCTGCGGCGGCAGGAACGCCGTGGCGATCCTGCGGGCCTGCTCCCTGGCCAGCGGCAGCGCGGCCTCGCTCAGCGGGTCGGCTCCGCCCACAGCACGCGCGTTACTTCGAAGGCGCGCTGGTGCCACAGCGTGTACATCGCGGCGGACGGATGCAGACCATCCTCGGCCAGCATGACGCTCTCGCCGCCCAGTTGGCGGCTCAGGTCGGTGATGTCGACAAACGCCACGTCATGCTCAGCGCAGATGGCCGCAGCGGCAGCGTTGTAGGCATCCAGTTCCTGCCCGATCTGCACGCGGTCGCGGCCGGATGCCACGGCATAGGGGGTCACCCCCCAGTCCGGGATCGACAGAACCAGCACGCGCGGTGCACGGTCGGCGGCGAAGGCGAGCGCGCGCTGCAGCAGGGCGGTGAAACGCGGGCGGTACTCGTCCACGCTGCGCCCGCGGTACTGATCGTTGACCCCGATCAGCAGGCTCACCAGCTCGAAGGGACCCTGCGGCGCGTCGGCATCGATGCCGGCCTCAAGCTCGTCGGTGGTCCAGCCGGTGGTGGCGATGATCGTCGGGTCGTCCACGTCCACGCCGATATCGCGCAGGGCCGCGGCCAACTGCATCGGCCAGCGCCCGGCCGGCTCGACGCCTTCACCGATCGTGTAGGAATCGCCCAGCGCCAGGTACGGCAGGCCCATCAGGCCACCGCACTGCGCGGCTTGAGCGGCACCACCTTGGTGTTGGCCTCGGCACGGCGTGCCAGGGCGCGGTCGATGCGGGCGAACACATCGCGCATCACCTCCGGCTCGGGCAGCAGGGTCACGCGGAAGTGGTGGCGGTAAGGCACGTTGAAGCTCGAGCCCGGGACCACCAGCACGCCTTCTTCGTTCATCAGTTCCAGCGCGAAATCATGATCATCGAAGCTGCGTGCCGCCGCACCAACCACCGCCGGGAATGCGTACAGCGCGCCGGCCGGGGCCACCAGCGACAGATGCTCGCTGGCGTTGCAGGCCTCGATCACCGCGCGGCGGGTTTCATACAGACGGCCACCGGGCGCGCACAGCGGCGAGATGGTGTCCGGCCCGTTGACCGCCGCATCGATGGCGTACTGGCCCGGCACGTTGGCGCACAGGCGCAGCGCGCTGAGCAGGTCCATCGCCGCGCGGAATTCTCCCAGCCGCTCGGCCGCGCCGGACAGCATCGCCCAGCCCACGCGCCAGCCGCAGGCACGATGCACCTTGCTCAGGCCGCTGAAGGTAATGCACGGGTGGTCGCCGGCCAGTGGCGCGACCGCATGGAACTGCGCGTCGTCGTACAGGATCTGGTCGTAGATTTCATCGACCATCAGCAGCAGGTTGTGCTTGGCGGCGATGGCGACGATGCGCTCCAGCAGGTCGCGCGAGTAGCTGGCGCCGCTGGGGTTGTTCGGGTTGATCAGCACGATCGCGCGGGTGCGCGAGGACACCAGTGCCTCGATCTCGACCGGGTCGGGCTGGAAGCCGTTCTCCGGTGCGCAGCGGTAATACACCGGGCGGCCATCGTTGAGGATCGTCGCGGCCGACCACAGCGGGTAATCCGGCGAGGGCACCAGCACTTCGTCGCCCGGGTTGAGCAGGGCGCGCAGCGACAGGTCGATGAGCTCACTGACGCCATTGCCGATGAACACCCGGTCCGGGTGCGCATCGGGTGCACCGCGACGGGCGTAGGCGGCGGCGATGGCTTCGCGCGCCTCCGGCAGGCCCTGCTGATGGGTGTACGGATCGGTGCGGCCCATGTCATCGGCGATCGCACGCTGCAGATGCTCCGGCGCCCGGAAACCGAAGTTGCCCGGGTTGCCGATATTGAGCTTGATCAGCTTGCGGCCCTGGGCCTCCAGCTCCCGCGCTCGTCGCGCCAGTTCGCCCCGGATCTCGTAGCGGACTTCGGACAGGCGCTCGCGGGTGGCGAGCGGCTTCAGCGGGGGCGTGGACATGAACGGGCCGTCATTCAGGCATGGAAACCGCATGGTAGCGGAATTGTTGCGTTGCAGGGCAAGCGTTTCCGGCCCAACGCCCGGCCCTGCAAGGCAGTTGCAGATGAAAGGATTTCCGTCCGCCCACGCCTGCGCCGGTCCCCTGCGGCAACGCCTGGTCGCCACACCCATTAGAATGGGCACGATGAGCGAACCCACTGATTACCTTGCCCTGCAGACCATTGGCTGGCCCTGGCCGGGCGGCCCGGAGCTGCCGGACTGGCAGGCCCTGTTCGAGCAGTTCCCGCAGGCGCGCCCCGGCCGGGTGATCGAGCAGCATCGCACCGGGTACATCGTCTCCGATGCGCCGGAAGCGGCGATCAAGACCGAGTCCCCGCCGGAATGGCAGCGGCCACGCTTCCCCAGCCACGAGCGCGCGGCGGTCGGCGACTGGGTGCTGCTGGAGGGCATCAAGATCGTTGCCCTGCTGCCCCGGCGTACCGCGATCAAGCGTGGCGCGGCCGGCGAGCATTACCACCAGCAGGTGATCGCGGCCAACATCGATACGGTGTTCATCGTCTGCGGGCTGGATGCGGACTTCAATCCGCGCCGGATCGAGCGCTACCTGCTGCTGGTCGGCGGGGGCGGTGCACAGCCGGTGGTGGTGCTGACCAAGGCCGACCAGACCGAGTACAGCCAGGATGCCCTGGACGTGCTGGAAGAACTGGCGGCGCAGAACATTCCGCTGCTGGCGATCAACGGCAAGGACCCGGCCAGCGCCTCGGCCCTGTTGCCGTGGCTCGCCGCTGGCCAGACCGTGGTACTGGTCGGCTCCTCCGGTGCGGGCAAGTCGACCCTGACCAATACGCTGCTCGGGCACGAGCGCATGAAGACCGCCGATGTGCGCGTCAACGACTCGCGTGGCCGCCACACCACCACCCACCGTGCACTGATTCCGTTGCCGGCCGGGGCCTGCCTGATCGATACACCCGGCATGCGCGAGCTCAAGCCGACCGGCGAGGAGGCCCTGAGCGAAGGCGGCTTCTCCGACGTGGAAGCCCTGTCGGCGCAATGCCGTTTCCGCGACTGCGCCCACCAGCGCGAGCCGGGTTGTGCGATCCGCGCGGCCATCGATGACGGCACGCTGGATGAGGAGCGCCTGCTCAACTACTTCAAGCTGAAAGAAGAAGTGGCTGCCGCCGCTGCCAAGCTGGCCGTGCGCCAGGCGCAGCAGGCCATCGAGCGCAAGCACGTCGGCAAGGGCGCGCAGTGGCGCCCGGGCGGAAAGGGCGGCCGGCGATAGCTTTTGCTACTGTCCGTCCATGGACACGCCAATGACCGTGGATCGTGACGTCGCCCACCACACCGCGCTCGACGCACAACTGGTCGAGGCGGTAGGCGGGATCAAACTGCTGGGACTGACCAGCTGGCCGGCCGCGCTGCAGGCGCCATTCCTGGCCAGCGTCGCCCGCGGGCAGCCGGTGCTGCCGCAGGTCGATTACCCCAAGCTCGATTTTACCGATACCCGCCATCGGCTGGCCGCGATCAGCGCGCAATGCGATCCCGACCATCCCATCGGCCTGTACGTACAGCGCTCGGCGCACAGCTGGGACCAGGCCGCCGGCCTGCTGGAATCGCTGGGCACCGCCGAGGTGGACCGTTACTCGATGGAACTGTTCGGCGCGCCCGAGCAGCCGCTGCCCGGCAACGGCCCCAGCACCCGCGATGCCGCCCGCCACTTCATCCAGATCGCGCAGGAGCTGGACCATGAGCTGCTCGCGCCGGAAGAACAGGTGCCGGTCTCGGCCACCGCGCTGCAACTGCAGCTGCAGAGTGATCTGGATGCCTTCTTCGAATCGCGCATCATCAGCGTCCAGCTCGATCCGGACCTGATCTCCAAGGCCGCCGCCGGCCCGAACCGGATCCGCCTGCGCACCAGTGCACGCTTCAGCGCCTACGACCGTGCGCAGCTGTTCCATCACGAGGCGCTGGTGCATTCGCTGACCGCGCTCAACGGCCGCGAGCAGCCGCACCTGCCCAGTCTGGCGCTGTCCTCGCCGCGGGTCACCGCCACCCAGGAAGGACTGGCCACCTTTGCCGAGCAGATCACCGGCAGCATCGACATCGAGCGCCTCAAGCGCATCAGCCTGCGCACCGAAGCCATCGCCATGGCGCGCGAAGGGGCCGATTTCATCGAGGTGTTCCGCTACTTCTGCGAGGCTGGCCAGAACAACGAAGAGAGCTTCGCCTCCGCCCAGCGCGTGTTCCGCGGGGTGCCCCCGAACGGCGGCGCGGCCTTCACCAAGGACACCGTGTACCTGCGCGGGCTGGTCTCCGTGCATACCTTCTTCCGCCACATGCTGGCTGAAGATCGGTTGCAGGTCTGCCGCTGGCTGTTCGCCGGCAAAATGTCGCTGACCGATGCGATCGCCTTCGCGCCACTGTTCGAAGAAGGCATCCTGCGCCCACCGCGTTGGTTGCCGCACTGGGTCAGCCGCGCGAACGGATTGGCCGGCATGCTCGCGTTCTCGCTGTTCGCCAACCGCATCCGCATGGATCAGCTCGCCCCAGAGTAGTGCCGGCCGCTGGCCGGCTGCCTCGCGCTCCCTCCGCGCGCTCCCATGCGTTAATGAGCACTGCATCCCAATTCATCTGTGATGCGCTGAACCGTAAACATCCTTTCATCTTCCGCTCGCATGCTGGTCATGCACCTGCATTGCGCAGGTCATCTTCCCCCATGTAACGGACGACCATGCTTACCCGACCCCTGACGATCGCGGTGGCGCTCGCGCTGTGCGCCGCCACTGCCCACGCTGCCGATGTAGACGCCACCGCCGCTGCCAACGTCGCGCTCAGCGCGCAGACCCTGGACACCGTTTC
Organism: Stenotrophomonas sp. AGC87; assembly: GCF_057333975.1. Lineage (NCBI taxonomy): Bacteria > Pseudomonadati > Pseudomonadota > Gammaproteobacteria > Lysobacterales > Lysobacteraceae > Stenotrophomonas > Stenotrophomonas sp. AGC87. The sequence continues at coordinate 33,851 of NZ_JBHFHW010000003.1, forward strand.
GGTGATCGGCCAGGGTGAGACCCGCCAGGTGCAGCGCATCACGGCCGTGGACAAGGAAGTACTGCCGCCGGGCACCAGCGGCCAGAAGATCCTCGATCGCCTGCCGGGTGTCTCCGTGCAGTCCAACGATGCCTTCGGCGCCAACGAAGAATCGCAGACGATCAGCCTGCGCGGCTTCGACAAGAGCCGCCTGGGCTACACGCTGGACGGCATTCCGCTGGGCGACAACAGCTACGGCAACTACAACGGCCTGAGCATCGCCCGTGCGCTGATCGCCGAGAATCTCGCCGGCGCAGAATTGTCGCAGGGCATCGGCTCGCTGGGCGTCGCCTCGACCAGCAACCTCGGCGGCACCATCCAGTACTTCTCGCAGGACCCGTCCACCGAGTTCGGCGGCAAGGCCAGCGTCACCGTCGGCGATGACAACCAGCGTCGCGGCTACCTGCGCGTGGACACCGGCGACATCAACGGCTTCTCGGCTTATGTGTCCGGCGTGCATCAGGATTCGGACATGTGGGCCGAACCGAACCAGAACCAGACCACCCGCCAGTTCAACGCCAAGGCGATCTGGAACGTGGGCGACAACCGCTTCGGTGCCTTCGCTGCCACCTCGCGCGTGAGCCAGGCCAACTACGCCTACCTGTCCAAGAGCATGCTCGCGCGTGGCCTCGGCTGGGACTGGAACATCTACGCACCGGACTGGGATCGCGCCGTTGCAGCCGCCTACTGCGCACCGGGCACCTACAACGCGCAGAAGTGTGCGTTCACCGGTGGCGTCAACAGCATCGATGACGCGTACTACCAGAGCCGCGCACTGCGCGACGACAACCTGTACTCGCTGGATGCCGACCTCGCGCTGGGCGACAACGCCCGCCTGAAGCTGCTTGGCTACCACCACGAGAACCGTGGCCAGGGCCACTGGTGGGCACCGGGCCAGCCGTCCAACCCCGGCACCCCGGAGATGCTGCCGATCTCCATCCGCAGCACGAATTACACCATCAACCGCCAGGGCATCACCGCCGCGCTGAGCTGGCAGTGGGGCATCCACCAACTGGAAGCGGGGCTGTGGTACGAGCGCAACGACCACAACGTCGAGCGCAATTTCTACTACATCACCGGCCCGTTCCTGGATGACGGCTACCTCAACCATCCGGACCGCCGCCTGTTCGATCAGGACTTCGATATCCGCACGCGCCAGTTCTACGTGCAGGACCGCATGCGCTTCCTGGACGACCGCCTGACCGTGGATGTGGGCATCAAGAGCCCGAACACCCGCATGACCGCCAACGCCAAGCCGGGCACCGAAGCCAGCTACGCCTCCGGCACCCTGACCGCCAAGGAATCGGTACTGCCGCAGGCCGGCATCGGCTTCAAGCTGAGCCCGAACCAGGAAGTGTTCGCCTCCTACTCGGAGAACATCGCCGCCTTCGTCGGTGGTGGCAGCGGTGGCCCGCTGCAGGTCTCGCCGGAATCCTTCGCGGCCAGCGCCGGGCTGGAACCGGAGAAATCCAAGACGCTGGAAGCCGGCTTCCGTACCTTCGGCGAAAAGTACCAGGCCTCGATCGCGGCCTACCACGTGATGTTCGACAACCGCCTGCTCTCGCTCAACCCCTGCACCAGCATCGAAGTGGGCACGCGCCCGGAGTGCATCACGCGCTTCATCAACGTGGGCTCGGTGAAGAGCCGCGGCGCGGAACTGACCTTCATCCTCAAGCCGATCGACGGCCTGCAGTGGTACAACGCACTCTCCTGGAACAAGACGACCTACGAGGACAACTACACCTCGGGTGGTGCGATCGTGCCGGTGGCCGGCAAGATCACGGTGGATACGCCCGAGCGCATGGCCTCCAGTGAGATCAGCTGGAACCGCGATGGCTTCTTCGCCAGCCTGCGTGCGAAGTACACGGGCAAGCGTTACTACACCTACACCAACGATCAGTCGGTGCCGGGCGTGACGACGTTCGATGCGGGAATGGGGTATTCGTTCGGGCCGGGCATGGGGCTGCGCGATATCAAGGTGTCGCTCAATGCGACCAATCTGACGAACAAGCGCTATGCCGGGCAGCTGAGTTCGTTCGCGCCGACGGATCCGACCGGCACCCGCTATGCGATCCATGCCAGTGCGCCGCGCCAGCTGTTCATGACGGTGGCTGCGGAGTTCTGATCTCTGCTTGCTTGGGCAAGGGTAGCCACCGACCGTTGGTCGGTGGCTTTGTTTTGTGCAGATGCAAGGCCGCAACGCCAACAGCGCATTGTCCGCCTGTTCGCTGGGCTAGGCGTGGGGTGTGTGGGTTCGCGGGACGCGCCGTAAACCCATCCATGGGGGCTCGTGAGCCGCATCCATGCGGCACAACGGTCCCGCCAACCCACACACCCCACGCCTCCGACAGTTGGCTGGTGGCCATGGCGAAGCAAGGCAATGCAACGCTGCAGACGGACAGGGCCGGACCGGACCGAGGCGAGCCGAGCCGAGCTGGGTGATCAGCAAAGCCACCGACCGTTGGTCGGTGGCTTTGCTTTACGCAGATGCAAGGGCGCAACGCCTAGAGCGCAACGCCTAGAGCGCAGAGCTTCTCAGATGACTGGGCCAGGCGTGGGGTGTGTGGGTTCGCGGGACGCGCCGTAAACCCATCCATGGGGGCTCGTGAGCCGCATCCATGCGGCACAACGGTCCCGCCAACCCACACACCCCACGCCTCCGACAGTTGGCTGGTGGCCATGGCGAAGCAAGGCAATGCAACGCTGCAGACGGACAGGGCCGGACCGGACCGAGGCGAGCCGAGCCGAGCTGGGTGATCAGCAAAGCCACCG
>NZ_JBHFHW010000004.1:0-62262 GCF_057333975.1 Stenotrophomonas sp. AGC87
CCTTTGCCTGAGCGAGTGCATCAACACGCACGCGATAAACAGGCGGCCAATGCCAACCGTTGAACGATGCGTAACAAACAAACAGCCCCGACCGAAGTCAGGGCTGTTTGTTTGTAACTGGCGTCCCCACGGGGATTCGAACCCCGGTCGCCACCGTGAAAGGGTGATGTCCTAGGCCTCTAGACGATGGGGACGCACGAAAACTTCAAATTTTGTCACTGCAATCTGATCGGCCTAATGATCGGATTGGTGGAGCCAGGCGGGATCGAACCGCCGACCTCCTGCATGCCATGCAGGCGCTCTCCCAGCTGAGCTATGGCCCCACGTCGTGAGGAGCGAAATCATAGCGACGACGTTTTCGATTGGCAAGAAAAAAGTGAAGAAATAGCGTGATGCAATCCGCTGTCACTCTCCGGGCAGTCGTTGATGGCGCAGCCGCAGTGCATTGCTGATCACCGAGACCGAACTCAGACTCATCGCCACCGCCGCCAACATCGGCGACATCACGATGCCCAGCGGGTACAGAACGCCGGCCGCAACGGGAATGCCGAGCCCGTTGTAGAGAAACGCAAAGCCCAGGTTCTGCCGCATGTTGCGCACGCTCGCGGTGGACAGCTGGCGCGCACGCAGGATGCCGCGCAGATCGCCTTTGACCAGCGTGACCTGTGCGCTCGACATCGCCACATCGGTGCCGTTGCCCATCGCGATACCAACGTCCGCACTCGCCAGCGCGGGCGCGTCGTTGATGCCATCGCCGGCCATCGCCACCTTGCGGCCCTGCGCCTGCAGCGAACGGATCAACGCGGCCTTGTCGGCGGGGCGCATCTCGCCGTGGACGTCATCCAGGCCGAGTTCCCGAGCGACGGCTTCTGCAGTGGCCGCGCCGTCGCCGGTGGCCATGACGATGCGCAGGCCATCGCGGTGCAGCTGCACGATCGCTTCGGCGGTGGAGGCCTTGATCGGGTCAGCCACCGCGAGCAGGCCGCCAAGCTGGCCATCGACGGCGAGGTACATCACGCTGGCCGCGGTGCTGCGCAAGTGCTCGGCACGTTCGCGCAGGGCATCCAGCGCGATACCGTGTTCGTCCATCAACGCGGTATTGCCAAGCAGCAGCTGCCTGCCATCCACCACGCCCTGCACACCCATGCCGGTCAGGGAATCGAAATCGTCCACGCTGGCCAGCGGCATCCTGCGCGCGTGTGCTTCGGCCACGATCGCGGCCGCCAACGGATGCTCGCTGCCCTGGTCCAGGCTGGCCGCCCACTGCAGGATCTGATCGGCAGCGAAGGGCGCCACCGCCTGCACGTCGCGGAACGCTGGCCTGCCCTCGGTCAACGTGCCGGTCTTGTCGACCACCAGCGTGTCGATCTGGCGCAGTGCTTCGATCGCCTCGGCATCGCGGAACAGCACCCCGTGCTGCGCGGCGCGACCGGTGGCGACCATGATCGTCATCGGTGTGGCCAGCCCCAATGCGCACGGGCAGGCGATGATCAGCACCGCTACCGCGCTCAGTACCGCATGCGTCCATGAGGGCGCCGGACCGAACAGTCCCCAGCCGAAGAACGTCAGCACCGCAATCGACAACACCGCCAGCACGAACCAGTACGCGACGGTGTCGGCCATGCGCTGCATCGGGGCGCGTGAGCGCTGCGCCTGCGCCACCAACTGCACGATCTGCGCCAGCATGCTGTCATCGCCAAGGCGATCGGCGCGCACGACCAGGCTGCCAGTGCCGTTGAGTGTCGCGCCGATCACCGCGTCGCCCACGGCCTTTGCCACCGGCACCGGTTCACCGGTGAGCATCGATTCATCGATGGAGGAGCGGCCTTCGACGACCGTGCCATCCACGGGCACCTTCTCTCCCGGGCGCACGCGCACGCGGTCGCCGGGCTGCAGCGCGGCAATGTCGAGGTCTTCCTCGCGGCCATCCTCGCGCAGCACGCGCGCGGTCTTCGGTGCCAGGCCGAGCAGCGCCTTGATCGCGGCGGATGTTTTTGCCCGTGCGCGCAGCTCCATCAACTGGCCGAGCAGCGTGAGCGAGATGATCATCGCCGCCGCCTCGTAGTAGACGCCGACATGCCCGTGCTGCTGGAACGACGGCGGGAACAGACCCGGCGCGACGGTGGCGACCACGCTGTAGCCGTACGCAGCGAGCACACCCGTCCCGATCAGGGTCCACATATTCGGGCTGCGGCTGCGGATCGACTGCGCCCAGCGCTGCAGGAACGGCCAACCGGCCCACAGCACCACCGGCGTCGCCAGGGCCAACTCGATCCACACCCGCAGATCGGGCGCCAGGCCATGCAGCACGGGGGTCATCGCCAGCATCGCCAGGCCCATCGTCGCCACACTCAGCGGCAGGCTCCACCAGAAGCGGCGGCGGAAGTCGGTCAACTCGGGATTCTCGCCCTCATCCAGGCTGGGCATCTTCGGCTCCAGCGCCATGCCGCACAGCGGGCAGGTGCCGGGGCCTTCCTGCACGATCTGCGGGTGCATGGGGCAGGTGTACAGCGTGCCGGTGGGAGCTGGTTCGGCGCTGTGCGATGCCGGATCCAGATAGCGCTGCGGGTCTGCAATGAATTTTCGCCGGCATCCATCGCTGCAGAAGTGGTAGGCGCTGCCGTCATGATGGGCATGGTGGGTCGTGGCGGCCGGGTCGACTGTCATGCCGCAGACCGGGTCGGTGGTCATCCCGGCGCCCGCACGGGAGGCCTTGCTGTGGCCGTGGGTGGCGTTCATTGGCGTGACCCGGTCAATGCGGTCAGGATCGGGCACTGTTCCTGATCGCCATGCCCGGGGCAGGCGTCGACCAGCTGTTTGAGCGCGCCGTGCATCCGCTGCAGTTCGTTGATGCGTTGTTCGATGTCGGTGAGCTTGTTCACCGCACTGTCGCGGATCTGCGCCATGTCCTGGCCACGTTGATCGCTGAAGCCAAGCAGATCGGCGATTTCATCCAGGCTGAAACCCAGTGCCTTGGCGCGGCGGATGAATTGCAGGCGGGTCAGATCGCTCTCACTGAAGATCCGGTAGCCGCCGGCGCTGCGCCGTGCGGCGGGCAGCAGCTGCTGCCGTTCGTAGTAGCGCACCGTGTCGATGGGCACGCCGGCCTGGCGCGCGAGCTGTCCAATGTTCATGAGCACCTCGTGGATGACCGCTCCATTCTGAACCCTGGAGTCTGCTCCAGAGTCAAGCCTTGCTGGAAACCCACTGGGAATTCAGTTGGCGTGAAATTTACAACTAGTTGCATGGTCGTCCCCCCGGGACGCCCGTAGCCTCAGGCCATCTTATGTATCGACCTGTTCTGCCCGGCCCCACGCCGGCAGACACTGTCCCAGGAGAATGGCCATGGACGCACCCCGCAACACGTTGCAGCCGGACCGCCGGCCGGACACGCCGACCCTGATGGAAGTCGCCGTGGTGGAATTCCCCGGCAGCCTGCGTGCCGCCGCCCCGGTCCTCTCCGAGCTGGCCCAGCGGTGCAACCGCACGGTAGCCGCCGGCCGCCGTACCGGCGCACGAATGCTGGTCACCCGGTGGACGATGTCCGCCCGCGGCATGCAGCGGGTTGCCGGGGTGGAACTGTTCGGCGATGCGCTGCCTGCGATCATCGTGGTGCCCGGCAGTGAATCCAGCTGGACCATGGCGCCGCCGGATGAGCGCCTGCTGGCCTGGCTGCGGGAATGCCACGATGGCTGCAGCCTGCTCGCCGGCTGCGACGAAGGCGGGCTGCTGCTGGCCGCTGCCGGCGTGCTGGCTGGGCGCTCGGTCAGCGTTCCCGAACCCGCGCGCTGCCCGGCGTTGCGCACGATGGTGCCCAGCTGGCTGCCCAGCGAACGCACCCTGGTTGATGATGGTGACCTGCTGACCGCCGCGGGCCAGGATGCCTGGAAGTACCTCAGCCTGCGCCTGCTGGCACGGGTGTACGGGCAGAGTGTGATGAACACCGTCATCCAGCAGCTGCAGCTGGTGATCCCGCGCACCGAGCTGGATGATCTGGAACGTTTCAGCCCGAATTTCGCCCACGGCGACCGCTGCATCCTCAAGGCACAGCGTTGGCTGCACGGCATCGCCGCACGCGGTGTGGGGCTGGACGACATCTGCGCACAGGCCGGCCTGGAGCCGCGGACCCTGCAGCGCCGGTTCCTCAAAGCGACCGGCATGCGTCCGATCGAGTACTGCCAGCGCCTGCGCATCGCCAAGGCGCAGTTGTTGCTGCAGGCGGGCGGGCTGGTCGACCAGGTGGCGTGGGCCGTGGGCTACTCCGACCAGAGCGCGTTCCGGCGGCTGTTCCTGCGGATCGTCGGGCTCACGCCGGCCCGCTATCGGCGCCAGGTGGCCGCGCAGCAGCGTGAGCGCGCAGCGGCGCGACCGGGCACCCGGGTACTCGAGCCGATCCGCTCGGCGGCCTGAATCGCGCAACACCGGCACGCTTGATCCATTGACGCCTTGCTGGGACCATGCCGGCGGGCCCGATGCAACAGCCGTCGCCGCGTGGCAGGTCCTGGGCGATGGCGGAGAGAAACGATGATCAGCAGTGTAGGCCCGGTACCGCTTGCGGTCGTGTGGGTGTTGGTGGGTCTGGGCATCGCGATGCTGGTGGCCAGTGTGGTGCGTGCTCCGGCAATCGAGGGCGCACCGCGACCGCGATCGGTGGTGGTGGACATGCTGCTGCTGGGCCTGCTCGCCGGGCGGGCAGGGTTCGTGATCTGGCATGCAGGCGACTATGTGGCCGATCCCTGGGCGGTGCTGCGTGTGGGCGATGGCGGGTTCCTGCTGTGGCCTGCGCTGCTGGTCGGGCTGGGGTGGGGCGGGTGGCGCCTGCGTCGCTGGCCCACACTGCGCCGCCCCGTGGGTGCCGCTGCACTGGCAGGCCTTGTCGGTTGGGCCGTGCTGTCCACGGGCGCCCGCTGGCTGCAGCAATCGCGGGTGTCATTGCCGGCGATCACGCTGACATCGCTGCAGGGCGCGCCCGTCGCGCTTGACGAGACCCGCGGCGAGCCCGTGGTGATCAACCTCTGGGCGAGCTGGTGCGGCCCCTGCCGCCGCGAAATGCCGGTACTGGCACGCGCACAGCAGCGCCATCCTGATATCCGCTTCCTGTTCGTCAACCAAGGCGAGACGCGCGACGAAGTGGATGCCTTCATGGCGGCCGAACGCCTGTCGCTGCGCAATGTGCTGCTCGACGAAGAGGCACGTGTTGCCGAACGGCTGCAGGTACATGCGTATCCGACTACCCTGTTCTTCGATGGGCAGGGCCGGTTGCAGCACCTGCACCTGGGCGAGCTGACAGCCGCCGGCCTCCAATCCAAGCTCGACGACCTGTAAGGGTCGCGGGTCGTTTGTTCCATGAATCCAGGAGTCTCCATGACGTTGAAATCCTCGCGCACGCTGATCACCGCGCTGTCCGCCGCGCTGCTGATCGCACTGGCCGGCTGCAGCCAGGCGCAGACGCCGAAGGCCACGGCAGAGAACGCTGGCGGTGACCGGCCGGCGGTGCTGAAGGGCATCGAGAAGCATGGGTTCGAGGTGATCGGCGAGTTCGACGCACCCGGCGGCCTGCGCGGCTTTGCCGGCGTGGTGGGTGGGCAGCAACCGGCGGCGGCGTATGTGACGGCCGATGGGAAGAACGTCGTGGTGGGCAGTCTGTTCGATGCCAACGGTGAGGATGTGGGCGCCGCGCCGCTGGAGAAGCTGGTGGCCAAGCCGATGTCCGAGCGCTCGTGGAAGAAGCTCGACGAGAGTGCGTGGGGGCGTGACGGCAAGGCCGACGCGCCGCGCGTCGTCTATACCTTCAGCGATGCGAACTGCCCGTACTGCCATCGCTTCTGGGAGGCCGCGCGGCCGTGGGTGGACGCGGGCAAGGTACAGCTGCGCCATGTGATGGTCGGTGTGATCCGCGAAGACAGCCCCGCCAAGGCGGCTGCCATCCTCACCGCGCCCAACCCCAGCGCCGCGCTGCTGGAGAACGAGCGTCTGTTCGACAAGGGAGGCATCAAGCCGGCGGCATCGTTGACGGCGGAGGTCGCCAACAAGCTCGATGCCAATCAGGTGCTGATGATCGAGCTCGGTTTCCAGGGCACACCGGGCATTCTGTTCAAGGATGCCCAGGGAATGGTGCAGCGCCGTTCCGGCATGCCGCAGGGGGATGATATGACCGTGGTGCTCGGCCCGCGCTGAGCACTGACGACCGTAGTGTCACAGCGCGCCGGGCATTGCCCGGCGCGTTGCGTTTGGGTGGCCGGATACCCGCCTGGTAACGGGGGGTGCGACGCGCTGTCGCGTTCGACTTGATTTGGATCAAGGCTGAAAACGCCTGCGCCGCTACGCTTCCCTGCATGCGCTATCTCCTGGATTACCCCGCATGTAGCGGACGCGTGGCCGCCCAGTCAGAAAACTGCCTGAGAACGTTCACGGCACTCTCACTTTTCGATTGTTACTCAGAGCGCTGGCTGCCGCGCCTCAACGCGGCGGTCATCAGGGATGAGGGGATCCCGTGCGAGCGTACCCATGCAGGCGATGTGTCCGATGGCGTGACCGCCACCGACCCACGCGTCGGCAGAGGTCGCGCGCATTGCAGTGCCGGGCTGCGTGCTCACCACCTGCGGCGTTCTGGACGTCAGCCGGTGTGGACCCGCGGGACTGTGTACGGTTCAAGGAGGACGTGATGCGCTTGGCTGTGTTGACGGTCGCATGCGTGGCAGCGTTGGCTGCGGCGCCGGTATATGCGCAGGATTCGGCTGCCGCGTTGCGGCAGGATATCCAGACGCTCCGGCAGACGCTGGAACAGATGGAGCAGCGCCTGCAGGCGATCGAATCGGGGAAACCTCCACCCACCCAGGCGCGGATCGCCGCCCCCGTGGTACCTGGCACGACCGATCTTCCCGCTGCACCCCCGGCCTCGTTGACGGCGCAGGCACAGGTGCCTGGCATGGGCCAGGCCATCCTTCCGCAACGTGACTCCGTTGCTGATCCGTCCACCGCCGCATCCCGCCCGGACAGCGCCGCCGGCCCGACCGATCCCGAGCTGAAAGGCTTCTTCGCGATCCCCAACACCGATACCCTGATCCGCATCGGCGGCTACGCCAAGCTCGATGCGATCGCCGATTCACGCGCGGCCGGCGATCAGGAGCAGTTCATTACCTCCTCGATCCCGGTCGGCAGTGCGCACCGGGATGTCTCCAACTTCACCCTGCATGCCAAGCAGACCCGCTTCAGCTTTGAAGCGCGGCGGCCGACCACCCATGGCAACCTGCGCTTCTATCTGGAGAACGACTTCTTCGGCAGCAGCGACAGCTATCAGTTCCGCCTGCGCCATGCTTACGGGCAGCTCGGCAATACCTACGCCGGCTATGGCTATTCGACCTTCATGGATGCCGACAGCCTGCCCGACACCCTGGATTTCGCCGGGCCGGGTGGGGCGGGCTACCTGCTGGTAGCCGGCATCCACCACAGTTTCGCGATGGGCAAGGGCAACACGCTGACCGTGGCTGCCGAAGATCCGGATACCCAGTTGAGCAACCCTGCCGAGGGGGTCATGCCGGTCGATCAACTTCCGGATATCACCGTTACCGCCCGCATGGAGCGCGACTGGGGCCATCTGCAGTTGGGCGCGGTCGCCCGCAGCCTGGGTTACGACGGCGATGCAGGCGACGGCCGTCGTTTCGCCGGCGGTCTGCAACTCAGTGGCTCGGCCGCGGTGGGCGAGCAGGACCTGCTGCTGTTCGGGATGCTCGGTGGCAAGGGCCTGGCCCGCTATACAGCCGACCTGACCGGTTCGGGCATGGACGCCGTGGTGACCGCCGATGGCCGGCTGCAGGCGCTGTCGCTGTACGGCGGTTTCGTCGGGTACACGCACTACTGGTCGCCGCTCTGGCGTTCCAACCTGATCTACGGCCAGCTCACCAGCGGGCGCAACGAGGCGCTGGCCGCCGATGCGTTCCGGCAGAGCCGCTATGGCGTCTTCAACCTGCTCTGGAGCCCGGCACCGTCCTGGACGATGGGTATGGAACTGCTCTACGGACAACTGGAACAGCAAAGCGGGCAACGCGGCGACACCATGCGGCTGCAGGGCAGCCTGCAATACAACTTCATCAAGTAACTCCCACCGCCCGGCACGACCGGGTCCCTGCCTGGCAAAGGAGCAAACGTCATGGCACAAGCAAAGAAAATCGGGGTCGTCGGCGCCACCTTCCTGGTGGCCGGCAACATGATGGGGTCGGGGGTGTTCCTGCTGCCCTCCAGCCTGGCCAAGATCGGCACCGCCTCCATCTGGGGCTGGCTGATCACCACGGCAGGCGCACTGCTGCTGGCGTTCGTGTTCGCCAAGCTCGGCAGGCTCGCGCCCAAGGCCGGTGGCCCGTATGCCTATGCACGCGATTGGTTTGGCCCCTACATGGGCTTCCAGACCAACACCATCTACTGGTTCGCCAACTGGATCGGCAACGTTGCCATCCCGATCGCGGCCGTGGGTTATTTCAGCTATTTCTTCCCGATCCTGTCCGAGCCGCTGCCGCGCTGCATCGCGGTGCTGGCGCTGGTGTGGGCGCTGAGCTTCGCCAACGTCATCGGCCCATCGTTCGTCAGCAAGCTGCAGACGGTGACCACCAGCTTCGCCCTGGTACCCATCCTGGGTATCGCGATCTTCGGCTGGTTCTTCTTCGATCCGACCATTTTCAAGGGCGCCTACAACGTGTCCGGAGAGTCCAACTTCGGCGCGATCTCCAGTGCGGCGGCGTTGACCCTGTGGGCCTTCATCGGCGTGGAATCGGCGTCGGTGACCGCTGGTGTGGTCGAGAACCCGGAGAAGAACGTGGCCCGCGCGACGCTGGCCGGCGTGTTCCTGGCGGCGATCGCCTACATCGCCAGCTCCTCGGTGATCATGGGCATGGTGCCCAATGGCGACCTGCAGGTGTCCGATGCGCCGTTCGCGCTGGCTGCGGCCAATGCCGTGGGCGGGTGGGGCGGGGCGCTGGTCAGCCTGTGCGCCTTCGTGGGGGCGGCCGGCTCGCTCGGCGGCTGGATCCTGCTGACCGCGCAGAGCGCCAAGGCGGCCTCGGACGATGGTCTGTTCCCGAGCATCTTCAGCAAAACCAACAAGGATGATGTGCCGGTCAAAGGCGTACTGATCGTGGCCGTGCTGATGACCCTGGCGGTGCTGGTCACGTCCACCTCCAAGACCGCCTCGGCCCAGTTCGATGTGATCACCTCCGCGGCGGTCGTGCTGACGCTGCTGCCGTACATCTACTCCTGCGTGGCCTGCTATTTCGTGGTGGAGCGCTCGCACACGCTGGTGCATACCGGCGCGTTCTGGCTGCTGACCAGTGTCACCGTCGTGTACTGCCTGTGGGCGATCTTCGGCTCGGCCGGCAACATCGTGCAGTACGCCTTCCTGTTCGTGTTGTTCATCACGGTGTTCTATCCGTTCTTCAGCGAGGAGCGTCGCCGCCAGCGCGGCCAGCTGCCCGCCCTCGACGCTGCCGTCCGCACGACGCTTTCGTGATCTTCCCCCAGGAGAATCCCTGTGTACTTCAAGTCCCTTGACTACCCGATCATCGTCATCGACGACGACTACGAATCCCCGCGCATCGGCGGCATCCTGATCCGTGCGCTGGTGGACGAGCTGCGCAAGAGCGACCAGCGCGTGCTGTGCGGTCTGACCCTGGCCGATGCCCAGGCCGGTGCGCGCACCTATGTGGCGGCCTCGGCGGTGTTGATCTCCATCGATGGCACCGAGGAGAACCCGGAGCAGTTCCAGCGCCTGCTGGGCTTCCTGCGCGAACAGACGGCCCGCCGCGCCAACCTGCCGGTGTTCCTGTACGGCGAACGGCGCACGATCGAGAAGGTGCCGAGCAAGCTGCTCAAGTTCGTGCACGGCTACATCTTCCTGTTCGAAGACACCAAGAGCTTCATCTCGCGCCAGGTGATGCGTGCGGCCGAAGACTACATGGCCAACCTGCTGCCGCCGTTCTTCAAGGCCCTGATCCACCACACCGCCGAATCCAACTACTCCTGGCACACGCCGGGGCATGCCGGCGGCGTGGCGTTCACCAAATCACCGGTCGGGCGTGCGTTCCACCAGTTCTACGGTGAGAACACCCTGCGCAGCGACCTGTCGATCTCGGTGCCGGAGCTGGGTTCCCTGCTCGACCACACCGGCCCGATCAAGGAGGCCGAGAACGAGGCGGCGCGCAACTTCGGTGCCGACCATACTTTCTTCGTCACCAACGGTACTTCCACCGCCAACAAGATCGTCTGGCACGGCACCGTCGGTCGCGGCGATGTGGTGTTCGTCGACCGCAACTGCCACAAGTCGCTGCTGCACGCGTTGATCATGACCGGCGGCATCCCGGTGTACTTCACGCCGAGCCGCAACGCGCACGGCATCATCGGTCCGATCAGCCTGGATCAGTTCACGCCCGAATCGCTGCAGCAGGCCATCGCCGCCAACCCGCTGGCAAGCAAGGCGTACAAGGCCGGGTCAAAGCCGCGCATCGCGGTGGTGACCAACTCGACCTACGACGGGCTCTGCTACAACGCCGAGAAGATCGCCGAGGAGATCGGCAGCGCGGTCGATTTCCTGCATTTCGACGAAGCCTGGTACGCCTACGCTGCCTTCCATCCGTTCTACGAGAATCATTACGGCATGGCCAAGGGCAAGCCGCGCGAGCAGGATGCGATCATCTTCACCACGCACTCCACGCACAAGCTGCTGGCTGCGTTCTCGCAGGCCTCGATGATCCACGTGCGCAATGCGGCCTCCCGAGAGCTGGATGCGGAGCGCTTCAACGAAGCCTTCATGATGCACACCACGACCAGCCCGCATTACGGGGTGATCGCGGCCTGCGATGTGGCCTCCAAGATGATGGAGGGCGCTGCCGGCGAATCGCTGGTGCAGGAGATGCATGACGAAGCGATCGCCTTCCGCCGCGCGATGCTGCACGTGCGCGAGGACCTCGGCCGCGATGACTGGTGGTTCAGCGTCTGGCAGCCGGACAAGCTGGAGCGCTCGCTGGCCAAGGGCGACGCGCCGGCCCCGATGGTGGCCAAGCGCAGCGAGTGGTACCTGCAGCCGGACGCGCACTGGCACGGTTTCGAGGGCCTGGTCGAGGACTACGTGCTGATCGATCCGATCAAGGTGACCCTGCTGACCCCCGGGCTGTCGATGGACGGCGAAATGGGCAAGCGGGGTATTCCGGCCGCGGTGCTGAGCAAATTCCTGTGGACCCGCGGCATCACCGTGGAAAAAACGAACCTGTACTCGGTGCTGTTCCTGTTCTCGATGGGCATCACCAAGGGCAAGTGGAGCACCCTGGTGACCGAGCTGATGGCGTTCAAGGAGTTGTACGACAGCAACGCGCCGTTGACCCGTGCACTGCCGCAGCTTGCCGCCGAGTTCCCGATCGCCTACGCCGGCTGGGGTCTGCGCGATCTGTGCGATGCACTGCACGCCTTCAACACCGAATTCGGCGTGGCCCAGGTGATGCGCGAGATGTACGTGGACCTGCCCGAGCCGGTGATGACCCCGGCCGAGGCCTACGATCATCTGGTGCGCGGGCAGATCGAACGGGTCGACATCGAGCAGATCAGCGGTCGCATCGCCGGCACCATGCTGGTGCCATACCCGCCGGGCATCCCGACCATCATGCCGGGCGAGCGCTTCGGCGCCAGCGATGAGCCGATCATCCAGTCGCTGCGGATCGCCCGTGAGCAGAACGCGCGCTTCCCGGGCTTCGAGTCGGATGTACACGGGCTTATCATCGACACCGACGGCGATGCGCCGAGCTACAAGGTGGAGGTGCTGAAGGTCTGACGCCCGCGCGGAGGACCCTCGGCCAGCGATGGATACAGCACGCGAGCAGCGGGTCCTCACATTCTCCATCGGGGTGACGATGGCGGTCAGCGCCGTCGGCTTCATCGGCGGCCTGCTGGTGGGGTCGCAGGCCATCCTGTTCGACGGCGTCTACAGCCTGGTGGATGTGGCGCTGACCCTGGTGGCGCTGTCGGTGCTGCGGCTGGTGGCGCGGGAAGAAAGCCCGCGCTTCCAGTATGGGTACTGGCACCTGGAGCCGATGGTGGAGGCGCTTGGCGGGGCGATCCTGTCGCTGGCCTGCATTTATGCGTTGGCCAACTCGGTGATCGGACTGACCACCGGGGGGCATGAGGTCAAGGCCGGGCCTGCGCTGCTGTGGGCCGCCGTACTGTGCGTGAGCAACCTGGCCATGGCGGCGTTCGTGCGTACCCGTGCGAAGCAGCTGCATTCGGCACTGCTGTGGCTGGACGTGCGGGCCTGGCTGCTGAGCGGGTTGATGAGCCTGGCCGTGGTGCTGGCCTTCGCGATCGCCTTGCTGCTGCGCGGTGGCGAGCACGCCCATTGGATTCCCTATCTGGATCCGCTGGTGCTGGCCGCGATCAGTGTCGCGGTGCTGCCGGTACCGCTGCGCAGCGCCTGGAAGGCCATGCGCGAAGTGCTGCAGGTGGCGCCGGATACGCTGGATGCGCGCGTGCAGGCAGTGATGAAGGACTTCGTCGCCGAGCACGGCTATCTGGATTTCACCAGCCATGTGGCCAAAATGGGCCGCATGCGGTTCGTCGAAATCCACATCCTCACTCACCCGGAAACGGTCATCGGCAACATCGGCAATGTGGATCGGCTGCGTGATGAGATCGCCGAGCGCCTGGATGCGCGCGGCAGTGAGTTCTGGTTGACCATCGATTTCACGGCCGATCCGGCCTGGACCTGAGGCCGGGGACGGAACTCAGGGTCGCCCCAACAGGCGGCGCCACCAGGGCACGGGCGGCGTCGGGTCGGGCAGGTGGGCCGGGGGCAGGCTGGCCCAGATGGGCTCGAAGAAGGCGATGTCCCCGTTGTCCGGGGCCATCCGCTTGGAGACCGAAGCCACCGGGAACAACTTGAGCTTGGCGGGGCCGACCACCACCGCGTCGGTGCCGTAGGCGTCGGTCTGCATGCGCCAATCGCCGCCGCGATGGGCTATTACGTAATCACCGAAGAGGATGCCCAGGCCGCACGCCACGACGTTGTCGGCAGGGCGCTGGGCGACATCGTCGGCCTTCCAACGCCGGAAGGCCGTGTCCAGCGCGTTCGGGGTGACCTCGCTCGTGCCGGCATAGATCGTCAGCAGTTGTCGGCCCAGATCCCTGGATTCCTGTGCCCACGCGCTTTCCCGGTCCGAAAACCCGGCCAATGCCACGTCCTTGTCGCTCATGCGGTTCTCCGGATGCCCGGTCGCGATTCTGGCAGCTCTTTACGGGCAATGCGACGGCGCATCGCAGCGTTGCAAGACGCGCCGTTGACCTCAACCGCAGTTGAGGCCGGAGACTGCGCACTCACTCCCCGACGACATCTCCCCCCATGTTGACCGATGCCCCTGTTGCGCCCGCCGGCCTGTTCGGCTTCATCAATCCGTCCGGTTTGTACGACCCGACCGCGAACGGCTATTCCCACGTTGCCGTGGTGCGGCTGCCGGCCCGCGTGATCCACATCGTCGGGCAGGGCGGGGAGACCGCCGATGGCGCACTGTCGCCGCGCTTCGAGGCGCAGGTCGCCCAGGCGCTGGACAACCTCAGCCTCGCACTGGCGTCGGCCGGTGCCACCCTGGCCGACGTGGCGAAGCTGACCGTGCTGGTGGTGGATCACGATCAGGACCGGCTCGGCATTCTGTCGGATCAGATCGGCCGCCGCTGGCCGCTGGGCCGTGCGCCGACCTGCACGCTGATGCCGGTGCCGCGGCTGGCACTGGAGGGCATGCTGTTCGAGATCGAGGCGACGGCGTACACCGCCTGAGCGATCCGGGGCGGGTCTTTTCATGCGATATACGAAACATATATGATGTGTATATCACTTCAGAGGGCTCGCCCATGGGCATCGTCAACATCGACGACGAACTACACGACAACCTGCGCCGCGCCAGCGGCGTCTCGGGTCGCTCGATCAATGCCCAGGCGGGGTTCTGGATCAAGATCGGGATGCTGTGCGAGATGAATCCTGGTATGAGCTACCAGGAGATCGTCAGCCGTGAACTGCGTGCCGCCGGTGTCGAGCCCGGCGCGTTGCGGGTGGCCGAAGCATGATCAAGACCGCTGAAGAACAGGCGCTGATGCGCGCATCCGGACGCCTGCTGGCACAGGTGTTCGAAGCGCTGGACGAGCTGTCGCTGGAGGGCATGAGCACGCTGCAGGTGAACGACTGGGTCGAGCA
Organism: Stenotrophomonas sp. AGC87; assembly: GCF_057333975.1. Taxonomy (NCBI): domain Bacteria; kingdom Pseudomonadati; phylum Pseudomonadota; class Gammaproteobacteria; order Lysobacterales; family Lysobacteraceae; genus Stenotrophomonas; species Stenotrophomonas sp. AGC87. The sequence continues at coordinate 14,216 of NZ_JBHFHW010000004.1, forward strand.
TTTCATCGTCGATCAGCTGCACGCCCGCCCGGCGAGCAAAGGCCAGTATGGCTTCGCTTACGTGCTCAATTCCTCCATCGACAACGTGGTCTGCCACGGCGTGCCCTCAGCGGATGTGATCCTGCGCAGCGGCAGCATCGTCAATCTGGACATCACCCTGGAGAAGGGCGGCTACATCGCCGATTCCAGCAAGACCTATCTGATCGGCGAGGTGGACTACGCGGCCAAGCGGCTGGTGCGTGTGACCCGCGAAGCGATGTGGAAGGGGATCGGCGTGGTGCGCCCGGGCGCGACGCTGGGCGACATCGGTTTTGCGATCCAGCAGCATGCAAAAGCGCATGGCTACAGCGTGGTGCGCGAATTCTGCGGTCATGGCATCGGCCAGGAGATGCACGAAGAGCCGCAGGTCCTGCACTACGGTCGGCGTGGCGATGGGCTGGAACTGGAGGAAGGCATGACCTTCACCATCGAGCCGATGATCAACCAGGGCCGCGCGGCGATCGACATGAGCGACGACGGTTGGACCGTCACCACGCGTGATGGAAAGCTCTCGGCGCAGGCCGAGCACACGGTGCTGGTGACCGCCGATGGAGTCGAAGTACTGACGTTGCGGGCAGACGAGCGCATGGTGCGCTGACGCGGCCGCCGTACCTGGCTCGGCGGCCTCATTCGCTACGTGTGGACACCAGCTTGAGGAACGCCTCGTTCTGATACCGGCTCATGCGCAGCTGCTGGCCGGTGTCCATGGTCACCACGTGGTGGCCGTTGAACCACGGATGGATCGCCTTGACCCGGCGCACGTTGACGATCGCCGAGCGATGCACGCGCGCGAAATGCCGCGGATCCAGCCGCGCGGCGAGGGTGGTCATGGTCTCGCGCAGCTCGTGCACGCGGTCCACCAGATGGATCTCGACCGTGTTGCGTGCCGCCTTGATCCAGACGATCTCCTCCACCGCCACCAGCACCACATGCTCATCGACCCGCACCGGGATGCGCTGCAGGTAGTCGTCCCGTTGGCGCAGTGCATCCAGAGCCTGCAGGATCTGCGCCGAGGCCTGCGTGCCCATCGCGCTTGACGCCGACACCCGGGTTTTGGCCCGCTCAAGCGTTGCGGCAAAGCGCTCGCGGCTGAACGGCTTGACCAGATAATCCACCGCATTGGTCTCGAAAGCCTTCACGGCGTACTGCTCGTAGGCAGTGACGAACACCGTGGCCGGCATCCGCGCCGCGCCGATGGTGGCCACCACGTCCATGCCGTTGATCGCCGGCATCTGGATGTCCAGGAACACCAGGTCCGGTGAGTGGCTGCGGATCGCGCCGACCGCCGAGATGCCATCGCCGCATTCGCCGACGATGTCGATCTCGGGATCATCGCGCAGCAACCGCACGATCGCGTGCCGCGCGATGGGCTCATCATCGACCACCAGCACGGTCAGGCTCATGCTGGCGCGATCCCCGGTGTTGTACCCGGGGTGAATTCGGGTGCCTCGTCGGGACTGTCCAGTTCACGGAACGGCACGCGGATGCGGCAGGCCACGCCCTCTGGCCAGAGCATGTCCAGCCGGACATCGGCGGCATCGCCGTACAGTTCCTTCAGGCGCAGGCGTGTGTTGGACATGCCGATGCCGTGCCCGGCCGATGCGGTCGGTTCGGCCGAGAGGGTGCTGTTGCGGTTGCGCACTTCGATGCACAGCGTGTCGCCATCGCGGCGGGCCTCGATCTCGATGGTGTCGCTGCCCACGCGCTGGCCGATGCCATGGCGTAGCGCGTTCTCCACCAGCGGCTGCAGGATCAGGCTGGGCACCGCGCAGGCCAGCGTGTCCGGGGCGATATACGTGCGGGTGGTGAGCCGATCCTTGAAGCGGGTGCGCTGGATGCCCAGGTACAGCTCGATCAGGTCCAGTTCCTGGCGCAGGCTGATTTCCTGGCCGTCGTAGTCTTCCAAGAAGGCGCGCAGCAGTTCGCTCAGGCGCAACAGCATGTCTTCGGCCGAGACCTTATCCTCGTCGAGCAGGGTAATGATCGCGTGCAGCGTGTTGAACAGGAAATGCGGCTGCAGCTGGGATTTGAGCGAGAGCAACCGCGACTGCGCCAGCTCGGTGGCCAGCTGGCTCGCCTCCAGTTCGCGGCGGGCCTTCTCGCCGTGGAAGTGGATGGCCTGCTGGATCGCGAACAGGGTCCAGTAGGTCAGCAGCCCGATGGCGAAGTGCTGCTCCAGGAAGTAGCCCAGCTGCTCGAAGAAACCGCTGGGCTCGAACAGGGTGGAGACCATCGCGCCCACGACCATGGCGATGAACGTCATGCCGACGCTGGCCACCACCTGTGCGCCCAGCCCGTGCAGGCGCCCGCTGCCGCGTACCGGAAAGCGCTCGGCGAGGCGGAAGACCGTGGGTGCCAGGGCAGCCCAGGTGTACCACTGGATCAGCGACCACCGCAGGAGATCCCAGAGGGGTTGTTGGCTGTTCGGCAGGCCGGCGTTGATCGAGGTCTGCAGGGCGAACACCACGGCCACCGCCGTCCACAGGGCGAGGTAGCGGGACAGGCGGATCCGGGTGCTGCCGAGGCGAATGTACATGGTGGATTCCGGGCCAGGCGCTTCTGGCGACGCTCATCTTAGGCAGGCGGCGGGAGCGCGGGAAGCGCCAAGACGGCCCATTACGATTGGCCACGTCGTGGCGACGATTCGTCCCGGATCGGTTGGCGGATCCGGCCGGCGGGCGCGTGATGCGGGTGTCCATCACCTGCCTGGAGCACCACCATGATCCTGATCCGCCCCCTTCTGCTCGTTTCGTTGCTGCTCGCCGGTACCGCCCACGGCGCAGAGACGCGTTACCTGGGTCTGCTCAACCGGGCGCACGACAGCGTGGTGACCCTCGATGTCGCGGCTGCCGGCACGGAGGCGTTCTTGCCCCGGTCGATCGATATTCTTGCGGGTGGCGGCGGCAGCACCATGATCCGCCTGGCCGACGAAGGCTGCCGGTTCGATCTTCGTGTCGCGTTCCGCAACGGACGACGGGTGGTCTACCGCGATGTGGATGTCTGCAGGGGCGACACACTGGTCATCGCACCGCTGAAGAAGACACCCGGTGATCATGCGGTCGCGCTGGAACCAGGGACGCCAACGCGTGGCCGATAGCAGAGGGGCGCGGCGAGTGCCGTTCGCCGTACGCGCTTACGGACGCAGACGCGGCATATGCTGCTCCACCAACGTCGCGACCCAGTCGATGAACACCCGCAGTTTGGCGCTGACATGCCGGTTCGGGGGAAACGCAAGATGCAGCGGCATCGCATCGATGCGCCACTCCGGGAACAGCCGGACCAGCTCGCCCGCGACCACATGCGGGGCGGCCATGTAGTCGGGGAGCCACAGCGCACCCAGACCCGCCACGCCCGCGGCGAGATACGCATTGCCATCATCGACCGCAAGCAGGTGGTGCCCCTTCACCGTGACCTGTTCATCGCCCCGCTGCAGGGTGTAGGGCAGTACCGTGCCACTGCGCGAGCGCAGGTAGCCCACCACGCGGTGTGGGGCCTGCTCCAGGTCCTGCGGATGGGCGGGTATGCCTGCCTGTTGCAGGTAGGCAGGCGAGGCGTGGATGGCCGCCGGCAGATCGCCGATATGGCGGGCGACCAGCGATTGATCCGTGATTTTTCCACCCCGGATCACGCAGTCCACATTCTCGTCGATCAGGTCCACGTGGCGATCGCTGACGCCCAGATCGAGCTGGATCTCCGGATAGCGGGCAAGGAAGTCGGGCAGGGCGGGCACCAGCACCAGCCGCGCGAATGGGGCGGGCACGTCCACCCGCAGGCGCCCGCGAGGAACCGCCGCCGCGGTGGACAGGCTGGTTTCAGCGTCGTCGATGTCGGCCAGCAGCCGGATCACCCGGGCGTAGTAGGCCGCGCCGTCGGCGGTGACGTTCACCTGCCGGGTGGTGCGGTTCAACAGCCGTACCCGCAGCCGGGCCTCCAGGTGCTGGACCAGCTGCGTGACCGTGGTGCGGCTCATGTGCAGCGTGTCGGCGGCCTTGGTGAAGCTGCCGGTTTCAACCACCCGGGCGAAAGCCTGCATTGCGTCGAACCGGTCCATCTGCATTCCAATGGGGCTGATTGTTTGGATTCTACAAACAATGTTGGCGAGGAGGCCGCGTTTATCACGCGCCCCTGCCGATCTACTGTGGCGCTTCATTCTTGACGGGCCGTTCGTCGGCCCTGGGCAGAGGTTGACCATGGCAACACGTGAAGTCGTTTTTCCGCCGGGCCGCCAGGCCCTGTACGAGCGCAACCGCTACTCGCCGGCAGTACGGTCCAATGGCTTGCTGTTCGTGTCCGGCCAGGTCGGCAGCCGCGAGGATGGCTCGCCCGAACCCGAGCTGGAGGCGCAGGTGCGGCGTGCGTTCGACAATCTCAATGCGGTGCTCGGCGCGGCCGGCTGCACGTTCGATGACGTCGTCGACGTGACGGTGTTCCTGGTCAATCCCGAGCAGATCTTCGAGCGCGTGTGGGCCATCGTTCCGGAGTACTGGGGCGAGGCGCCGTATCCCACGCTCACCGGTATCGGCGTGACCTGGGTGTATGGATTCGACGTGGAGATCAAGGTGATCGCGAAGCTTCCGTAGCACGCCTTCACGCGGTCACGGCTGCATCTTGCCGATAGTGGGCCGTCATCCTGCTTCATGTTGCGGACCCACATGCCCCTGATTCCCGAGCGCGTGCAGCGCTGGCCCCGGCCGTGGCGCGTGGCGTTGCTCTCGCTGCTGGCGCTCTATGCGCTGTACCTGCTGGCGGGCAATGTGTTCCTCAATACGCCGCTGTTCGATGCGGTCACCAACCGCAAACCTGAAAAGTTCACGATGCAGACCGGGCCGGCACTGACCCTGATGCCTGGGCAGGCCGTGGTCTGGAACATCCGCATGCGCGGCCAGGCCAATCGAACGCAGTATGTGTTCCGTGCCGACCGGGCGAGTGCCTGGATCGATCTGCCGGCGCTGTTGCGCAAGGAAGTGCGCATTCCGCGCATTGATGCCACAGGGGTTGAAGCCGAGGTCGAGCGGGTCGAACAGGCCATCCCACCGCCCCCGCGGGGTGACCGTGGCTGGACGCTGCGGCTCGATGCGATCCACAGCGACACCATCCGCAGTGGGCGCTTCGGCAAGTTGCTGATCGTTGGCCAGGGGCGCGGCAATGTCGGTTTCCTCAAGCAGCTCAAGGGCGGGCCTTCGGAGCTGTTCGATTCCACGGCGGGCTTCGATGATGCCCAGGTCAGTTTCGACGGGGTCAACGTGCTGGACGATGCCCATATCGCCGCGCGCTTCCATTTCCCGCGGCACTATCGTGACGACGCGCCGGGATTGCAGAAACTCGGGATCACCTGGGCACAGCTGCAGATCGACGCGCGCAGCCAGGGCCTGCGCATCGATACCGGTGGCCCGCATGTCAAGGTTGGCAGCGCGGTTTCCAACGCGCGCCTGACCGCGGATGTGACGCTGGAGGAAGGCGCGCTGCGACCGGGTAGCCGGCTGGTCTGGCGGCTGCCCCTGCATGCGGGGGTACATGCCGATGACCGCGGCCTGCTGTCGTTGCAGCTGGATGTGGCGCAGGACATGCGGGTCCAGGCGCGGCTCCCGCGGGACCCGGAAACGGGCAGCGAACTCAATGCCGATCTGCGCGTGACCGGACGGAAGATTCCGTTCCAGGCGCCGGCCGAGCTGCTTCCGCGGCTGTCTGGCAAGGTGCAGGGCGCCTGGCAGTTCCAGTCGCTCAACTGGATCAGCGATCTGTTCGTGAAGAAACCCTGGTTCCACCTCGACGGCGGTGGGCTGCTCAAGGCAGACGTCATCATCGCCGACGGTCAACTGGCGCCGGGCAGCACGGTGGATATCCCGCAGGTGGCCGCCGTGGCCGAGGTTGCGGGGGTGCGGATGCGCGGTGACGCCCACGCACAAGGCCGGATCGTGGAAGGCGAACCGCCGCAGGCGGAGCTGCAGGTGCAGATCCCGCGCTTCCAGGCTGCGCCAACCAACGCGCCGAAGGCGGTGTTGTTCGATGGCCGCCAACTGGCGCTGACCCTGCGCGGGGACGCGCGGTTGAAGCAGTTGAGCGACGGCATGCGCGCCCAGCTGCGCTTCGCCGATGCGCGGGTGCCCGACCTCACCGCCTACAACCGTTATCTGGGAAACGACAACGTGCGCCTGCTCGGCGGTACCGGTCTGCTCAGCGGTGATGTGTCGCTGGATGCCTCCGGCCGGGTCGGCAAGGGCAGTGCCGATCTTCGTGGCACCGGGGCCCGGCTCAGCGTGGCGGGCATCGCGATGCGCGGCGATGCGCAGCTGCAGGCGCGTCTGCAGCGTGCGGATTTCGACAGCCGCCAGTTTGATCTCGGTGGCACCACGGTGGACCTGCGCAACATCCACGTGGGTGATGAAAAGAGTGACGGGCGTTGGTGGGGCAAGGTGGCGATCCGCAGTGGCCACATCGATGCGGCCGCGCCGTTCCAGGTGGATGGCCTGGCCGACCTGCGCCTGCGCGATGCCGGGCCGTTGCTCGGCGTGTTCGCCCAGCGCAGCGAATACCCGCGCTGGGTGCTCGGCATGCTGGATTCCGGGGAGGTGCAGGCCAGTGGGCAACTGCGCTGGCGCAGTGGCGAGCTGATCGTGGAGGATCTTCAGGCCGAGAACGAGCGACTGTCCCTGCAGGCGCGGCTGGATCTGAGCCATGGCAAGCGCCGTGGCGATCTCTACCTGCGCTGGGGCGTGCTGGGGGCCGGCATCGAGCTGCAGGGCGAGCAGCGCAAGTGGCACCTTGCCGGGGCCCGCGACTGGTATGCCGAGCAGCCCCGGCTGCTGCCGGCCACGCCCGCCGCAACGAAGCAGGGTGACGGCACGCGCTGACCGGACGCATCTGTTCCCCCTGGCCGGGCGTGGCTTGGTATCCTCGCCGCGCCCACTGTCTGGTGACAGCGTGCCTCTCGCCGTCATTGATCCCGTCATCCCATGAGCAACAGCACCCACCGCGTCCAAGGCCTCAACAACGATGAGGTGGCCGCCGACTGGCCCGCCATCACCGACCGCGAGATCACCTGGCTCAGCGAACGCTTCGCGCCGCTGGCGGGCGCGTGCCGGCTGCTGTGGCACAGCCCGCGACCGATGTCCGCCGCGGCCATTGTCGAGAGCGACGCGGGCCGGGTGTTCGTCAAGCGCCACCATGGCAGCGTCCGCACCGCGGCTGGCCTGGCCGAAGAGCATCGTTTCATCCAGCACCTGGCCGATCACGGCGTGCCCGTCGTCGAGGTACTGCGTGACCGCGATGGCGCCACTGCGGTGGAGCACGAAGGGTGGACCTACGAACTGCATGGTGTGGGCCATGGCCAGGATCTGTATCGCGATGCGCCCTCCTGGACGCTGTTGACCGACACCGCGCAGGCGCACGAAGCAGGCCGGATGCTGGCCAGGCTGCATCTTGCATCGGCCAGCTACCACGCGCCCCAGCGCAACACCCACCTGCTGGTCGCCCGCGATGACCTGATCCGTGCCGCCGATCCCATCGCCGCCCTCCAGACCGGGCTGGACGATCGCCCCGGGTTGGCGGCCTATCTTGCGCGCCAGGATTGGCAAGCCGATCTGCAGCGGGCGGTGCTGCCATGGCATGACGGCCTGGCCGAGCGGCTGCAGGCCGAACCGCGCCTGTGGGCGCACAACGACTGGCACGTGTCCAATCTGCTATGGCGCCAGGACGGCAGGTCCACCGTGGTCGATACCGTGCTCGATCTCGGGTTGGCCTCACCGACCAGTGCCTTGTTCGATCTGGCCACCGCCATCGAACGCAACGCCATCGCCTGGCTGGCGCTGGAAAGCGGCGAGGCGGCGGTGCGCGTGGATATCGCGCTGGCCCTGCTGGCCGGCTACCGCGGGATCGTGCCGCTGTCTGCCGAGCGCGTACACCTGCTGGCCGATCTGCTGCCGATCGTGCAGCTGGATTTCGCGCTCTCGGAAGTGGAGTACTTCGAGGCCGTGACCCACTCGCCGGCCAATGCCGACGTGGCGTACCACACCTTCCTGCTGGGGCATGCTGACTGGTTCAGCAGCCCGGCAGGGCAGGGCCTGCTGAAGGCGCTGCACGCCGCCGCCTGAGGGCAGGCTCGCAAATCCGTACGGTTTGTAGTGAAATAGTCACAGAAGCGGGGGTGCCTGGCGAAACCAGGCTGAGAGAGTCCCTTGGAACCTGATCCGGTTTGCACCGGCGTAGGGAGCTTTGAGCAGCAGGCATACCGCCGTGATGGGTCGGTGCGCGTGCGCGCCTTCGCTTCGTCTCCCCCAGCTGATGACGAATCGAATGAACCGTTGCTTCCGCCCCACGCTGTTGTCCGCCGCCCTCTGCGCTGCGCTGCCTCTTCATGCCAACGATCTCGCGGACGCGCCCGAGCGCTCGCCGACAGAGCTTGCCGCCGTGCGCGTGCAGGCTCATCAGCCGGCGGCCACCATCACGCAGACCAGCAGTTTCGGCGCGGGTGACTGGAAGAGCACCCCGGCGTCGGTGAACGTGCTGGATCGCGACCTGCTGGACAGCCGCCAGGTCCGGACGCTGTCCGAGCTGGCCAGCAACGATGCCTCGCTGGGCGACAGCTATGCACCGGTCGGTTACTACCAGAACATCGCGATCCGCGGTTTCCCGCTGGATACCGGCACCGGGTATCGCTTCAATGGCTTGGCCATCACCGGCGAGCAACGCCTGGCGCTGGAGAACATCCAGTCGGTGGAAATCCTCAAGGGTGAGGCCGGCCTGGCCGCCGGTGTAATGGCCCCGGGTGGCATCATCAATTACGTGGGCAAGCGCCCGGCCGAGGTCCGCAACGTCACCCTCGGCACCGATTCGGAAGGCTCGCGCTACACCGCGGTGGATCTCGGCCATTGGCTGTCGCCGCGTTTCGGCGTGCGCTTCAATGCCGCTTGGGAAGACACCGATTCCTACATCGACCATGCCGACGGCCGCCGCAACTTCTACTCGCTGGCTACCGACTGGCTGATCGGCGAACGCGGCAAGCTGGAAGTGGATGCCAACTACCAGACCAGCGCGCAGCGCTCGGCCTCGGGCTATCAGCTGCTGGGCGCCACCGAGCTGCCGCGCGGCGTGGACCGCAAGCACCTGCTGGGCTACCAGGCCTGGCAGCGACCCGTCGGCATCGACAGCACCAACCTGACCGCGCTGCATACCTACGATTTCAGCCCGAGCTGGCAGTCGCGGGTATCGGCCAGCTACAGCCGCTCGGTGATCGACGACAACGTCGCCTTCGCCTACGGCTGCTACTACGCCGCCGGATGCGCCGATGGCAGCGTGCCGGGCAACTACTTCGCGCCCAACGGCGATTACGACATCTACGATTACCGCAGCCCGGACGATACCCGCCGCAACCTGGAATTCCGTGGCGAACTGCGCGGCAGTTTCGCCACCGGCGATATCCGGCACGAGCTGAGCGTGGGTGCGGACCGTTTCGAGCGCACCGTGGACAAGCGCCGCAACGTCAACGAATACGTGGGCACCGCCAACATCCACGATGCACAGGTGCCGCAGTTCGAACCGTCGCCGCTGATGCCGGGCCCGTCCGCGCGGCGTCTGGACAGCGCGCAGACGGCGGTATTCGCACTGGACCGGATGAGCTTCGGCGATTGGCAGTGGCTGGCCGGTGGGCGTTTCGTGCGCCTGGATGAGCGTGCCTACGACAAGCGTGGCAACCCCGAGCGGCACAGTCGCCTGTCGCGCTTCCTGCCGCAGACCGCGCTGGTCTGGAAGGCCACCGATGAGCTCAATGCCTATGTGAGCTACGTGCGGGGCATTTCGCTCGGCCAGGAAGCGCCGTTCTGGACCTCCAATGACGGCGCGTTCCTGCCCGCGGTGCTGTCGCGCCAGACCGAAGTGGGCGTCAAGTATGTGCCCAGCGATGCGCTGACCCTGGGCGCGGCGCTGTTCCGCACTTCGCAGCCATTCCAGTACGCCAAGCCGGATGGCAGCGAGGCGGGCTACACCTTCGTCGAAGAAGGGCAGCAGACCCATACAGGGCTGGAGCTCACCGCGCAGGGCCAGCTGACCGAGCGCCTGTCGCTGAGCGCCAGTGCGAGCGTCCTGCGTGCCCGTGCACGCGATGCCGGCACGCCGGAGTACGAAGGCCATCAGCTGATCAACGTGCCCAAGACGCGCGCCACCGTGCATGCGCAGTACCAGCTGCCGTTCGTGACCGGCCTGGGGCTGACCGGTGGTTGGCGTTACGCGGCCTCCAACGTGGCCACTGCCGATGGTCGCGTGAGCGCACCGGCCTACAGCGTGTTCGACGCCGGCCTGCGCTTCAAACATCAGGTGGGTGAGCATCCGGTGACCTGGAATCTCTCAGTGGACAACCTGTTCAACCGCTTCTACTGGCGTGACACCGGCAGCAGCTCGGGTGACTACTACCTGTTCCCGGGCGCGCCGCGTCAGGCCCGGTTGTCGGTGACGTTCGAGCTATGAACCCAGCGATCCTGGAATGGGCGGCGGCTGGTGTCAGCATGCTCGGCGTGTGGCTGATGACGCGCCGGGTGCCCCTTGCCTGGCCGGTCGGTCTGATCTCGGTGGCACTGTATGCGCTGGTGTTCGCCGAGGCGCGGCTCTACTCGGACACGCTGCTGCAGATCGTCTTCGGCGGCTTCCTGGTGTACGGCTGGGTGCGCTGGCGTGGCCAGGTCGAGCACGATGGTCGGGTCGCGATCATGCCGCTGGCGCGGGTGGCCATGTGGCGTGACCTCGGCATCGGCGTGGCCTTCGGGATTGCGCTCGGCGCGGCGATGCACTTCCTCACCAATGCAGCGTTGCCGTGGCTGGATGCAATGCTGGCTGCGTTGAGTCTGGTCGCCCAGTGGTGGCAGGCGCGGCGTCACACGGCCGCATGGTGGCTGTGGATCCTGGTCGACGTTGTCTACGTGGGCATGTACATGGTCAAGTCACTGCACGTGACCGCCGTGCTGTATCTGGTGTTCGTCGGCCTGGCGGTGATGGGCCTGCGTGCATGGACGGTGGCGCGCAACGACGCGCTGCTCCACAACGTAGAAGGGCGGCGCGGATAAACTCCGCGCCGCCCTTCGTCACCTCAGGCCTGCACTCGGCCCGGCGCGGTCAGAACCGCGCCGTGGCACCCACGAAGAACGTGCGTGCGCCGCCGTCGTAGTCGTTGCCTTCTTCGATGGTGGAGACGTCGCCCAGGTTGAGCACGCCGGCACGCAGGGTCAGGCTTTGGTTGACATCGAAGCCGGCGACCAGGTCCCAGGTAGTGTAGGCCTTGGCGAAGGTCGAACTGGAGGTGGACACCAACTGTTCACCGATGTGCTGCGCGCTCAGGTTGAGCGACCAGTCATCACTGACCTGCCAGTCCAGCGAGGTATTGGCGGTGAGCTTGGGCACCACCAGCAGGTTGGAACCGGTGGTGCGGTTCTTCGATTCCAGCATGCGCGTGGCGTTGGTGGTCCAGGTCAGGTGCTCATGCAGCGGCACGGTGATGCTGGCTTCCACGCCGCGGGTGCGGGCTTTTTCCACGTTCTGCGCCACCGTCCACCAGAAGCCGTTGACGAAGCTGCTGGTCTGGCCGGGGATATCGCGCAGCGGGACCTGCTGGATCTTGTCGTCGAAGTCGGTCAGGAAGTAGGTGGCCGAGGCCAGCCAGCCGTTCTTGTCGAAGCCGACACCGATCTCATAGTTGGTACTGGTTTCCGGCTCCAGGTTCGGATTGCCGGCCATGTAGCAACCGGTGGTGCCATCGGCGCTGACCGAGCGGCTGGTCCAACCTTCCACGGTCAAGGCGGTGCAGCCGCGGCCGCCGGACTGGGTCGCCGCGCCGGCCGTGCCCTGCTTCAGCGTTGGCGCGCGGAAGCCCTGCGAGACACCGCCACGAACGGTCCATGCATCGGACGGATGCCAGACGCCGTAGACGCGCGGGCTCAGGTTGTCGTCGTAGTTGTCGGTGTTGTCCCAGCGCAGGCCGACAGTGAGGATGAACCGCTCGTGCAGGGTGATGTGGTCTTCAGCGAACAGCGCCCAGGAATCGGCTTCGCTGGTCGGGGTGATCCGGCCGGTGCCGGTCCAGGTCACCGGCACGGTGCCGATGGTGTCGCTGTTTTCCAGCTCTTCGCGCCTCCACTGGCCGCCGATGTTCAGGCTCTGCTCGAAGCCCCAATGGAAGCTGCGGGTGAACGCGGTATCGAACACCGTCTCCTTGGAGTGGTTGCCGACGGTGCTGCCCTTGTCTTCGTAATCGTTCTGGACGAGCGTGGTCTTGGAGGTGGCGGCATCGCCATAACGGCCATCATGCTTGATCGCGTAACCGGTCTGTACCAGCTTGGACAGGCCCCATGCGCCGACGTCACCGGCACCGCGGTTGCGTTGCTCGCCGCGCGAGGCTTCAAAGCCCACGGTGTGGTCATCGTTGACGCGCCAGTTCAGCAGCGCGTTGGCATTCTCGGCCTTGTTGCCCGGCGTCTGATACTCGCCGCGGTCCGATTCGCGGTCGGTCACGTTGGCACCGATGCGCAGGCCCAGGTTCTGCGTCAGCGGGCCACTGAACAGCCCGCCCATCTGCAGCGTGTTACCGCGCGTGGAGGAGTCGGGCTTGCTGTAGTTGTAGGTGACCGAGCCACCCCATTCGTTGGCGATCTTGCGGGTGATGATGTTGATCACCCCGCCCATCGCATCCGAGCCGTACAGCGAGGACATCGGCCCGCGGACCACCTCGATGCGCTCGATCATGTCCGGCGAGAGCCAGTTCAGATCCTGCGGACCCAGGTCATCGCGGTAGTTCACGCCGGAAGAATTGCCCTGGCGGCGACCGTCGATGAGGATCAGGGTGTACTGCTCGGGCAGGCCGCGCAGGCGGATCTTGGACTGCGCGCCAGACAGTGCATAGCCACCGGTCACGCCGGGAACAGTGCTCAGCAGTTGGCCGATGCTGCTGACCGGCTTGCGTTCGATCTCCTCACGGGTGATCACGCTGATGCTGGCCGGGGCGTCCTTGATCCACTGCTGGGCGCCGGTGGCGGTGACGACCACGGTATCCATCTGGCGGGGTGAGGCGGCTGCATCCGCAGCGGCGTCGGCATGCGCATGGCCGGCCAATACCAGACCAATGGCGACGGCGAGCGTGGCGCCGGAACGACGGGAAGAAGGGGAGGGGTGCGACATCGCGAAAGTACTCCATGGCTATGGGAGCCCGCTGGCGATGGCTGGGGACGTCCGTGTGGGGGTTTCAAGTAATCTTAACAATCGTATCACGAACCATTCGCATTTGAAATGTAGCGATACACAGCGATATCGACGGATGCCGTTATTGCTGTGCGGGATCGATCACGAGAAACCCATGACGGCCGTGCGGCTCACTCCACAACACTCAACTGCCGGGCAAGGCTCGGCCGCAGTGCCAGTTTGTGGGTGATGCTGGTGATGGTCCGGCGCGGGTCGGTCGGGTGCGGCCGGGAGGCGGTGCTGCTTCTTCCCTGGCGCCACAGCCCGAACATCACGATCTCCGCGCCCACCGGGAAGGACTTCAGCCATGCGGCATCGGTGTGCCCGACGCTGACTTCGTAGAAATCCCGGCGGTCGGTCACGCCGGTGTGCTGATACTTCGGGGCACAGTTGAGGAAGGTGACACCATGGGGATCACCGGGCTGTGGCGTGCGATGTGACCGCACCGTCCCGAGCAGGGCCAGCGGCAGCTCACTGGATGCGGCGCCAAGCCGTTCCCATGCTGCGTCGTAGCGTTCCTGCCCGTAGAGGAAATTCGCCCAATCGACCCGCTTCTTGCCCAGGCGCAGGGTCAGCTGCGCGGTCAGCAGCGTGTCGTCCTCGCACATCGCCTGCAGGATCAGCAGGTCGGTGAGGGTGCGCAGGTAACCGTCGAGCGGTGCGTCTGCCGGGACAAGGGTCGGCCCGGCGCTGCCCCGCTTCAGGGCCTGCTGGAGGATCAACAAACGCAGCTCATGCCGGCCATCGCCCAGCGCAGGCAGGAACTCGGGATCGGTTCCGCTGGCGAGCAGGGTCTGCAGATGTGAGGGAGCGTTGTAGCGGCACCCTGGCAGATGCTCAGCCCCCTTGTTCAACGCGATGTACGCAGGCACCGCGGCGGGAAGGGCACCGTCGGCACCGCTCCTGTCGTGCGCCGGGACGAATCGGACCGGCACGTTGCAGCCATCGCAGAGCAACGTGGGCAGGGTCTGCTGCGCGTCATGGCGCTTCTGCAGGTCGGCCAACCGGTGCAGGGTGCCGTGCGTTCCCACGGCCTTGCGCATCTTGATTCCGCGACTCATCTGCAACCACTGCTTCGTTCAATGGCGACCATCATAGTCGCTTGGATCAATTGCCCTGCGTCGCGAACCGCAGTGCCTGCTCAGCCCGGGTAGGAGGGGAAGCGCTGATCCGGGTGCGTCTTCTTCCATTCGGTGTGGGCCACGGTGCCCTCCCACGCAAGGAACGCACCGGGAATGCGCCCGCGGCCGGACCAGGTGGCACCGCTGTGCGGCAGCCAGAAGCGCGGTGGCAGTGCTTCGCGGGGGATCTTGGCCGGTTTGGCGCGCGTGGCGGGGCTGGCCGACCCCGCGCTCGCTACGGCAGCCTGGATCCTGCGCTGTTGTTCCGGGCTGAAATCGGCGTAGGAGGAGGTGAGCAGCAGCAGTGCGCGCTCGAACGCCTCCTTCGTGGCGGCCCGCAGCAGCGCGCTTTCGTCCATTCCCGATCGCGCGACCGCAGCTGCCAAGGTGGCTTTCATCTTTGATGCGGAGGAGGCGGTGGAGGGCTTACGGGGCATGGGATTCCTGAGAAGGAGGGACGGACGGAGGGCACGATAGCAAATGCCAGCGTGAAGCCATCGGTTTGCGCAGGTTTACTCGTCGATCCTGTTGCCGCTCAGCAGCAGGCGGGCCTGCGACTGCCACCCGCCAATGAACAGATCCGGCTTGCCATCCCCATCCAGATCACCGCGCGCCATGCTCCAGCTGCGTCCCACCGTGGTGCGGGGGATCACCGAGGCAGTGACGTCGGTGAAGTTGCCCTTCCCATCGTTCTGCCAGGCGCGAACCTGCAGCGGCACGAAGCCGGGTACCTCAATCGCGCTGACCACCACGTCCGGATGGCCATCCTCGTTGAAATCCACCACCGTCCCGCCCCAGCTGGAGAAACGATGCGCGGGCAGACGTGCGGCGGTCTCATCCTTGAAACGGGCGTCGCCTTGATTGATCAGCAGGCGCGTCTGCGGATTCTTGTCCCAGGCTTGGTTGTTGCTGGTGAGGTTGAAGAAGACCAGATCCAGCCGCCCATCGCCGTTCGCATCGAACGCATGGACTTCGCGCGTCTCGGTGGGAATCTGCGCTCCCAGGCGATCGGTGGCATCGGTGAAGCGGCCGCTGCCATCGTTGATCAGCAGGCGATTGATGGGATCCTGGCTGGCAATGGCCATGTCCAGATCGCCATCGCCATCCAGATCGGCCAAGGTCATGCCTTGCGCCTGCACGTTGATCGAGGGCAGGTGGGTGGTAGTGGCATCGATGAAGTAGCCCGGGCGTGCGCGGTCATTGAGCCAGAGGAACGGTTGCGCCACACCGGGTTTGCCCTCCGTCGTGTTGCCCACCACGATGTCGGGCAGGCCATCGCCGTTGACATCGCCGATGGCGACGCCGTTGGCCTGGCTCATCGCAGGAAGGCGCTCGCTGACCCGTACGAATCCACCCTTGCCGTCACCCAGGAACAGGTTGTGCTGCTCGGTGTCTTCAGCGATGAACAGCACATCGATATGGCCGTCACCATCAACATCGGCCACGCGTACATGCTCGTTGTCGCCGGTGATCGTGCCGAACGCATCCGGCGCCTGTGTGAGCTTGCCGGTGCCATCGTTGAGATAGAGCCGGTTGGCGCCATTCTCCACCGCCACCGCGACATCCAGATCGCCATCGCCATCGGCATCCAGCAACGCCGCATCCAGTGCATGGAGGTCCGCGTCGGGGGGAACGTGGGTGGCGGTGACGTCGGTAAACACGGTGCCCGACGGTTGCGACGGGCCAGCGCACGCCGTGACGGAGACACCGAACAGGGAAGCGGCGAGGGCGAGGGAGGGGATCGTTGAGGGCATGCGGCTCGGGCTCCGAAGCGGTCGTTGAGTGCGCCCGTTGCGAGGGACACGCATGCCACTTTAGGGGCGCTGGCGTCGGCTTGGCGCGACGGCATGGCCCCACCAAGCTGTACTTTCGCCAAACTGAACAGGGGGCGGTTCATCCGCGGGTGCGCAATGTTCCGGCAATCTTCGGCCACCAGATTCGATTCCACACCGATACGTTTGGAGGATCCAACGATGCTCACCTCAACCGCTTTCAGCTTCCGTGGCCTGGCCTGGCCATGGCACTGGCTCTGACCGCTGGCGTCATCGCCGCGGGCGATGCCTCCGCGCTGTCGCGCAAGGACAAGAACACACTGGTGGGTGCCGTCGTAGGTGGCGTCGCGGGGCACGTGCTCTCCAACGGCGACCCGATGATGACCGCAGGCGGCGCAGTGGCCGGCGGCGCGATCGGCAATGTGACCACCAAGGATCGCCGTGACAACCGCGACTATCGCTATGACCGCGATCGCCGTTATGACCGCGACCATCGTTACGAGCGCACCAGCCGCCACGATCGTCGTCACGACCAGCGCCGTTGGGACCATGACCGCCGCAACCACAACCGCGGCTGGCGCTGATCGGAGCAGAGCGGAACCCTGCCGCGGCCACCGATTCGGGTGCATGCCCCCCGTTCCGTTTAAAGGCGCGCGCTGATGCCACCGCAGTGATGCGGTGAGTGGCATGACGGTCATTCGCCGCGCGTTGCCTCAAAGCGGTAGGGATTGCCCTGATCGGCAAAGTGCAACACATAGCGCGCAATGCGTGTCTTGCCATCGGACAACACATAGTCCACCTGCAGGCCGTGTCGAGGGTGTTCCTGCTCAGCACCGAGGTAGGTGTTGCTCGGATAGCTGAAGCCGTCATGGGGCGCTTCCCGTATGGCTGCACAGGTGGCAAACAGCGGCGGCAGGGTGTACAGGCGCTCACCATGCAACAACAGCACCGCTGTGTAGCGGACGGCTGTGCCACTGCTTGAGTAGCGCATATCCAGGCAAACCGACGTGCCGCGCTGCCAGGCCGTTACGGCGGTCAGGTTCTCCGGGTCGATCGGCGTCTCGCTGCGCCACTGTGGTGACGCCAGGTTCACGGCGCGGCTCAGGGGCCAGCGCCGCGTCCCCACCATCAACGTTTGGCCATCAAAGGCAACATCGAGGCCGCCCTTGGGCGGCGTCATGGGCAGATCGCCGGGCGTGGTCCACAACGGTTGGTCGTACCGGCGCAGCGCCTGGTGCATGGAGGTCACCCAGATGCAGTGCCGGGGTGATTCCGTGCAAGGCATGGCCAGCGACGTTCCCGATTCCGGAAACAAGGCACCGCCGAGCGACCGGTAGAAATCGCCATAGTTGGTAAAGAAAACAGGTTCGGCCTGGGCCGCCGCCGGCAGGCACACGCTCAGCAGGACAGCCAACGCACGGGGGAGGGGGGACATTGTGCATTCCATGCGGGTAGTGGCATCCAGGATCTTGGATCTTGCGCAGTGCAGGCGAACCCGCGGAAGTGAGCGGGCACAGGATGATCAACGAGGCATCGACGATCCGCAAGGCGGGGTGCCGCGGCGCCCGTGCTCACCGGATAGGGTGGCGTCCAGTCGGGCGCGCGTCTGCTCCTGGCCGATGACAGACAGCGCAATCGGCGTTGCACAGGGGTTATTCAAGCGATTACCGCATCTGTTCGTGCGATGCCCTACCACTGCCAACGCATGCCCAGCTTTCCGTTCCATGATGATTCTTCGCCATCGAAGCTCCACGTGTAGTCAGCATCCGCGAAGAGATAGCCGACGGCACTCACCTGCCAGGTGCCGCCGACGCCAACTTCACCCCAACTGTCGCCGAGGTCGGCGGTGAAAGGTACGTAGCCGCGTGCACTGGAAAATTCAGTGGTTGGCGAACCGCTGAACTGGTGCCAGGCATTGGCGCGGATCCACCAACTTGTCGCTCGATCACCTGAGTCTGCCGCTCGCTGGCCGAGCCGGCTCAGCCGTATTCCCAATCTGCCAACGCTAGCGTCGTCATCCCTGTATCGTACCCGCGCGGTCGAGTCGACAAGGTCGTCCAGCGCGGTCTTCTGCCAGATGACCTGGGCTTGCGGCTCCATGCGCCAGCCTGGCTTCGACATGTCGCCGATTCGTTCCGCGCCCAGCAACCAGGGCCAGCCCACTTCCACGGACGCCAGCACGCCGGTCCCGTTGGTGAATATGTCCGGCAGCCGGGTGGATTTGGCTCGCATGTCATACCAGGTGTACTGCGCCACCGAGTCCACATAAGCACCACGGGGCGAAAATGCTGTCCAGTACGCGCCGACGGTGCGCGCGTCGAATTCGTCGGTGCCGGCATGGAAATCGTAGTCGAGCAGATTGTGCCGCACCCTCCCGCGCGCCTTGCCGTAGGCCAGGTAACCACCGGCATGCTGATGGCTGCCGTCCTCGCTGATGGAACGGTAGAGGTCTACGCCCACTTGCAGCACATCAAACGCGTAGTCGAACCCAGGCCCTCTGCTTCCATATATGCCCTGGTTGCCTCCGTCGCGTTCGCCGTCGTGGTGCAGTGCCCTGACCCACGCGCCGCCAACGCCAGCATCGCGTGAGGAGGCTCCGCGCTGGCTCAGCAAGTGCTCATCGCCCACCCGCTCATGCAGCGTGTCAACAACTGCGCGCGCGTAGATGGCTGCCATGGAGGGAAGGGCAGCAGCCAAGGACACTTCTTGCCGATATGCCGGCGGCACGGGGGGCTCGGGCGGTGGCGGCGGCGGATCCGGTGGTGGCACCGGCGGCGGCGGAGGAGGCGGAGGAGGAGGCGGTGACGGGCATGGGGGCGAAGGCGCGCCCGCGGCCCCGCAGTCCAGGGTGGAGCGTAGGTACCAGTTTTCGGCCGAGCTGCCGTCAACGCTGCCCCGCCGCAGTCCATACTCGTATGGCCCGGCCACTACCGGTGTCGTGAGCGCGAACGCTGTGCCGCTGGTTGACCCACCATTGACCGCATCCACCACGAGAATGCCGTTGCCGACGGTGACGTCGCCGAGCCCACCTGCATTACGCGCCACGAGGATCGAGCTACCGGACGCGGCGCCACCGTCTATCACCAGCCGGTCGGACGGTGACCCGTCACCGCCCAGAAGCGTGTTTATCTCCAGTGTGCCGCCGACGCCGGCGTAATTTCGCGTGGTCAGCGTGGTGCCGGGCAGTGCGTCTGCACCGAAGATGATCCGCCCAGCATTGGCAACGCCAGCGACGGTCTGTGAAAAACCGTTGAGATCAAGCATCGCGGCAGCTGCGACGGTCACATCCGTGTTGGGGCTGAAGGTACCTGCCGCACCGGCCTGCAGTACCCCCGCATTGACGCGGGTGTCCCCACTGTAGGAGTTGGCCGTGCTGCTCAACAGGGTAGTGCCGCTGCCGATCTGGTCGACCCCACCGGTACCCGATATCGCGCCCGCGAATGCGCTCACGTTGGACCGGTTGAAGACAAGCAGCCCATTGTTGGTGATATCGCCCACAAGCGCGCCCGATGTGCCGCCATTGCCTATCTGCAACGTGCCGGCCGAGATCGTGGTGCCCCCGCTGTATGTACTTCCAGCGGTCAGAACCGTGGTTCCGGTCCCGACGTGATTGACGTTGCCCGTGCCAGAGATGGCGCCGGTGAATGTATGTATGTCGCTCCGGTTGAATGCCAGCGTACCGTTATCGGTGACGTCGCCGACGATGGAGCCGGCCGCACCGCCATTGCCAAGCTGCAATGTGCCCGACGCGATTGTGGTACCGCCGGTGTAGGTGTTGTCGGCAGTCAGGATGGTGGTACCGGCCCCCAACTGGTTCACCACACCGGTGCCTGAAATCACGCCGCCAAAGGTGTAGACGTCACCCCGGTTGAACGCAAGCGTCCCGTTATCGGTGATGTTGCCGACGACCGATCCGGCAGCACCGCCGTTACCCAGCTGCAAGGTGCCACCGGAGATGGTGGTGCCGCCGGTGTAAGCCTTGTCGTTGGCGAAGATGGTGGTCCCGGAAAGAACGCTGACCGCGCCAGGGCCGTTGATGGCGGGGACAAACGTATGGTCGGCTGCGGTGTGGTTGAACACAAGCAGGCCGATGCCAGGGCCAAACTCGACGGAGGTGGCAGCCAGGGTCCCTGGCGCGGCGGCTGCTGCGCCGGCCTGTGCACCAATGTTGACAGTGCCCCGACTTCCGGTGCGTGCAGCCACGTAGATGGAGCTGGCGCTGGCAGTTGCACCGTCAGCAACGGTGAGCGCACCTGTACCGAACAGGCCGACATAGACACCGCCGCTGTTGTTCCAGTTGGTTTGAGCGCCAATCAGTGTGACCACGCCAGAGCCGGACGCGCCATTGCCAATGAACACGTTCCCATTGTTGTTGACCGTCCCGCCGTTCTCAATCGCGAGCGTGCCCGAACCGGCGGTTCCTACGCGCATGCCGGTTGTCTGCACTACCGAGCCAGAACCATTCACAGTGACTGCGCCCGACCCATTCGCGTTGCCACCAATATCCAGGAAGCTGGTGGAGACACTTGCTCCGTTCAGGACCGCGAGCGTGCCCCTTCCTGCACTGCCTACCGTGATGCTGGCAGTGTTGGTCCGCCAGAGTGAGCCCGGCCCGTCAATTGTCACGGTACCTGAGCCAGTGGCGCTATTGCCAACGAGCCCGCCCGCCGTGCTGACGACTTGGGCGCCGCCCTGAATACTGAGTGTGCCCGTTCCAGCATTGCCGACGATGAGGGCATTGCCTGATGAGTTCCACGCGGCGTTGAGGCCGCTTACGGTCACCGCGCCATTCCCGGTCGCCAAGTCCCCAATCGTGTTTCCAATTCCGTTGAAGGAGAAGCCACTAACGACTGTAGCGCCTCCCTGGATGTCCAAGGCTCCGTCGCTGGAGTAGCCGATGGTCAGCCCTCCAGCGGTGTCGTTGCCAATTGGCGCTGTTGCTGGAGAATTGCCGAACAGGACCTGGTCGATTCTGCAGCCGCCGGTCTGCCCTGCGCAGGTTGAAACCTGCGCTTGGGCCATATCCGAACTGAAAAATATGGATAGCGCGATGAGTGCTGCAGTAGTGTCCGACCACCGCAACAAGTTACGTCGTGGGGCACAGCCGAAACCGATACCAACGCCAACAATGTTGGAGATCGAGGAGGATGCTCCGTCAATTCTCATGATTGCTCTCTCCGATCGCTGGCATCTGGCCGGGGGCAATGGCCGAGAATGGCTGCCGAACCTTCTCCCCGTCTTGCTTCGTGTGTATCAAACGGTGGCGCGACCGCTTGCTCAGTCGGAAAGCCGCTGGCGGGGGAGTGGGCGAGGTGCAACGCCCCTGTTTGGGAGGCCAAGCTGTGAGGCTTGTCATTGCGAACAGCCATGCAGCCTCTCCAATGAAGAGCAGCGACAGACCGCCGCTGGCAGTACTTCAACTGCGTGCAGGTTGTCACCAGTAATGCGAGTCTGGCGATGCACCTTTCGCTACACAACCGCAATACTTGCGAGCAGCCGCCAGTAAAACTACTGCGCCGCTGAGCAGGACGCACTGCCTGAACCGCTCAGGCAATGGCCGGCGGCACGGGACGTCCACGTCGACTATTCGTGCGAGTAGGGGCCTGCACCATGGCTGGCTGTTCTTCGGAAATGGCCGTACGGCAACAGCCATGATGGCGCCGCGAGGATTAGAATCGGCAGAAACCTGACATGCAACTGTCCGAAGCAGACCTGTGTCGTGTCGCAGATCATGTCCGGCAACCCGCCGTCAAGGAGACGCGCCTGCAATGACTAGGATGTCCATACGCACTTTCCGTGCAGCTGCGATTGCCGTTGCTGGCCTGATTCCGTTTGCGGCTTCGGCTTCGGCTGCGGTGCAGCCGCCGGGGTTGGAAGAAGCGCTGCGACGCGTGGCGACGGTCGCGCAGGTGCCCGCGTCGAAGCAGGCGGCAGAAGCACTTTGGGGAGTGCCGCTGGATGCCCCTGTGGTGCTGCATGACCGCGTCACCGGAACGAGTTGGCGTCGAAACGTCGCCACGGGGGATGTGGAGTCTGTCGTTCTGCGGAAGGATCAGCCGCCTGCGAATACATGCATTGATATCGACGGGGCCTCCAACGTGCTGTTGATTCTGCCGCTGCCTGCGGACAACGACGGACTCGCGACCCTGTTCTGGCATGAACAATGGCACTGCGTGCAGGCCATGTTGGGGCTTTCGGCTTCCGAAGGCGATACAGCGCATCTTGATGGTGAGCTTGGCCGGATGGCGTTGCGGTTGGAGATGCGTGCGTTGGCGCAGGCGCTGTCCGCGTCCGATGATCGTGATGCCCGGCCGCATGTCGCCGCAGCGCTGCAATTCCGGGCACTTCGTTCTGCGGGCTCGGCGTCGGGCACCCGGGTGCTGGGCGAAGAGGCGAGGGTTGAACGCAATGAGGGCCTTGCCGAGTACACGGGCCGCCGGGTCGCGGCGGCTGCCAATGGGGGGAACATGGTGCCGGCGTTGGTCAAGTCTCTGGCTGCAGCAGATGCCTCACCGAGCTTTGTCCGATCGGCGGCGTACGTGACCGGGCCGGCGTACGGGATGTTGCTGGATCGGCGGTCGCCGCACTGGCGCAGCGGGCTGTCGCCCGCGTCTGACCTGCCGGCACTGCTGGCCGAACAGCTGGGCACGCCGCTCAGCGCGACCGGGGCGGAAGGTGTCGGTCGCCGTTACGGGATGGACGAGGTACGTGCCCAAGAACATGAGCGCGCCAGGATCCGTGAGCAGCGCAGTGCCGGGTATCGCAAGCGGTACCTCGGTGGGGATGCGGTTCGGCTTCCACTGAGTAAACCGTCCGCGTCGTTCGATCCGCGCGCGCTCTTTCCCCTGGACGAGGTCGGCACGGTGTACACACCGCTCACGGTACGTGACGAGTGGGGCGAGCTGACGGCGGAATCGGGTGCGCTGATGTCAAAAGACTGGACACTTGTCACGCTGAGTGGCGGTGAGGTTACCGGTAGTGCCTCCAACTGGACTGGGCCGGGCTGGACGCTCGTTCTCAACGCGGGCTGGCGTCTCGAGAAGGAATCAGATGGCTGGCGTTTGACGAATGTGCAGGGCGGCGATGTCCACCGGTAGTGAGGCTCGGCAGCGATGAGAGGCTTGGTGGCGACCTACCGCATCTCCACCACCACCTTGCCCTTGGCCCGGCCACTCTCGACATGGGCCAAGGCGCTCTGGGTCTCCTGGAACGGGACGACCCTGTCGATGACCGGACGGATCGCACCAGCCTCCACCAGCGAGGTGATCTCGCCCAACTGCTGCCCACTGGCCCGCATGAACACGAAGGTGTAGGTCACACCCTTCTGCCTGGCCTTGCTGCGGATGCCATGGCTGAGCAGGCGCATCACCTGCTTGAGCGGCCAAGCCAGTCCGCGTGCCGCAGCAAACGCGGGCGTGGGTGGCCCCGAGATGGAAATGAGATGCCCGCCCGGCTTGAGGATCTGCAGCGAGCGGGTCAGTTCATCCTTGCCGAGGCTGTTGAGCACCACATCGTAGTCACGCAGTTCCGTCGCGAAATCCTGCTGTTTGTAATCGATGACGACGTCTGCGCCGAGATCCTTCACCCATGCGACGTTGGCGGTACTGGTGGTGGTGGCCACGAAGGCGCCCAGCTGTTTGGCCAGCTGGATCGCCACCGTCCCGACGCCGCCGGAGCCGGCCTGGATGAAGACCTTCTGCCCGGGTTTGAGCTGGGCGGTTTCGACCAGCGCCTGCCATGCGGTCAGTGCGACCAGGGGCAGCGAGGCGGCCTCCACCATGGTGAGGTTGCCGGGTTTGAGCGCCACCGAGGCAGCATTGACCGCAATGAACTCGGCGAACGTGCCGATGCGATCATCGTCGGGACGGGCATACACCTCATCGCCGGGTTTGAAGTGGTGCACCCCGGCGCCGACACTTACCACCGTGCCGGCCATATCGTTGCCAAGAATCAGCGGCAGGCGATAAGGCAGGATCAGCTTGAACTCCCCGGTGCGGATCTTGGTGTCCAGCGCATTGACGCTGGCCGCGTGCACGTGGATGAGAACATCGTCATCGCGCAGCGGAGGCTGTGGGGCGTCGCCGATGCGGCCGGTCTCCTTTTTGCCATAACGGTCGATGAGGAAGGCTTTCATGGGCGGTGTGTCTCTGGTTGAGGGGTGCCGTCGGGCTGCAGGGCAGGGAACGTGGTGGGGCGCATCAGTTATCGAGGAACGCTAGCGCGTCCCGTACAAATTCAGCGTGATACTGGAAAATCCCGCCATGACCGGCGTCGTCGTAGAGGACCAGCGTCGCATCGGGAATGCGGTGCGCCAGATCGCCACTGTTGGGCGTGGGGACCATGATGTCGCTGCCCCCATTCGCGATGAGCACCGGGATACGGATGTCACCCAGGTTCTGGGGCGATTGCCTGCCCCACGCGGTGATCGCCTTCAGTTGCCGCAGGAACGCCCCGGGTGAGGCTGGCCTGTCGCGATCATTCGTGCGTTCCTTCAACCGTTGCAGGAACGCGGTGGCCGCCTGTCGGCTGCGGGCGCTGGCGGTGAAGAACAGGTAGTACTTGGGATCGCGCCGCGTCACCAGGCCTTTGAGGATCAAGGGCCAGGACACGCGGCCCACCCGGTCGATACCGCGGCCACCCGCCGGCCCGGTGCCGGTCAGGATGAGCCGACGCACCAGGTCAGGCGCATCCAGCACCACCTGCTGCGCAACGAAGCCACCGAGCGAGAAGCCGAGCAGATCGACGCGACCCAAGCCCATCGCGCGAATCAGCGCGATCGTGTCCTGCGCCATTTCCGCGACGGTTACCGGTGCTTTGCCACCTGATCCTCCAATGCCACGGTAGTCGATGGCGATGACCCGATGCCTGCTGGCCAGGCCATCCACGATGCGCGGGTCGAAGTTGTCCAGCACCGCGCCCCAGTGGTTGAGCATGACCAGCGGGATGCCGTGCTGCGGCCCCAGTTCGCGGTATGCGAACCGGGTGCCATCGACCTCCAGCGAGCGGGTCGGTGCATTCTCGAACGAACGTCTGGAGTCGGGGAGCGTGCCGGAAAGCGTCATGGTCGCGTACCTGTGGGGTCAGGGTTTCACTCGGTGGGGCGATAGCGTTCCGCCGCCTGCGCCTGCCGGATGTCCGAGAGCAGGCCCTGACGGGCGGCCTCCAGCGTGTCCCAGCGTTCGGCCACATGCAGCGGTGGAATCGTGACGGTCTCGCGGCGATCAAAGCCGACCAGCGCCGCATCAACCAGCTCGCCGACATCCATCACCTCCGACAGCGTGTTGATGTCGATACCGGCCCGCTCCCAGATCTCGGTGCGCGTCGCCGCGGGCAGCACGGCCTGCACATAGACGCCCTTGGGCGTCAGCTCCAGGCTCAGTCCCTGCGACAGGAACAGCACGAAGGCTTTGGTCGCACCGTAGACGGACATGCCGAACTCCGGCGCCAAGCCCACCACCGAGCCGATGTTGATGATCGCGCCTTCGCCAGCGCTGGCCAGCCGTGGTGCAACGGCAGCGGCAAGGCGGGTCAGGGCGAGGGTGTTCAACGTGATCAGCTGTTCGATGCTGTCGGCCGACTGCTCGGTGAAGCCGCCGGATTGGGCGATGCCCGCGTTGTTGATCAGGATGCCGATGCGGGCATCGTCGCGCAGGCGGGTTTCAACGGTGGCGAGGTCGGCGCGCTGGGTGAGGTCGGCCGGAAGTACGTCGATGGCAACGCCGGTGTCGTGGCGCAGGCGCGTGGCCAGTGCGTCCAGCCGCCCCGTATCGCGCGCGACCAGCACCAGATCGTGGCCGCGGCGCGCGAAACGTTCGGCGTAAACGGTGCCGATGCCGCTGGAGGCGCCGGTGATGAGGACAGCAGGGAGCAGGCTCATGGTGTGTCTCTTGAAATGTAATGGGGGAACGGGGATGCAGCGCGGCAATGGCAACGGAGTTACTGCGCGAGCGTGTCGGTCAGGCCGGGGTAGTCGGTGTAGCCTTCCGCGCCGCCGCCATACAACGTGGCCGGGTTCAGGGCGTTCAAGGGCGCGCCGGTTTTCAGGCGTTCGACCAGATCCGGATTGCTGATGAAGGCACGGCCAAAGGCGAACAGGTCGGCCTTGCCACCGGCGAGATGCGCGTTGGCCAGCTCCAGGTCATAGCCGTTGTTGGCCAGGTAGGTGCCGGTGAAACGGCGGCGCAGGCCGTCGTAGTCGAACGGGGCGACATTGCGCTGGCCGCCCGTCGCGCCTTCGACCACATGCAGGTAGACGACGCGCAGCGCGCTGAGCTGATCGACGATGTAGTCGTACTGCCGCTGCGGATCGCTGATGGGCGCGATGGCGTTGGCCGGCGAGACCGGCGAGAGGCGCACGCCGGTGCGATCGGCGCCGATCTCAGCGGCTACGGCCGCAGTGACCTCCAGCAGCAGGCGTGCACGGTTTTCGATCGAGCCGCCGTAGGCATCGGTGCGCTGGTTGGCGCCGTCCTTGATGAACTGTTCGAGCAGGTAGCCGTTGGCACCGTGGACTTCGACACCGTCGAACCCAGCGGCGATCGCATTGGCGGCGGCCTGACGGAAGTCGTTGACGATGGCCGGCAGTTCGTCGATCTCCAGTGCACGCGGCTCGGACACATCGACAAAGCCGTTGTGGACGAAGGTCTTGGTCTGCGCCCGGATGGCCGAGGCGGATACCGGCGCGGCGTTGCCGGGCTGCAGATCCACGTGCGAGATGCGGCCCACGTGCCACAGCTGCACGAAGATGCGCCCGCCGCGCGCGTGCACGGCGTCGGTGACCTTGCGCCAGCCATCGATCTGATCCTGCGTGTAGAGGCCGGGCGTGTCCTGGTAGCCCTGGGCCTGCGCCGAGATCTGGGTGGCCTCGGTGATGATCAGGCCGGCCGAGGCGCGCTGGGCGTAGTAGGTGGCGGCGAGCGGACTGGGCACCAGGCCGGCACCGGCGCGGTTGCGCGTCAGCGGGGCCATCACGATGCGGTTGGCCAAGGTCAGCGGGCCAAGGGGGTAGGGCTGGAAAAGCGTCGAGGTCGTCATGGTGGATGCGGGGTCGTGATCGTTGAGGGGCGCGCGGGCGGGCGGGCAGGCAGTGCCGTCGCCTGGAGTCACTCAATGATGATGACCGTCATCTTAGATGTCAACGGTTTGATGATGATGGTCATCTATCCGTGGTAAAATGCGCGTCTATCGAGGCAGAACGTCAAGAGACAACCCGTCATGAAGGTCACCAAGGCACAGGCGCAGGCCAACCGGGCGCACATCGTCGACACCGCCTCCACGCTTTTCAGGGAGCGGGGCTACGACGGGGTGGGCGTGGCAGACCTGATGGCGGCCGCGGGCTTTACCCATGGCGGCTTCTACAAGCACTTCGGCTCCAAGGCCGACCTGATGGCGGAGGCGGCGAGCTGCGGCCTGGCGAAATCGGCCGATGCCGCGGCCGACATGGACCTGGCGAGCTTCATGCGCTACTACCTGTCCCGTCAGCATCGTGATGCGCTAGGGCAGGGCTGCACCATGTCGGCGCTGTGCACCGACGCGGCGCGTCAGCCGGATCCGGTCAAGGCGGCCTTCGCGGCAGGTATCGAGACGCAGCTGGCCGTCTCTCCCTACCCGGAAGGGCATGCCGACGGCCCCACGTCCGAACAGGCACGTGCGCGGCGCATCGCGTTGATGGCCCAGGCGGTCGGCGCGATGGTGTTGTCCAGGTCCTGCCCGGACGACTCGCCGCTGGCGGACGAGATCCTGGATGTGTGCCGGGCGGATGTGCTGGCGCGGCTGCCTGGTGTGCCCACCGGCTGACGGGTGCTGGCCCAGATCCGCAAAGCGCAGCACGTGGCGTGCGCTCAGTGATGAAAAAGCGTGCAGGTTGCCGCGCGCTGGCCTCACTGCTTGGTTCGCCTGACCGGGCCTGAAAATCGGACGCTGCGTCTTTTACCACGCCGGTGGCAGCCCATCATCACGCTCCCTCTACGTCTCCCAGCTTCAACTGAATGCCGGTCATGGCGCTGGTGAAAAGGCCGCTATAGTCCGAACACCCCAGACAAAGGAGGCACTGCAATGTTTCTGACCACAAAACAAATGACGACGGCGCGTACGCTGGCTGTGGCAATCATCGCTACCGTAGGCCTCAGTTCCTGCGCCACGTACAAGGACGAGTTCGCAACGATCAACTCACGCCTTGATCAACTCGACACGAAGGTGCAGGGCGCGGCCCAGAGCGCCGAATCGGCCAATCAATCCGCGCAGCAGGCCAACCAGCGTCTGGATCAGATCGAAGGCCGTGTGCAGCAGCTCGAACAGGCGCCCCGCCGCAAGCCACGCGGTTGATCGCTCGTGCTCCGTGTGTGAGCAACGTTTGAATCGACAACGGGTGGCCTACGCAGGCCACCCGTTGTCGATGATCGTGCAATCGTCATTGCAAGGAAGTGTCCCATCCGTACGCACTCTTACCCCGTAGTCCTGGCCCTTCGCGGCGCACTGACCATGGCGCTGGCGCTGGCAAGCATCGGCGTGGCAAACGCCGAGGATGCGGCTGCGCAGCCGACAGCCGCTGTCGATGAACTCCCGCCAGGCCAGGAAGTATCCAACACCGTGATCGAACTCGCGGGCTGGGTTGTTGCCACCAAGGACAGCCAAGGCTATCCGTTCGCAATCATGGACAAGGCCGCTGCCCAGGTGCTGGTCTTCGATGGCGAGGGCCGGCTTCGCGGCGCGGCGTCCGGGCTGTTCGGCTCGGCCCCCGGTGACCACACGGCCCCCGGTATTGCCGGTCTTGCGCTTCGCGAGATTCCGGGTCGGGACCGTACGACGCCTGCAGGTCGCTTCGTGGGCGGCTACGGCCCGTCGATCGATGCCGGTCGCGTGCTGTGGGTGGATTACGAGTCCGCCGTCTCCATCCACCCGACGGCGATGGGCGTCCCGGCCGAAAGGCGCGTGGAACGTCTGGCATCGCCCTCGCCGGACGACAACCGCGTTACCCATGGCTGCATCAATGTGTCGCCAGGGTTCTACGAGCAGGTCATCCAGGCGACATTCGAGCGGGGCGGGGTGTTCTACGTCCTGCCGGACAAAGCATCGATAGCGGAGACCTTCCCGGAGTTCGCGAAGAGCCGTGCGGCGGCGCAGGGCGACGAGGGAACCCGGGCTGGCCCTGCCGGCAAGTGAGAGGCGCATCGCATCACGGTGCATGCCGTTCGAAGTGAGCTTCAAGCACGTTGATGTTTCCCTCGACGACGACAGCAGCCACGTAGCCATCCGGCCGGATCAGCAGCCACTCACCCGGCTCCAGGTGGGGGTGACGCTGGACCAGGCATTGTTCCGGCTGCTGGTGGTGATCGAACGCGTCGGGCCGGAGCCGTAACGGTACCCGCGCGTCGCAGGGCATCTGGACCCCGCTGTCTGAACCTCACAAGGCATCACCAATGAAGGGATTTCTGTTGATCGGGATGCTGCTCGCAGTGTCTTCGAGCGCCCATGCCATCGTCGTCCGTCATGACGTGGATGATGCGCAGTACCGCGTTTCCGCCACCGAGTTTCCCGCCCTCGTGGACATGCCCGGCGAGGGCCACGGCGCGTTGATCGCACCGCAGTGGGTGCTGACTGCCGCGCACACGCTGCCGATGCAGGCCGATCTCAAGCAGGTGATGATCAACGGTACTGCGCGGGAGGTCGAGCAGGTGGTCACCCATCCCGGCTACAGGACACTGCCGCAGACGTTGATCGATCAGGCCATGGCCAGCGGTGAGGCGATGCTCATCGTGGTGTTTCTCGCCTCGGGCGATGATGTTGCGCTGATCCGGTTGAAGGCGCCGGTCACCGATGTGGCGCCGGTGGCCCTTTACGGCGACAGCGACGAAGCCGGTCAGATCGCGAAGATTCTGGGAAAGGGCGCCACGGGTACCGGCGCTACGGGGCATTCGCCCAACGGCCCCAACCGCACCGAGCTTCGCCGCGGGTTCAACCGGATCACCAGTGCCTACGACCGCTGGCTCTGCTATGTCTTCGATGCACCACCCGAAGCGCTGCCGCTCGAGGGTGCGCTGGGCAACGGTGACAGTGGCGGGCCGGTGCTCATCGAGCACGATGGCCAATGGCTGCTGGCCGGGCAGGGGTCGTGGAAAGTCGTCCAGGGCAATGTGCTGACGGCCCGGCCCGGGCGCTATGGTCAGGTGACCTGCAACGTGCGCGTGAGCCACTATCGGGACTGGATTCAACGCGTGATGGCCGGGCCGTAGCGTGCGACCGGTGACGATTCGATCCAGGGGGCTGCGCTTTCAGTGCGTCACGTGCGGGCCATCCGTGGCCGACACGCGGCATGCTGGGTAGATCAGCCCGCCTGACCCAACCGCATTTTCAACTGATCGATCTCCGCCTCGCTGACGCCGATGGACTTCAGATAGCCCTCGGCACCACCGTACTGCGCATGCAGAGCGGCGAGAAACATCTCCATGTTCTCCGGCGCGGTGCCAGCCATGCCGGCCATCTTCCTGCCGATCTCAGGGTTCTGCTTGATCAGTTCCATGATCTGCGCGTTCATTGCGCTGTCCTTGGGCTGGCCCTCGAGGTAATGCGCGGAGATCGCATAGTTGTGCACGATGTCCGCCCGGGTTACCCCCGCCAGGTCGAGTAGCAGCCCGGCAATGATGCCGGTGCGGTCCTTGCCGGCGGTGCAGTGGAACAGCACGGTGCCATCGCGCTCCGCCGCGATGCGCTGGAAGACCTGTTTGAACTGCGGCTGGCTGTGATCCAGCCACTGCACATAGGCCGCGCCCAGCGAGTCGGGGAAGGTGGTCATCATTTTCTGCAGGTCCATCTTCTCGGTGCCCATCAGCGAGGTGCGCTGGTAGGCGAAGCGGGCGTCGGTGGCCAGCAGGTCCGGCGACTGCGCCTGCTCATCGGCGGTACGCAGGTCGATATCCAGCGTGACGCCCGCAGCGACCAGGGCGTCGCGGTCGGCGGGGGTCAGGCGGCCCAGGTCCGAGGTGCGCACGAAGGCACTGGCCGGAATCGGCCCATGGGTGCCTTGCAGGCCCGCAAAGGTGCGCGTGTTCCAGGCGCCCTGCAGCGGGATGACGCGCTGCGCATCGGTGGCAACCGGCTGCACGTTGGTGCTTGCCGCGGTGGCGGGCGCGGCGGCGGCGGTATCGGTGCTGGGCGAGCGGGCCAGTGCGAGGCCGGCGCCAGCGAGCATCGGCAGGCTGAGGGCAACGGCAAGGGCAAGGTGGGTGCGGCGAAGGTGCATCGGGATCTCCAGGGCGATCAGAAGGTGACGGTAACGTCCAGGCCGTAGGTGCGCGGGTCATTGAAGATCCCGCTCTGGCCCAGTGAGGCGTTGTTGAGCTTGTAGAACAGGTGTTCTTCGTCCAGCAGGTTGCGCGCCCACAGCGAGACGGCCATGCTCGAGCCCGTGCTGTTGAGGGGGACGTCGATCAGGGCAACACGGGCGTTCACGATGAAGGAACTGTCGGTGAGCATCTGGTCGTACTCGCTGGTGTAGTAACCATCGGACCAGTTGCCGTCCAGGTGGAACTTCAGCGCGGAGAAGTTGGCGAACGGCACCAGATAGTCCAGCGACACGCTGCCGGCGTTCTTCGGCGCCAGCAATGGCTGCACCGTGACCTGCACGCCGGCGCCGAACGGGTCGACCGCGCTCTGCGCATCGATGCGGGTGTAGGCGTAGTTCAGCCCCACGGTGAAGTTGTCCACCGGCATCACGTTGAACTCCAGCTCCGCACCGCGTGAGGTGCCATTGCTGAGTGCGTTGGTGGTGACCATCGTGGTGCGGGTTTCACCGCTGTTGGGATCGAATGGCAGCGAGAAATCCATCTGCTTGTGTTCGATCTTCGAATCGAACAGGGCCAGGTTCAGGCGCGCGCGGTTGTCCCAGAACTGCGACTTGAAGCCGAGCTCGAACGCCGTCACTTCTTCGGGCGCGAAGGCGGTATAGGTGGTGGAGCGCGAGTTGGCGCCGCCCGCCTTGAAGCCGGTACTGTATTTGGCATACACCATGGCGTTCTCGCCCAGGTCGTAGGCGATGTTCACCATCGGGTCGAAACGGCCCCACGCATCGTCGAAGGCGAGATCCTTGGCCGCCCCATTGACGATGTACAGGCTGCCCTTCTTGTCGTCGCGCGTGTAGCGGCCACCGGCGGTCAGGTGCAGGCGTTCGAGCGAGGCCGGCGTCCAGGTGGCCTGGCCGAAGATACCCAGGCTGTCGGTCCACGCCTTGCTGGCGCGGTCGATGCGCACGTTGCCCAGGTTCAGCGGGTTGGTGGCCGGGTTGAGCGTATAGCTGTTGCCGCCCGGGCCCCACAGCAGCATGTTCGGCGTCTGCGCGTTGTCGCCAGCGGTTTCGTGATAGTAGAAGGCACCGGCCAGGAACTGTACCTGCGAGGTGGTGCCGATCAGCTGGAATTCCTGGCTGTACTGGTGCTGGTAGACCTGGGCAAGGCTGTAGCGGCCGAAGGGCGTGTTCGGGCCACCGTAGGCGGAGATTGCGTCGACCAGCCCCATGTCGAACTGACCTTGGGTCAGCTCACGGTAGGAGGTGATCGACTTCAGTTCCAGGCTGTCGCTCAGGGTCCAACCGAGGTTGAGCAGGTGGCCGCTGGTGCGGCCGATGTTGTCTTCCTGCGGGCCACCGAGGATCGCGGAATCGCGTCGGTCCTCACTGGCGCCTGCCTTCTGCAGCGGGCTCACATAGGCGCCGGGCACCAACAACTGCGTGTGGTACGGCGTGGTGGCATCGTAGGAGCGGTCAAACGCATACAGCGCGGAGAAATCTTCGCTGGGCTGCCACAGCGCGCTGAAGCGTGCGCCGCGCTTGTCGTAGCTGTTAAAGTCGTGCTCGCCGCGCATCGGGTTGTTGGTGGTGCCGCCGCGCTTGGCCTGCACCGCATCGATCTTGACGCTGACATCGCCCACCTTCGGCAGGTCCAGATGCAGGCCCGTGGTGTAGCCACTGTAGTTGGAGACGCCTGCACTGACGCTGCCGCCAAACTCGCCGGTGGGCTGTTTGGTGACGATGCTGATCGCGCCGCCTTCGGTGTTGCGGCCGAACAGAGTGCCCTGCGGCCCCTTCAACACCTCGATGCGCTCCACGTCGTACAGCATGCTGCCCAGGCCCTGTGCGCGGCCCATGAACACCCCATCGACATACACGCCGACACCGGCATCGCGCGCGGGCTGGTTGGCATCACCGGAGGCTCCGATGCCGCGGATGCCGATATTCAGCGCCGAGCTGCGCGTTGCGAACGGGGTGACCCGCAGCGACGGGATCGAGCCATCGGACAAGCTGCCGAGCGAGATCGCGCTGCGGTCCTTCAACGCTTCGGCATCCACCACGGAGACCGATATCGGGGTGTCCTGCAGATTCGTCGCACGCTTCTGGGCAGTGACGACAACCTGATCCAGTGCGACCACATCGCGCGCGGCGGCATCGGCGGTCCCGGTTGTCTCCGCGTCGTTGGCGAGGGCGAGGCCGGGCAGGGCGGTGGCGATGGCGAGGGCTAACAGGTGACGGTGCAACGGGGCGTGGCGCATCGGCGGGGTTCACGGAAGGAAGGGGGCCGGCGCAGTCTGGGTGTGCGAAATGACAGATGAATGACCGTTCATTCATGCCCGGGTTTGCCGTACCATCGGTGCTCAACTGGACGCCCTCTACGACGAGCAATGACGCTTACTCCCCTATCCGGCGCCCCCGCCGAAGACGCTGCAGCGGCGCGTGCCGAAGCGCAGCGCCAGCGGATCCTGGACGCCGCGCAGCGCTGCTTCATCGCCCGTGGTTTCCATGCCGGCTCGATCAGCGATATCGCCGCGGAGGCGGAGATCAGCCAGGGCCTGATGTACCGCTACTTCGAGAACAAGCGCGCGCTGATCCTGGCCTTGATCGAACGGCAGCTCGCCTACGACCAGGACGCGATCGGCCATATGCCGGCGGCGGCCGATCTGGTCGACGGGCTGCTGCGCTGCTATCAGCTGTGGGCGCGGGGCGAAACGCTGGAAACCCGTGGCAATGCCATCGCCAATGTGGCGCTGTATGCGGAGATCACCGCTGAAGCGCATCGCGATCCGGTGATTGCCGAGGTGCTGCGCCGGCACGACAGGAAGACCAGTGCGGCGATCGCCGCGTGGTTGCGGCAGCACGACATCGCGCGCGGCCGCACGCCCGAAGACACCGACCTGGAACGCCGCACGTTGTTGATGCGGCTGCTGGTGGAGGGCCTGGCGATGCGCGCGGTACGCGATCCGGATGTGGCCGCCGACACGGTGCGGGCGCTGCTGGCAGCCACGATCGCAACCGTGCTGGGGGAGTAAGCGCAGCGATTTAACGCGTCGGTACGGCCAGGTGCGCACACTGGTCCTGTCTGCACTGTCCCTCATGCACAGGAACCGGAGATCCCATGTCCTTCAACGCCCTCCTTGCGACCAAGACCGGCGATACCATCACGGCCGGTGTCGTCCCGCTGACCGAGCAGGATCTGATGCCCGGCGACGTCACCGTTGCCGTGGAGTACTCCACGGTGAATTACAAGGACGCCCTTGCGCTGAGCGGGCGCTCGCCGGTGATCCGCACGTTTCCGCTGATTCCCGGTATCGATCTGGCCGGTGTGGTTGAAACATCCACCCACCCGGGTTTTGCGCCAGGCGATCGCGTGCTGGTCAACGGCTGGGGCTTGAGCCAGACCCACCACGGGGGCTATGCGCAGAAGGCGCGTGTGCCCGGCGAGTGGCTGGTGAAGATTCCAGCGGCATTTTCCAGCCGCGATGCGATGGCGGTCGGTACCGCCGGCTACACCGCGATGCTCTCGGTACTGGCGCTCGAGCACGGCGGGGTGAGTCCCGATCACGGCGATATCCTGGTCACCGGGGCCAACGGCGGCGCCGGCTCCATCGCGATCGCACTGCTGTCCACGCTGGGCTATCGGGTGGTTGCATCGACGGGCCGGCTGGAGGAGTCCGCGTATCTCAAGGCGCTGGGTGCGGCCGAGATCATCGATCGGGCGACCCTGTCCGCGCCAGGTGCACCGATCGCCAAGGAACGCTGGGCCGGTGCGATCGACGCGGTGGGCAGCCACACGCTGGCCAATGTGCTGGCGCAGACGCGCTATCGCGGCGTGGTGGCGGCCTTCGGATTGGCCCAGGGTGCGGATCTGCCGGGTTCGGTGCTGCCTTTCATCCTGCGCAACGTGACGCTCGCCGGCATCGATTCGGTCAACGCGCCTTACGCCGCGCGCGAGCAGGCCTGGACGCGCCTGGCTGCCGATCTGGACCTGGGCAAGCTGGCGCGCACCACGCAGATGATCGGTCTGGCCGAGGTGCCGGCGCTGGCCGACCAGGTGCTGCAGGGGCGTGTGCAGGGCCGCACCGTGGTCGACGTCAACGCATGATCCTGTCGCGGCACTAAGGCGGGTGGGGGCCCGGCAGCTGCTTGACCAGCTGTTCGGCCATGGCCTTGTAGATCGGCACGCGGCACACGAGGCCGGAGACGCCACGCGCGATCAGCACGGTGGCCAGAATGGGCAGCAGCATATCGCTGCTGTCGGTCAGCTCCAGCGAGATGACCGCCGAGGTCAACGGTGCCTGGGTCACGCCGGTCAGGTAGGCACACATCCCCAGCAGCACGAAGATGCGTTCATCGACCGAAGGCATGAGGGCGGCGAGGTTGTGGCCGAGCCCGGCGCCGACGGCCAGGGCGGGCGAGAACAGGCCGCCGGGAATACCGGCGACGTAGGAGACCAGATTGGCGACAAGCTTCATCAGGCCGAACTCGTGACCCACCGAGGGCGCTCCCTGCACCAGTCCCTTGGCCTGCTCGTAGCCGGTGCCGAAGGCCCCTGCGCCAAACGCTGCGCCCAGCAGCACCAGGGCGAGCCCGCACAGCGCCGCCAGCAGGACCGGATGGCGCTGGCGCAGCGTGCCCAGCCAGCGTGGTCTGCCTTCCATGGTCAGCAGCACGGCTTTGGCGAACAGGCCGCCAAGCAACCCCGCGACGGTGCCGCACAGCACGATCGCCAGCCAGGCCTGCCCCAGCGGCAACGTGGCAGTCACCTTGCCGAAGTACGTGTAGTTGCCGAGCAGGCCCAGCGACACCACGCCACCCACGATGACGGCGGTGAGCAGCGTGCCGGAGAAGCGGTGCTCGAAGCGGCCGCTGAGTTCTTCGATGGCAAACACGATGCCCGCCAGCGGGGTGTTGAAGGCCGCCGCGATGCCGGCTGCGCCGCCGGCGAGCAGAAAGTGGGACAGCTCTTTCGGATCGCGGAACCCGAACCATCGCCCGAACATGTACATGACGCTGGCACCGACGTGCACGGTAGGGCCCTCCCGGCCCACCGAGGCGCCCCCGAGCAACGACAGCGTGGTCAAGGCGAGTTTGCCTGCCGATACGCCCAGCGAGAGATTGTCACGCCGGAACGTGGGCGTCGGGACCTCCAGGGCCGCGATCACCTGCGGAATCCCGCTGCCGCGGGTGGGCTTGAGCGCGCCACTGGTCAGCCACGCCAACAGCGCGAACACGGTTGGCGTAAGCAGCAGCGCCCACCAGATCGAGTGGGCGATGATCGACTGGAAGACCCGGAAGGCCGCATCGCTGGCCTTGGCAAACACGATCGCGACCAGGGCGACAGCCACGGCACCGCCCCACAGGGCCGCACGGCGCTTCCACGCGTCTCTGGACAGGAGAGGGCGTTGAGGGTCTGGTGAGGTCATGGGGCGGATTATCCCACGGTGATTCGCCGGGCCTTTTCACCCAATCTGTCGGTTTGCGCTTTCAAACGCGGGTGCCAGCGCGGTGCCCGGGCAGGCACGCTGCGCGATCACGTGCCGGGCGTATCCGTGCCGGGCAGGCGGCGGAGGACAGCGTCGTAGGGAACAAGGTCGAGGAAGGCAGTGACGTCGACCGCCTTGCCTGCGCGCATCCGGAATATCCAGACGTAGTCGTTGTGATACGGCCCGCCTCCCGAGCCACCGCGTTGCCGGTCCACTGGATGATCACGTGCTCGCCGTCCGCCCAGATCTGTCGGGAAGAGGCTGCCATGGCTTACCTCCGCCCGCTGAGCGTGGCGGTGCCGAAGATCAACTGCTGGGCCATGGGCCGGCCGATGAAGCGGGCGGGGAAGATCGGTGCCGGTGCACTGGCCTCATCCAACCGGGCCAGATGCGCCTCGCTCAGCACGACGGTGAGGGCGCCAAGATTGTCTTCGGCCTGCGCCACGGTGCGTGCGCCGATGATCGGCGAGACCACCGCGGGGTTGGCCAGCGTCCAGGCAATGGCCACCTGCGAGCGCGTCACGCCCAGTTCCTCCGCCACCTCACCCACCACTGCGGCGATGGCCAGCGCGCGCTCGTTGAGATGGCCGATCGAGGCGATCACCCCTTTGCGGCTGCTTGCCACGTCCGCACCATTTTCGTCGGAGAGATCGGCGCGGGTGTACTTGCCGGTCAGGATGCCACCCCCCAGTGGCGACCACGGCAGAACCCCCAGACCCATCGCCTGGGCCATGGGCATGAGTTCGTGCTCCACGGTGCGTTCGACCAGGCTGTACTCGATCTGCAGCGCGATCAACGGCGACCAGCCGCGCAGGTCCGCCAGGGTCTGCAGTTCGGCGACGCGCCACGCCGGGGTGTTGCAGATGCCCAGATACTGGACCTTGCCGGCGCGGACGAGATCGTCCAGCGAGCGCATCACTTCGTCCGGGCGGGTGGTGAAGTCCCAGGCGTGTACGTACAGCAGATCGATGCGATCGGTATCCAGCTGGCGCAGGCTGGCTTCCACCGAGCGCACCAAGTTGTAGCGGTGGTTGCCGCCGGCATTGATGTTGGCCGGGTCGCGTGCCATGGTGAACTTGGTGGCCAGCACCAGCCGGTCGCGCTGGGCCTTGGCGAAGCGGCCGAGGATGCGTTCGGCGGCGCCGTTGGTGTAGTTGACCGAGGTATCGATGAAGTTGCCGCCGCGGTCGACGTAGGCATCGAAAATCCGCTGGGCTTCAGCGTCATCGGCGCCCCAGCCCCAGTCGGCGCCGAAGGTCATCGTGCCCAGCGAGAGGGGGGAGACGCGCAGCCCGGAACGGCCGAGCAGGCGGTAGTGATCAAGCGAGGCAGGGGACGTCATGCGAAGGATCTCCGGGGCGGGCAGGGCGGTGCCTGCGTGAGCGCCCATTGTTCTGGCGCGTCGCGTTGACCCGGTAGCCGGGTCCTCCGGCATGCTTGCACGATCGTACAAACACGACGGACGATGTCGACCTGTCCTGCCGCGCCCATGGAGACCTGCATGGCCCCGCTCGCGTTGTTCCGTGATGCCATCGCCCGGCATGCACCGCGCGACGGCACCTTCGCGTGCCGGCTGCCCGGGGTGAAGCTGATCCGTTGCAGCACCGCGACGCTGCCCATGCCGGTGATCTACGAGCCCACCGTGTGCTTTGTCGCCCAGGGCCGCAAGCGTGCCCTGCTCGGGTCGAGCGTTTACTACTACGATCCGAGCCGTTATCTGGTGGCGTCGGTCGGGCTGCCGGTGATGGGCTCGGTGATCGAGGCGACCGCGACGCAGCCGTATCTGAGCCTTCAGGTCGATCTCGATGCGGCGGTGCTGGGCGAGCTGGCGCTGCAGTATCCGCAGCCCGCCGGCGAGCCAGCGGTCGCCGCGGGCCTGGCGCTCGACACGATGACACCCGGGCTGCTGGATGCCGCCACGCGACTGGTCTGCTTGCTGGATTCACCGGACGACGCCGAGGCGCTGGGGCCGCTGGTGCTGCGCGAGATCCTCTATCGGCTGTTGACCGGCCCCAACGGCAGCGTGCTGCACGCGATCACCCGCGGCGACAGCCGGCACGGCCAGGTTGCCCGCGCGATCCTGTGGATCCGGGCGAATTTCAGTGGTGTCTGGCGTACCGATGAGGTGGCGCGCGTTGCGGGCATGAGTCGCTCGAGCTTCCATGCCCATTTCAAGGCGGTCACGGCGATGAGCCCGCTGGACTTCCGCACACAGTTGCGGATGCAGGAGGCGCGCCGGCTGATGGTCAATGATGGTCTGGATGCGGCCGATGCCGGCCACCGGGTGGGCTATGGGAGCCCCTCACAGTTCAGCCGGGACTACTCACGGCTGTTCGGCATGCCACCGGCAACGGACGCGCAGCGGCTGAGGTTGGCGGAGGGGTGAGCGTGCCGGTGCTTGCGCGATGACATCGGGAGGAGCTGCGGGACACCGTGGTGTGGCCGCACTCCCATGATGCCCGCGATGTAAGCGGAGCGACCGTCGGTCAGACCGGGGCGAAACCGCGGGTGGTCTTCTTTTCGTTCTTTTCCGCCTTCTTTTCCTTGGCGGTCTTGGCAGGTTTCTTTTTCTGCTCTTTCTGTTTGTTCAGGCCTTTGGCCATGGCGACGCTCTCCAGGTGGGTTGCAACGGAGGCGAGCATGGCACATCCGGTGTCGGCCGGTGCATCGGCGTGCGGTGGGGGCTCTGAAGTGAACCCGGGGTGCGCCCGTTCATGGCGCAGGGATATCCCGATAGACCGCCTCGCTGCTCAGCACCTTCAGTCCGTCCGGGCCACTGTGCAGCAGCCGCTGCTCACCGACCACCTGCTGCCATTGCAGGCCGAAGCCGTCCGCTTCGGGCAGCCGGGCGGCCAGCGCGATGAGGTGCTCATGTGCCTGCGGGCCTTCGCTGTCGAACTGGCCCCAGCGTTGGCCGTGGCAATGGATGATCAGGCGATAGCCGCTCATGTCGGGGTCGGCCAGTAGACACTGTCCGGCGTCGAACGCGCGCCGAAGATGGCCTGGCCCACGCGCACCACGGTCGCGCCTTCTTCGATGGCGATCTCGACATCACCTGACATGCCCATGGAGAGCTCCTCCAGGCTGATGCCCGTCGGCAGGGTGGGACGCAGCCGGTCGCGCAGTTCGCGCAGGCGCGCAAAGCACGGGCGCACCTGTTCCGGATCCGAGGAGAACAC
This sequence comes from Stenotrophomonas sp. AGC87, assembly GCF_057333975.1. NCBI lineage: Bacteria > Pseudomonadati > Pseudomonadota > Gammaproteobacteria > Lysobacterales > Lysobacteraceae > Stenotrophomonas > Stenotrophomonas sp. AGC87. Next base: position 54,308 of record NZ_JBHFHW010000004.1, read on the forward strand.
CGCCAGGGTCATCAACCCGCGCACGTGCAGATTCGGAAACGCTGGCAATTGCTGTACGAAGTCGGCGACCTCGATCGGGTCCAGGCCGTACTTGCTGTCTTCGCCGGACGTGTTGACCTGCACGAACACATCCAGCGTGCGCTGCTCCAGTTCCAGCCGCTGATCCAGTGCCTGTGCCACGCGCAGGCTGTCCAGTGCCTGGAACTCGCTGGCGAAGCGTGCGACGTCACGTGCCTTGTTGGTCTGCAGGTGGCCGATCACCGACCAGCGCAGGCCGGGCAGGTCGGCCATCGCCGCGGCCTTGCGCTGGGCTTCCTGCACCTTGTTCTCGCCCAGCTCATGGCAGCCGGCCTCCCACGCCAGGCGCAGGCGGGCTTCATCGACGGTCTTGCTGACCGGCAGCAGGCGCACGCTGGCCGGGTCGCGGCCGGCCAGTGCGCAGGCGCGGGCGATGCGTTCGCGGACCATCGCCAGGTTGTGGCGGATCTCGTCGACAGTGGTGGCCTGGGGCCAGGTGGGGGCAGCGATGGGCATGGGGAGCTCCGGAAGCGGGGACGGCTGCACGGCGGCGGCGCACGTGCAACACTGTCCCGTGACGATGGATATATTGGCATAGGACAAAATGAAAATCACCGGCCAGACCGCCAGTGCGGTGTTCGAGAGCATCCGCCAGCAGGTGCTCAGTGGTGCGCTGGGACCCGGGCAGCTGCTGCCGCCGGTCCGCGACCTTGCGCTCGCGCTGGGGATCAACCGCAACACGGTCGCGTCCGCGTACAAGCGCCTGGATGCCGCAGGGCTGGCCCGCACCCAGGGCCGGCGAGGCACAGTGGTCAGTGCGCGGCCCAGCCAGGGTGCGCAGGAAGGCACGCAGCCGGGTTCGGCGCTGCAGGATCTGGCCAGTGGCAACCCGGACCCGCGCTGCCTGCCGGATCTGCGCGCACTGCTGCCGGCGCGGCCGCCCCGGTTGTATGGCGCACCGACCATCGATCCGGCGTTGGCCACTCTCGCGCATCAACAACTGGCCGGCGATTGCCCAACCGGGTATGTGCTGGAACTGGCGCACGGCGCGGTGGATGCGATCGAACGGGTGCTGGCGTGCTGGTTGCTGGCGGGGGATCCGGTGGCGGTGGAAAACCCGTGCTTCCTTGGCAGCCTCAACACGCTGCGGGCCGCCGGTTACGAAGCGCTGGCGGTGGCGATCGACGATGAAGGCATGCAGGTCGAGGCGCTGGAACAGGCCTTGGCCGCAGGCGCACGGGCGGTGCTGCTGACGCCACGTGCGCACAACCCGACCGGTGCCAGCCTCAGCCGGCGCCGTGCGCGGGCCCTGCGCCAGGTGCTGGAACGCTATCCGCAGGTACTGGTGCTGGTCGATGACCATTTCGCATGGTTGTCCCGGCAGCCGTATCACGCCGTGATTCCGCCAACGACCCGGCGCTGGGCGCTGCTGCGCTCGCTGTCCAAGTCATTGGGGCCGGACCTGCGCCTGGCGTTGATCGGCTGTGATGCCGACACCGCGGCACGGCTGCGCCTGCGGATGGCGCCGGGCACCGGTTGGGTCAGCCATCTGTTGCAGGACGCGGCCGCCGCAGCGCTGGGGTCTTCGCGGGTGGCGGCGCGGATGAAGCGGGCCGGGGACGATTACGTGGCGCGCCGGGAGCTGCTGCGGCAGGCGCTGCAGGAGGAAGGCATCGCGGTGGGCGCGCAGATGGACGGTCTGAACCTGTGGCTGCCGCTGGCGCGCGACAGCCAGCCGCTGGTGATGGCCTTGGCCCAGCGCGGCTGGCAGGTGCGCGGGGGCGAGGTGTTTTCGGTCCATGCGCCGGTGCACGGGCTGCGGATCACCACGGCCACGCTGACCACCACCGATGCAAGGCGCTTCGCCAAGGATCTGCGCGACGCGTTGGCGGCTTGAGCTCAGGGCGCAGCGGCGGCGTTCGGGCTGACGTAGTGCGTCTGTTCGTCGTCGTTGAGGAAGATCAGTTCCGGTTTGCCCTGCCAGGAGGTCAGCATCGCGCCGGTGCTGTTCTGGTGCTTGACCACCAGGGTGGCGCCGCGATCCGGGTTGGCGGTGACCTTGAACACCTCGGTGGTGCCGGTGGCATCGTCCAGGGTGAGGATGGCCTCGTCGCCGACATCGGCGGTGCCGTAGCCGCCCCGCTCGGAGCCATCGGCGCCCAGCAGGATCAGGCCTGACAGCGGTGACGCGCGCGGCCCCTGGGTGACGCCCTTGGTGAGCGGATCGGGGACGGGGGCGCCGAGAATCACCCGCGCCTGGCCACTGGCATCGCGGATCACCAGGCCGCGGGCGGTGATGACACGCTCATCGGACTGGCTCTGGTGCAGGCGCAGCGCGGTCCAACCGGAAACGATCAGGGCGAGGCTGGAGACGACCAGCGTGGTGACGGTCAGCGCGCGCGACATGTGGTTCTCCGGATCCTTGGAAGGCTGCGACCATACCGGATAGGCCATTCACGACACCAGTCGGAAAAGTCTGGAATTACATTCAGAGCGTGATGTTGGTCACGGGATGGCTCAGCGGAAATCCCGGCTGTGGGTGCGCACGCCGTCGATCAGGGTGTCGATGTTGTGCATCTGGCCGACGATCAGGTGCTGCACACCGTCCACGCGTTCGAGCCGGCCATCGATCTGCATCAGTTGCGCTTCAACCAGCACGCGATGCTGGCGGTCGGCGATTTTGCGCCAGACCACGGCGTTGACCATGCCGCATTCGTCTTCCAGGGTGAGGAAGGTGACCCCGCTGGCGGTCTGCGGGCGCTGGCGCATGCGCACCAGCCCGGCAAACCGCACGCTGCGCCCGTGCGGCAAGGCGGCCAGTTCGTCGGAGCGGTGGCAGCGGCGTTGGCGCAGCTGGCTGCGGATGAAGGAGACCATATGCCTGCCCAGCGTGGTGCCGGTGGTGTTGTAGTCGGCCTGCATGTCCTCGAAGGCGCTGGGCAGCGGCAGCGGGACGGCGGCTTCGGCAGTGGCGCCGGCAGATTCGAACAGCGGCAGCGGCTTTTCTACGCCGGAGACGTCCCAGCGCGCACGATGGCGATGGCCGCTCAAGCCCTTGAGTGCACCGGCATCGGCCAGCAAACCCTGATGGCGACGGTCCAGCTGCGCGCGCTGGCTCAGGTCGGCCACGCTCTCGAAGGGCGAACGGTGGCGTGCCTGCACCACGCCGGTGGCGACGGCCTCGCTGAAGCCATCGACCAGGCGCAGGCCCAGACGGATGCCGAATGGCCGGCCCGGCGAGGTGGGCGATACCAGCGTGCAGTCCCAGTCGCTATAGCGCACATCCACCGGCAGCACCGGCACGCCATGGCGGCGCGCGTCCTGCAGGATCTGGTCCGGGGTATAGAACCCCAGCGGCTGGCTGTTGATCAGGCTGGCGGCGAATGCGGAGGGGTGATGGCACTTGAGCCAGCAGCTGACATAGGTGATCAGCGCGAAGCTGGCCGCATGGCTTTCCGGGAAGCCATAACTGCCGAACCCTTTGATCTGCTCGAACAGGCGCTCGCCGTATTCGCGGCTGTAATTGTTGGCCGCCATGCCGGCGAGCAGCTTGTCGCGGTGCGGCTCCAGCCCGCCGTGGCGCTTCCACGCGGCCATCGAGCGGCGCAGTGCGTCGGCCTGCCCGGGGCTGAAGCCGGCGGCGGCGACCGCCAGCTGCATCACCTGTTCCTGGAACAACGGCACGCCGAGGGTGCGTTTGAAGACCTTCTCCAGCTCGGGCGGATAGTCGATCTCCTCGATGCCTTCTTCCTTGAGCTTCTTCCGTCGATTCAGATATGGGTGGACCATGTCGCCCTGGATCGGGCCGGGGCGCACGATGGCCACTTCGATCACCAGATCGTAGAAACAGCGCGGCTGCATGCGCGGCAGCATCGCCATCTGCGCGCGCGACTCGATCTGGAACACGCCCAGGGTGTCGGCGCGGCAGATCATGTCGTAGGTGGGCTCATCGCCCTGGGGAATCTTCGCCATGGTCATCGGCGGTCCGCCATGCGCTTCCAGCATCGCCAGGCATTTGCGCACGGCGGTGAGCATGCCCAGTGCCAGGCAGTCCACCTTCATCAGCCCGGTGACATCCAGATCGTCCTTGTCCCACTGGATCACGGTGCGGTTGTCCATGGCCGCGTTTTCCACCGGCACCATCGTGGACAGGGGGTGTTCGGAAATCACGAAACCGCCCGGGTGCTGGGACAGGTGGCGCGGGAAGTCCACCAGTTCGGCGGTCAGCGCCACCACCCGCCGCATCAGCGGGGTCTCTGGATCGAAGCCGCGCTCACGCAATGCCTCGGGCAGCGGCTCGTGGCTGCTCCAGCGGTCCAGGCAGGCGGCCAGCTCGTTGACCTGGTCCGGCGACAGGCCCAGCACCCGCGCCACATCGCGCACCGCGCTGCGGCCCCGGTAGCTGATCGCCACGGCAGTCAAGGCGGCGCGTTCGCGGCCGTAGCGGTTGAACACGTACTGCAGCACTTCCTCGCGGCGTTCGTGTTCGAAGTCGATGTCGATGTCCGGCGGCTCGTCGCGCTCGGCGGAGATGAAGCGCTCGAACAGCAGCGCCATCTCGCTGGGGTCGATCTCGGTCACGCCCAGCACGTAGCACACCGAGGAATTGGCGGCCGAGCCGCGGCCTTGGCAGAGGATCTGCTGGCGGCGCGCGAAGCGCACGATGTCGTGCACGGTCAGGAAGTAGGACTCGTACTGTTTGGTGTGGATCAGCGCCAGTTCGTGTTCGATCTGGTGGCGCTGCTGGGGCGTCTCGCCCGCTGGCCAACGCCATTGCATGCCTTCTTCCACCAGCACCCGCAGCCAGCTGGCCGGATCGTGGCCGGCCGGCACCAGCTCGCGCGGGTAGGTGTACTGCAGCTGCTTGAGATCGAAGTGGCAGCGCTCGGCGATGCGCAGGGTCTCGGCCAGCAGCTCGGGCGGGTACAGCGTGGCCAGGGCCTGGCGGGTACGCAGGTGGCGCTCCCCGTTGGGGAACAGGCGCCAGCCGGCTTCGCCGAGCGTGCAGTGGTGGCCGATCGCGGTGAGGGTGTCCTGCAGCGCGCGGCGGCGGCGCACGTGCATGTGCACATCGCCGCTGGCCACCAGTGGAATGCCCTGGTCGCGGCCGAAACGACGCAGGCGCTGCAGGCGCGCGCGGTCGTCGGCCTCGCGGTGCAACTCGACTGCCAGCCACAGCCGCTGCGGAAAGCAGGCCTGCAGCCACTGCGCATCCTCGATGCCCGGGGCAGGGTCTGCCCACAGGCACAGCAGGCCCGCATGCAGTTGTTCCATGTCGCTGTGCAGGCAGCGGTACTCGCCCTTGGGCGCGCGCCGGCGGCAGGTCGTGATCAACTGGCACAGCGCGGCGTAGCTGCCCTGGTCGGTGCACAGCAGCACCAGTTTCGGGCCGTCCTCCAGCTGGAATTCGGCCCCGGTGATCAGGGGCAGTGCGTGCTTCTTCGCGGCCTGCCAGGCGCGCACGATGCCGGCCAGCGAGCACTCATCGGTGATCGCCAGCGCGTGATAGCCCTGGCCCTTGGCACGCGCGAACAACTCCTCGGCGATGGACGCACCGCGCTGGAAACTGAAGGCCGACAGGCAATGCAGCTCGGCGTATCCGGGCAGCGGTGCGCTCATGCGAACCAGCCGTGCAGCATGAACGGTCCGCTGCGTGCATCAGCGGCGGTATACGCCCAGCCGCGCTGGCCTTGCGTCGTTTCGATGACGTAATAGTCGCGGCGGATGTCGCCGGCATCCCACCAGCCCGATTCGATCCGCTCCGGCCCGGACAGAATGCGCAGATGCGCATCCTGCAGCGCCTGCGGCTGGGCCAGCAGCCAGCCCGGGCGCATCGGCAGCACCGGGGGCGGGGGCTTGGGCGCGCCTTGGGCGTCACCGGTCGCGCGTTCGGGCCGATGGTCGGCACGCAGCCCCAGCCCCTGCACGGCGTCATCGCCGAGCCGGGCGCGAAGACGCTCGCGCAGCTGCTCCCACGGCATGGCCTGCTGCGGGCGCGGGTCGAACAGATCGCGCGCGGCCGGCACGAACGGCGGCAGTTGCTCGGCCTGCAGGCGCAGGCCGCGGCTGCCGGCGGGCAACTGCAGGTGATCCACGCGGTTGCGAGCCAGCTCGAACAGCATCGCCGGTTCGCGCTCGGGCGCGAGCAGGCCGATCGAGAGGCGCGTATCGGGGTGGTGTTCGTGTTCGAACCACAGATCGAACTGCAGCACGCCGCCATCGCGTGAGCACAGGAATGCGGCCAGATCGGCAGTCAGGCGCCGCAACGGGAACAGCATGGCTTGGGTGGACTCGACCTCGTACTCGAACTCGATGCGGGCATCGAAGCGGTCCGGCGGCTGGAAATAGCGCAGCGGCGGCGTGCTGATCCCGCGCAGCGCATCCAGATGCGCCAGCACCTGCGGCGGAAAGCGCCGGGCCAGGCTCTCGCGCGGCAGGCCGAACGCTGCGCCCAGCGTGCGCAACCCCGAGCGCGCCAGCACTGTGACCGCCTCGGCCGGCAACCCGCTGCGTTCGATCGGCACCTGGGCCAGTGCGGCATCCAACTGATGTGCATCCACGCCGAGCCGGCCATGCACGCGGGCCAGCGCGCTGGCGGCATGCGGATTCGGTGCGGCCACCAGCCGATGCCGGAAACCCAGTTCGGTCAGGCCACGGCTGAGCCGCTGCTCGACCTTGGGCCAATCACCGAACAGCGCGCGGCTGGCCCGGATCTCCAGTGCCAACGCGTGCGGGAAATCCAGGCTGACCTGCGAGCTGATGCCATACAGCCAACTGGCCAGCAACTGGCGGGTGGCCTGTTCGGCGCGCGGGTCGTACTCCACGGTGAGCATGTCGCGGGTGAGCACCTGCGCGGCCGAGAGCAGCATGCCGCGGCGCAGCCCGAGCTGCCGGGCCGAGGGACTGACCGCATGCAGCACGCGCCGCTGCGCCGGGCCGGTGACCAGCACCAGCGGCGCGGCCGGGTCCGGTTGCTGGCGCAGCGCGGCATCCAGCGCCAGGTGCGGCAGCAGCAGGCAGGCCCAGTCCACGGCGGCCGCTCAATGGGCCACGGCCAGCGGCAACGGCTGGGCCGGTGCCAGCCCGCCACGGCATTTGAGGACACGCACCTGGCCATCGTCGAGCTGCAGGCGCAGCGCGGCCGGGGAGGGATTGCGCGCGTGCCGGGCATCGCGGAAGGAAAAGCCCAGGCACTGGCCGGTTTCGGCCGCCACCTGCAGCCGGCGCAGCGCCCGGTCATCGGCCTGCTGCGGCCAGCACAGCACCGCCGCGCACGCGGCCGAGCGCAGGCATTGCTCGGCGGCCCACAACGCATCGCGCGGGCTGGCCTGGACCACCTGCACCTGGTTCAGTGCCAGCCCGGCGCGGGCCCAGGCTGGGGCATGCGGCAGGTGCGGCGGGGCGATCAGCACCACGATCTGCTGTTGCTGGCTCAGCCGCGCCAGCGTCGGCCAGACCAGGGCCAGCTCACCGACCCCGGGCGAGGCCAGCAGCACCTCCGACAGCGCCGAGGGCGGCCAGCCGCCGCCCGGCAGGCGGGCATCCAGCGCCGGGTGGCCGGTCGGGTGCGGGGCCACCTCCGGGAAGGCCGCACGCGGCTGCCCCCGCCAGACCCGGCGGGTTTCCAGCAGCCGGTCCAGGGCCAGCACGGCGCCCATCAGCGGGCCTCCCGGCAGGGCTGGAGCAGGCGGAAACGGGCAGGAAACAAGGGCATGGCGGCGAGTATCGGCAGCACGCGTGTCAAAGGCTGAGACCGACAATCCTACCTGCAATTAGTAAAAATGCTAACGAATTCGGCGGCTGGATTCCGAACCGGTTGAGGGTGATGAATGCTTCAGGAGAGCGGAATGGCAGCGCGCCAGATGGGATGGCCACGCGCGTGATGGAGGGCATCCACGCATGGCGTGGATCTCCAACGGCTGCCGGGGGGGGGGCGG
>NZ_JBHFHW010000004.1:62338-92413 GCF_057333975.1 Stenotrophomonas sp. AGC87
CCCCCACTACCGTGCCCGTCCGCTGGGGGACTGAAGCTCCTCCAGCAACACAGTTGCTACTCAGCGCCCCTGCGGATCGGGCCGGTGGTGTACGTACTCGACCACGGTGCCGTCCGGATGCACGGCGTTGAAGGCCGCGCCGGTGGGTACGACCTGCAGTGGAAAGATGATCTGCGCCCCGGCCGCCACCAGCCGGTCGTAATAGGGCTGCACGTCATCCACCAGCAGCGTGCCGGTGGTGGAGGTGAACGGGGCCAGCTTGTCCGGCGCGCCTTCGATCAGCAGGAACGCCCCGACCATGGCCAGCCGCAGGCCGGCCTCGGGGAACGGAAAGCCCGCATCGGCGACCACGCCCTGCAACTGCTCGTAGAACGCCACCCGTGTTTCCAGTTCGCCCGGGCCGACGAACACCCGGATCAGCACCCGGGGGCTGCGTTGCCGGGAGGTGTCGTTGCGGTCGCGCCAGAGTTGATCGAAGTGGCGGTGTGGGGGCATGCGGCGGCTCCGGGACGTGAGCGCTCATTATCGAGCCGCGATCGGCCGGGAACCGGGCAGGGCTCATGACCACCGGTGATGGTGTGATAACCCGGCATCGCCCACCAGGCCAGCAACGCCAGCAGCGACACACCGGCACCGGCCATGCAGACCCCGGGCCAGCCGAACGCGGCATACAACGCACTGCCGGCCAGCGCCCCCAGCCCGCTGCCGGCCGCGTAGAACAGCATGTAAGTGGCGATCACCTGTGCCTGCGCGTGCGGGGCTGCGGCCAGAATCCGGCTCTGGTTGGTCACGTGCAGCGCCTGCACTGCCAGATCCAGCAGCAGCACGCCGAGCACCAGCCAGCCCAGGTGGTGGGGCATCGCGGCGATCGGCAGCCAGCTCAACAGCATCAGCCCCAGGGCGCCGGTGGTGACCCGCCCGGCATGGCCACGGTCACTCCAGTGCCCGCTGCGTGCCGCCGCCAACGCACCGAGCAGGCCGACCAGCGCGAAGGCGCCGATGCCGGTGTGGCTGAGCGCATACGGCGGTGCGCCCAGCGGCAGGCTCATGCTGCTCCAGAACAGGCCGAACACGGTGAACAGCAGCAGGCCCAGCACGCCGCGCTGGCGCAGCACGGGCTGTTGCCGCAGCAAGGCGATCAACCCGGTGCGTGCGGTGGGTGGCGTCGAGACTGGCAGCCGTGGCAGACGCGCCCACAGCAGCGCGCCCGTCACCACCATCAGCGCCGCCGAGAGCAGGTACACCGCCCGCCATCCGCCCAGATCGGCGACTGCGCCGGCCACGACGCGTGCCAACAACAACCCGACCACCACGCCCGCCTGTGCGGCGCCGACCACGCGGCCGCGCTCGTGCCCGCCTGCAGCGGCGGCGGCATAGGCGATCAGCCCCTGGGTCATCGCGGTGCCGAGCAGGCCCACCGCCAGCATGCCCAGCAGCAGACTCCAGGCCTGCGCGGCCAGCGCGACGGCCAGCAGGGCCAGCACCAGGCCACCGGTCTGGATCGCCATCAGGCGGCGGCGGTCCACGCGGTCACCCAGTGGCACCACCCACAGCAGCGCCGCCACCGAACCCAGCTGGGTGGCGGCGATCACCGCGCCGATGCGGGACGTGCTGATCTGGAGATCGGCGGCCAGGGCGTCCAGCAAAGGCTGGGCGTAATAGACATTGGCCACGCTCAGGCCGGCAGCGCAGGCGAACAGCATCAGCAGGGAGGAGGGGAGCCGGGACGTGGACGCCCGCGAAGCGGGGGCATGGAGTGGCATGATTAAGTCTCAAATTAGAACCAGTTGATTCTGGGGTATCTGGTTCTAAAATGAAACTTACAAAGGAGTCCGTTCATGACAACCGATGCCACTACCCCTTGCCCGGTGGGGCGCGCGCTGGGTCTGGTCGGCGACCGCTGGTCGCTGCTGATCGTGCGCGAGGCCTTCGATGGGGCGCGCCGTTTCAGCGATTTCCAGCGACGCCTGGGGATGTCGCGCAGCATGCTCAGCCAGCGCCTGCATGCCTTGCTGGAGGCGGACGTAATGGCGCAGCAGCCGCTGGGCGAAGGCCGCAGCTATCAGGAATATGTGCTCACCGAGCGCGGTCGCGCGCTGTTCCCGCTGGTGGTGGCGCTGCGCCAATGGGGCGAGGCCTTCCTGTTCGCACCCGGCGAGCCACGCTCGGTGCTGCAAGCCGACAGCGATGGGCAGCCCTTGGCGCCGATGCAGCCGCGCGACCAGCGTGGGCAGGTGGTTGAGGGCGCCGACACCCGGGTGATGAAGCCGCTGTCGCCCTGATGTCGCGCGGGTTGCGGTGTCTCAAATGTAAGCATCCTGTTGACAGGCATGAACACGCTCGCCCACTCTTCCGGGGTGGGGCGCCGGTCACGGGCTCCCGGGTGGTGCGGCTGTCACGACGGGCGGAGGGGCCTGGACGTAGCCGTCATCGCCTTGCGTTGTAAACGGTTCCGCGCGCCCGCGCGCGGTTCCCGCCGACATGGCGCTGCACCCTTCTGCGGCAAGACTCCCTGGATTTATTGCGCAAGCAAAGGTGTTTCGTCCGCTCATGAAAACGATTTCAAAGCCCCTGGCCCTGACGGCCGCCATCGCGCTCTCGCTGAGCGCTTCCGCCTGGGCTGCTGCCCCGGCCGCCGCCACCGACGCGTTCACCGTGCTGACCCTGGAACAGACCCCGGGTGATCTGGACGCCGCCGTGGTCGCCGCGCAGCTGGAGCAGCTGCAGGTCGATGCAGTGACCGTGCGCAACGTGGAACGCCGCGCCGACCGCGTGGATCCGCTGCAGGGCCTGGCCGATGCGCTGGGTTATCACTATCGTTTCGTGACCGCCGATCCGGCCGCCGCGCAGCAGACCGGCAGCGCCGTGCTCACCCGCCTGCCGATCGAGGCCGAATCGGGCACCGAGCAGCCGTCGCTGAATTACCTGCGCCTCAACGATGGCCGCCACGTGGTCGCGCTGTACACCAGCGCCGCCGATGCGGCTGCACTGCCGCCGCTGGTCACCGGTTCGCGTCTGGGCGCGCCGGCCGTGCTGCTGGGCGCGGTCAGTGCCGATGCGGCCACCACCGCAGGCTTCGATCCGTCGCGCGTCGCGCTGGAAGCCAATGAAAGCTACTTCAGCGATGGCTTCCAGTCGGCCAGCTCGGCTGCGATCAAGCTGCGCACCCATGACGGCAGGAAGGGCACCACCGCGGCCACGCTGCTGACGCTGGGCTATGCCGCGCCGGTCGGTGGCGACACGCCGTGGATGGACACCGGCCTGAACGCCGATGCCCGTGCCAAGGCGCTGGTCGCGCAGATGACCGTGGATGAGAAGTTCCAGATGCTGCACAGCTACTTCGGGCTGGGCAAAGACGGCGGTCCGCTGCCGGAAGGTGCGGTGGGTTCGGCCGGTTTCGTGCCGGGCGTGCCGCGCCTGGGCATTCCGGCGCAGCAGTCGGCCGATGCCGGTGTCGGCGTGACCAATCCGGGCGGCCTGCGCAAGGGTGACCATGCCACCGCGATGCCGTCCGGCCCGTCCACGGCCTCCAGCTGGAACCCGGATATCGCCTTCGCTGGCGGTGCCACCATGGGCCGCGAAGCCTGGCAGCAGCGCTTCAACATCCTGCTGGCCGGCAGCGTCAACCTGCAGCGCGATCCGCGCAATGGCCGCAACTTCGAATATGCCGGTGAAGATCCCCTGCTGGCCGGTGTGCTGGTCGGTGAGTCGATCCGCGGCGTGCAGAGCCAGCACGTCATCTCCACGATGAAGCACTTCGCGCTCAACGACATGGAGACCTCGCGCAATTTCCACAGTGCCGAGATCGGCGAGCAGGCGATGCGCGAATCGGACCTGCTGGCCTTCGAGATCGCCATGGACATCGGCAAGCCCGGTTCGGCGATGTGCTCGTACAACCGCATCAACGGTACCTACGGCTGCGAACACGATTACCTCATGAACGAGGTGCTCAAGCAGGAATGGAAGTTCCCCGGTTTCGTGATGTCCGATTGGGGTGGCGTGCACAGTGGCTCCAAGGCGGCGCTGGCCGGTCTGGACCAGCAGTCGGCCGGTGAAGTGTTCGACAAGGCGGTCTATTTCGACGAACCGCTGCGCTTGGCCGTGGCCGGTGGCGTGGTGCCGCAGGCGCGCCTGGACGACATGGTCGGCCGCATCCTGCGCACCATGTTCGCGCACGGTAACTTCGATCTGCCGCCGGTGCATGAGCCGATCGATGATGAGGCCGGCTTCCACGCCGCGCAGCGCACCGTTGAAGAAGGCAGCGTGCTGCTGCGCAACGCCGATGACCTGCTGCCGCTGGGCAAGGACGTGCAGCGCATCGTGATCATCGGTGGCCATGCCGACAAGGGCGTGATCGGTGGCGGCGGTTCGTCGATGGTGGGCTGGACCGCGCGGGGCACCAATGCGGTGCCGGGCGTGATGCCGACCACCTGGCCGGGCCCGGTGATCTTCCACCCGTCCTCGCCGCTGGAAGCGCTGCGCGCCGAGCGTCCGGATGCCCGCATCGATTACGTGGATGGCCGCGATGTGGCTGCCGCCGTGCGCGCTGCCGCTGCCGCCGATGTGGCCATCGTGTTCGCCACGCAGTGGTCGGCCGAATCGGTCGATCTGCCGCACATGCAGCTGCCGGACAACCAGGACAAGCTGATCGCCGGGGTGGCCAAGGCCAACCCGAAGACCGTGGTGGTGCTGGAAACCAATGGCCCGGTCGAGCTGCCGTGGCTGCAGCAGGTGCCGGCCATCCTGCAGGCCTGGTACCCGGGCATCCGGGGCGGTGAAGGCATCGCCGCGCTGCTGACCGGCAAGGTCAATCCATCCGGTCGCCTGCCGGTGACCTGGCCGACCGATGTCAGCCAGCTGCCGCGCCCGCACGTCAACGGCCTGGGCTTCAATCCGAAGAACAAGCCGGATGACACCATCGACTACGACATCGAAGGTGCCAACGTCGGCTACAAGTGGTTCGCCGCCAAGGGCCTGACCCCGCAGTACGCGTTCGGCCATGGCCTGTCCTACACCAGCTTCGGCTACGACAACCTGCAGGTGGTGGTGGAAGGCCAGCGTGTGGTCGCCAGCGTGGACGTGCGCAACACCGGCAAGGTCGCCGGTGCGGATGTGCCGCAGCTGTACCTGCAGCTGCCGCAGGGCAGCACCACGCCGATCCGCCTGATCGGCTTCCAGAAGGTGACGCTGCAGCCGGGCGAAAGCCGCCGGATCCGCATCGAAGCCGAGCCGAAGACGCTGGCCAGCTTTGATACCGCTGCCAAGCAGTGGAAGATCGCCGGTGGGCAGTACGAAGTGCAGCTCTCGCGCGCGGCCAATGCACCGGTGCAGCGCGTGCCGCTGGAGCTGGCCGAGCAGGTGGTCCGCTGAGCTGACGGGCAGGGCACGACCGTGGGTCGTGCCTCCGGTCACCCCGGCAGGTGCTCGCGCAGGTGCGCCAGCAGCAGCCGGACCCGGCGCGAGGGCTGTGCAGTGTTGGGAAACACCGCATACACGCCCTGGCGCGGGAAACGATGACGGCGCAGGATCGGCAGCAGCCGGCCCTGCGCCAGATCGTCATCGATCAACCACTGCGGCAACACGGTCGCGCCGGCCCCGGCCAGCGCGAAGGCGCGCAGGGTGGAGGCGTTATCGACCGTAACCACCGCATGGGCGGGGTTGCAGGCAAACATCTGGTCGCTGCCATCGGGCGCCACCAACGGTAGATCCGCCAGGCGCGGATACCCCAATCGTGGCAGCGTGCGGACCCAGTCCGGGTCATCGCGCGCGGCATCATCGGGCAGCGTGGACAACAACGACGGTGCGGCGACCGCGTACAGCGCGTGTTCGTCGAGCAGGGTCGCGCGCAGCTGCGAGTCCTGCAGGCGCCCCAAGCGGATCGCCAGATCGAACCGCTCGGGAATCAGGTCCGCCGGCGCCGGTGAGGTGGACAGGTGCAGGCGCAACTCGGGATGCAGGGCGCGGAAGGATTCCAGCACCGGCACGACCCGCGCGATCGCATATTCCGGCGTGGTGGTCAGCCGCAGCGTGCCACGCAGCTGCAGCTGTTCGCTGCGTGCCTCCTCGATCGCCAGCTCGGCAGTCGCCAACAGGGCAGTGCAGTGCTGGTAAAAGCGTTCGCCAGCCTCGGTCAGCGCCAGGCTGCGGGTATTGCGCACCAGCAGCGTCACGCCGAGTTCCTGCTCCAGCCGCTTGAGGTTGAAACTCACTACGGCGCGGCTCTGGCCGAGGCGCTGCGCGGCCGCGGTCAGGCTGCCGGCGTCGACAATCGCCTTGAAGGTCTCGAAGCGGTCCAGGCTGACCATGGCGGTGCGCTGACTGTCAAAAATGGTTTGACAGTCTTGCATCCGGTTGCCCGTATATCCAGCCGCCGCCAACGCGCATGCTGCCGCCTCGCAATCGGAGCGCCGCATGACCTACCGGGCCAGGGTGGAAACGCTGTACCTGCTGGGATTCTCGCTGGACCTGGTGAACATGTTCATCGGTACCGTCGCGTATCCTGCCATCGCCGCCGACCTGCAGGCCTCCGTGCCGCAGCTGGCGTGGATCGGCAACGCCTACATGCTCGGCCTGACCCTGGTCATTCCACTGGGCAGCTGGCTGGCCGCGCGCCTTGGCGAGCGTAGGGTGCTGTGCCTCTCGCTGGCCCTGTTTACCGTGGGCGCTGTGCTGGCAGGCACCGCGCCGAGCATCGAGTGGCTGATCGCGTGGCGCCTGCTGCAGGGGCTGGGCGGTGGACTGTTGATTCCGGTGGGGCAGGCGATGGCCTACCGCGAATGCCCGCCGGCTGACCGCGCGCGCCTGACCGCCCGCATCATGGCGGTGGCGTTGTTGGTGCCGGCGCTGTCGCCGACGCTGGGCGGCCTGCTGGTGGAGTGGGGCTCGTGGCGTGGCGTGCTGCTGGTCAGTGTGCCGCTGGCCATGGTGGCCTTCGCGCTGGCGGCCGTGTGGGTGCGCCCCGGTGCGCCGGCGGCCGTACCTGCGCTGGACCATCGTGGGCTGTTGCTTGGCTCACTGGGCCTGAGCGTGTTGCTGGTCGCGCTGAGCCTGCTGGCAGAGCCGGGGCAGCGGATGCTCGGCGCGGGCCTGCTCGTGGTCGCCACCCTGGTGCTGGCGTTGTATGCCCGCAGTGCGCGCCTTACGGATCATCCGGTCCTGCAGTGGTCGCTGCTGCGGCATGCCTCGCTGCGGCTGGCGATGCTGATCTATCTGCTGGTGCCCGGTACGTTCATCGGCACCCAGCTGGTGGCCACGCTGCTGCTGCATCGCCAGGGCTACGGCGCCGCGGCCATCGGTGGCTTCATGCTGCCGTGGGCGATCGCCTCGGCCTGCGCCATCGCCACCACACGGCACTGGCTGCCACGCATCGGGGCGCGCCCGCTGTTGACTGCCGGCATGGGGTGCCAAGCGGTCGGCATCGCGTTGTTGATCGGCATACAGGCCAGTCAGCCGTGGTTGCCGGTGCTGGCCTTCGCGCTGATGGGGCTGGGCGGCAGCCTGTGCAGCAGCAGCGCGCAGACGCTCGCGTTCCAGAGGCTGGCGGACGCAGAGCTGCTGCCGGGCAGTGCGCTGTGGAATCTCAACCGCCAACTCAGCTTCTGTCTGGCCGCCGCGCTGCTGGCCTGTGTGCTGGCAGTGCTGTCGTCCGTGCTGCCAGCGCACGCGTTCCCGCTCACCCTGATGCTCGCGGCGGGCATGAGCGTGCTGCCGATGCATCTGCTATGGCGCCTGCCGGCGTCTTCCCTTGCCTTGAGAGCCTCCCCATGAATGACACGCTTGCCTTCAACGAGATCCATGACCTGCATGTGCTGATCGAAGACTGGTTCACCGGGCGCTCGCCGGTGGCTGCGCTGGACACACTGCTGGCCCGTTTCAGCGAGGACTTCAGCATGGTCGGGATCGCTGGTCGTCGGTTGGATCGAGACGCGGTCCGGGCATTGTTCGCCGCTGCCCACGGTGCTCGGCCGGGCTTGGTGATCATTGTCGAGGATATCCAAGCGATACCCATTCCGGGTCCACTGGCGGTGTTGCGCTACCGCGAAAGCCAGCGCTCCGGTCATGGCGTGGCCAGTTGGCGGGAATCGCTGGCGGTGCTGCGCCAGGAGGAAGGGCGCTGGCGGTGGTTGGCGTTGCAGGAAACGCCTTCGCCGTGACGCCAGTTGGATATCAGCGCACGGCGTAGAGGCAGATCTGGTCCTCATCGATCATGACAACCCGATCGGGCTGTCCAGTGAAGTACGGGCTGACCAGCATGGGCCGAACATCGCCTGCCTGGGCGGCGTCATCCAGAAACGCGAGGACGTCGGCCGTGGTCGAGAGGCAGGTGCGGCCGCTGAACATCACGGCCCGACCCTTCCTCGTGATGACATTGTGGGCGACGTAGCATCTCTCGGCCCGCAGGACGCTCGCCAACGCATCGAGGTCATTGATGGGCAGCCACTCGTCGATCAAGGCGACCGCGTTGCGCATCAGGAAGAATATGCGCTGCTCATCCTCCCTCGAAAGCAACTCGGATCGAACCAGTGCCTGGAATGTGTAGTGGTTCTTCATTGATTTCCTGTAGTGGTGGCGACCCAAGCCCCGATCCCCTGTCGGCATTCTGGGTAGCAGGGGCGGGCATGCAAGAGCTGAGTACGACACCTATCCCGGCACGGCTTTGCAGGAAGTGGTGATTTGCAGCTGAATACGCGCACGGGCCGGTTGCCACGCCGATCGGCATCTACCGGTGCAGGCCGCGCAGCGCTAGGCTGCGGAGGTTGCCATCACTGCCGGGAGAGAGCCCATGCGTGTGCGTGTATTGCCAGTTGCGCTGTTGAGTCTGATGGTTGCCGTCAGTGTGTCGGCGCAGACCTCGCCGATGACCCCGGATATTCCGGCCAAGGGGTTCGTGACGCCCACCGCACAGGACAACTACGACAAGCGCGTGGTGATGGTGCCGATGCGTGACGGCACGAAACTTTACACGGTGATCGTGGTGCCCAAGGGCGCCAGGAACGCGCCGATCCTGCTGACCCGTACGCCCTACGATGCCGCCAACCGCGCCAAGCGCATGGATTCGCCCAACATGCGCGACATCCTGCCGCAGGGGGATGAGGTGTTCGTTGATGGCGGTTACATCCGGGTGTTCCAGGACATCCGCGGCAAGTACGGTTCCGAGGGCGATTACGTGATGACCCGGCCGCTGCGCGGGCCGCTCAACACCACCAAGGTGGACCACGCGACCGACGCGTGGGACACCATCGATTGGCTGGTCAAGCACGTGCCCGAGAGCAACGGCAAGGTCGGCATGCTGGGCTCGTCGTACGAAGGCTTCACCGTGGTGATGGCGCTGACCAACCCGCACCCGGCGTTGAAGGTAGCCGCGCCGCAGAGCCCGATGATCGATGGCTGGATGGGCGATGACTGGCTCAACTACGGTGCGTTCCGGCAGGTCAATTTCGGCTATTTCACCGGTCAGCTGGCCAAGCGCGGCAAGGGGCCGTCCATTCCCAGCGTGGGCTACGACGATTACACGACCTTCCTGCGCGCCGGTTCGGCCGGGGACTACGCCAAGGCCAATGGCCTGGATCAGTTGCCGTGGTGGCACAAGCTGATCGAACACCCCAGCTACGACGCGTTCTGGCAGGAGCAGGCGCTGGACGCGCGCATGGCCAAGACCGAGCTGAAAGTGCCCACGATGTGGCTGCAGGGCCTGTGGGACCAGGAAGACATGTGGGGTGCGGTGCACAGCTATGCGGCGATGGAACCGCGCGACACCGGCAATACGTTGAACTATCTGGTGATGGGGCCGTGGCGGCACAGCCAGGTCAACTATGACGGCAGCAGCCTGGGCGCCTTGAAGTTCGACGGCGACACCGCGCTGCAGTTCCGCCGTGATGTGCTCAAGCCGTTCTTCGATCAGTACCTGGTCGATGGGGCGCCCAAGGCGCAGACACCGCCGGTGCTGATCTACAACACCGGCGAAAACCACTGGGACAAGCTGCAGCAGTGGCCGCGCAGCGCGGCGCAGTCCAGGCCGCTGTACCTGCGCGCGGGCGGCAAGCTGTCCTTCGAGGCACCGCAGGCCGGTGAGGCGACGTTCGAGGCGTATGTATCCGATCCGGCCAAGCCGGTGCCGTTCGTACCGCGTCCGGTGCGGTTCGCCGACCGCGATATGTGGACCAGCTGGCTGGTCAAGGATCAGCGCTTCGTGGATGGCCGCCCGGACGTGCTCACCTTCGTCAGCGAACCGCTGACCGAACCGCTGCGGATTGGTGGTGCGCCGCAGGTCAATCTGCAGGCGGCCACAAGCGGCAGCGACAGCGATTGGGTGGTGAAGCTGATCGATGTGTATCCCGACCAGACGCCGTCGACGCCGGAGATGGGCGGCTACGAGCTGTCGGTCTCGATGGCAATCTTCCGTGGCCGGTACCGCGAGAGCTTCAGTGATCCGAAGGCGATCGCGAGCAATCAGGTGCTGGACTATAAGTTCGGTCTGCCGACCGCGAACCATGTGTTCCAGCCGGGTCATCGGGTCATGGTGCAGGTGCAGTCCAGCCTGTTCCCGCTGTATGACCGCAATCCGCAGACGTTCGTGCCGAACATCTACCTGGCCAAGCCGGGCGATTACCAGAAGGCGACGCAGCAGATCTGGCACGCGCCGCAGCAGGCCAGTTTCATTTCATTGCCGGTGTACTGAGCGCACGCGCGTTCCCGGTGCCACGCCGCGGCCATGGAATGCCGCGCGCGTGGGGAGTGCTGGGTGCATTGCATCGTCAAGGCACAGGCGCTAGCGTGCAGCTCCGCTTTCCCTGATGTGACCGATGAAAAGGATGTTCGTGGTAGGCGCGCTGATGTCGCTGGCAGGCGGCGCGCCCGCGCAGTCGTTCACCGTGCTGGGCAACAGTTTCGGCGCCGAGGCGTTGGTGTCCATCGAGGGCCGCCTGCTGGTGCCGCCCAATGGCGCGCGCATGCAGCGCCTGTCCGCTGACCGTTGGATGCGTGCGCAGGGCCCGGCCACGCCGCAACAGTGGTATGACGATGCAGGACGCCTGCTGCGCGAGGACCGTGGTTACACCGAGTACCAGGAACGGTTCGTGCTACCGCAGGCCGCACCCGGTGATCCGTTGTGGAAGGCGTTCATCAAGCCGGACGGAGAGCCCACCGGCGGTTGGGGCGTAGTGGATGCGCTGGGGCAGGTCCGTCTTCCGGCGCTGAAGGATGGCGAGTGGGTGCCGTTGGCGGTACCCGATCGCGTGCTGTGGAACGCCCGTAGTGGTCCGCTGCGCTTCCATGACCTGCACCGGCGCGCAGTCATGGAACTGGATGAGCGACAGGTCCAGTGGGTGGCCGGGCCCTTCGCCGGCCGCCATGTCTATGTTGCGTGCAGTGTCCAGGTACCTGAGCACTGCGACGTGCGGGATGAAGACGGTACGACGGTGTTTTCCAATGACATCGATGCGCTGTTGCCGGTCCGCGATGGTGGCTGGTGGCTGCGTCAGGGCGAGCTGTGGCGGCGGGTGGATGCACAGGGCCGGGCGACGGACATCGCCCGATATCGGCAGGATGGCCTGTATCCCCGCTACCGACACTATGGCGGTACCGCAGGCCGGCGCGACTGGCCCGAGCAGGTCTATCGGCACGCTACCGGCAGTGCCGACGACACGCCCGAGCCCGGCTGGCTGATGGCCGACGGACAGTTTGCCGCACAGCGCGGCACCGTCCGCCTGGACTACTGCGGTGGCCGCTGGCAGGTGCTGGACAAGGAGGACGCCAACCCGCCCACCGCCGCCCCGGCCGCGCTGGCAGCGGTGCTCGACGAGCCCGATGCCGAACAACGGCAGGCACCGCCGTGGCGCGTGCGCCATCCCACCGAGACCGAGACCGCAGCGGTGCTGGACTGCGAAGGCGAGGTCGTGTTCGCGCCTTCAGACGTAACCCGGTTCGACGCCGTCGGCACCGGATTGCTGGGAAGGTTCGGCGGCGAATCCTCACCACGGCTGTGGTGGGATGGACGCACGGCCTACACGGTGCCTGCCGACATGGCCATCGACGACCACCACGTCACCCCGCCGTTGCTGTTGCTCCGGGAGCAGGCCGCCGGCGTCAACCACCTGTACAACCTCGAGCGTGGCCGCATCGTGGGTCGTCCCTTCGAAGGTGTGGTGCGCATGGACGGTGGCCGGGTGGTATTCCGCCGGGACGGAAAACTGGGGATGATGCTGGCCGATGGCAGCGAACCGGCGCCGCCGGAGAGCTTCGATATCCTTCCCTGGGGCACGGACCGCACCTGGACGCGCCGCTATCTGGACGGGGGCGATGAGGAACTGGTCCTGCTGGATGCCAACCATCAGGTGCTGCAGCGACGACGCCTGCTGTTCAGTGGTGTGGAACTGCAGTCCACCTGGCAAGGGGACGTGGAAAGCCAGGCGCTGACACAGGTGAATCTCGGCACGATGCGTTTTGCCGATGGCGAGTACTTCGTCCAGCAATGGCTGGATCGCGACGGACAGGTGCTGCTCAGTGACATCAGCTGTCCGGCACCCGGCAATGGCCCGCCCTCGAAGGGGAAGGGCGTCCTGCTCGGGCGCGGGTGGCGCGTGGACAGTGTGCCCACGCGCCCCTGCAAGCTGCCCCGGGCGCTGTTGCCGGTGCTTGCCGGGGGTGATGTGACCGATGCGATGCGCGAGCGGTAGCCGCGCGCGGATCAGCCTGAAACGCTGGGGTAGTCGGTGTAGCCGTGCGCACCGCCGCCGTACAGCGTGTCCTGGTCCAGGTCGGACAGCGCTACGCCGAGACGGAAGCGCTCGACCAGATCCGGGTTGGCGATGAAGGGGCGGCCGAACGCGATCATGTCGGCATAGCCCGACGCCACGGCCGCTTCCGCGCGTGCCTGGTCATAGCCGTTGTTGGCGATCCAGGCGCCCTTGAATTTGGCGCGCAGGGCGGCGTAGTCGAAGGCGATGTTGTCGCGCGGGCCACCGGTCGCCCCTTCGATCACATGGATGAAGGCGAGCGGGCCGATGGCATCCAGGCGCTCCACGGCGCGTTCGAACAACGGCTGCGGGTTGGAATCCTCCGCGTCGTTGGCAGGCGTCACCGGCGACAGGCGCACACCGGTGCGTTCGGCGCCAATTTCCGAGGCGATCGCGCGGACCACTTCATCGAGCAGGCGGGTGCGGTTTTCGATGCTGCCACCGTATTCGTCGGTGCGCTGGTTGCTGCCATCGCGCAGGAACTGGTCGATCAGGTAACCGTTGGCGGCATGCACTTCCACGCCGTCAAAACCGGCGGTGATCGCGTTGCGCGCGGCCTGGCGGAAGTCCTGGATCAGGCCGGGAATTTCGTCCAGGCGCAGGGCGCGTGGTTCGGAGACCTCTTCAAAGCCCTTGGCCGTGAACGTTTTGGTGTTGGCACGCAAGGCGCTCGGTGCTACCGGGACCTCGCCCTCGGGCAGCAGGCTGATGTGTGAGATGCGGCCGACATGCCACAGCTGCAGCACGATCTTGCCGCCGCGTGCATGCACCGCATCGGTGACCTTCTTCCAGGCGTCGATCTGGGCCTGGCTGTAGATGCCGGGCGTGTCGAGATAGCCCTGGCCCATCGGGCTGATCTGGGTGGCCTCGGCGATGATCAGGCCGGCGCTGGCGCGCTGCTCGTAGTACTGGATGGCGAGCGGATTGGGGATGCGATCGTGGATTGCGCGGTTGCGGGTCAGCGGTGCCATCGCGACGCGGTTGGCGACGTCGATGGCTCCCAGACGGGTGGGGGAGAACAACTGGCCGTCACTGGAGTCTGTCATGGGTTTACCTTGGGGGAGGGTGACCGCCATCGGCGGATGAAAGAAGGGATGTGGGCGTACGACCCCGAGCATAGGCCCAGGTGCGTTGCAGCGATGGGAAGGATTGTTGCGGAGCCTGCTGTGCACGTTCTGTAACGTTTTCGCGGCGTATGGTCGAGGCATGGGCAGGTACTGCCCGCAGCCTTATTCCAACCCGAGGAACAACGCGATGATTGATTATCAACTCAAGGGAAAGGTCGCCATCGTCACCGGTGGCGTCTCCGGCATCGGCCTGGCCGTGGCTGAGCTGCTGGCCGATTCCGGTGCGGCGGTAGCGGTGTGGGATCTCAAGGCCGACGCCGTGGAGAAGACCGCCGAGGCGCTGCGCAGCAAAGGGGTGAAGTCGATCGGCATCGCCTTGAACGTCACCGACGAGCAGGCGGTGGAGGCTGCGGTGAAGCGGACGGTGCAGGAGCTTGGCGGCCTGGACATCGCGGTGAACAACGCGGGCATCGGCGGGCCGTCGGCGGCCAGCGGCGACTACCCGGTGGAGGGCTGGAAGAACGTCATCGACGTCAATCTCAACAGCGTGTTCCTGTGCCAGCGGGCGCAGATCCAGGCGATGCGCAGCGCGGGCAAAGGCGGCAGCATCATCAACATGGCCTCCATCCTCGGCCAGGTCGGTTTCAACAACTCCGCGGCCTATGTCGCGGCCAAGCATGGCGTGGTCGGCTTGACCCAGACGGCCGCCTGGGAGCACGCCGCGGACAAGATCCGCATCAATGCGGTGGGCCCCGGCTTCATTGCCACGCCGCTGCTGGACAAGATGGACCCGAAGGTGAAGCAGGCGCTGGAGAGCAAGCACGCGCTCGGCCGGCTCGGCACGCCGGAGGAAGTCGCTGCGCTGGTGGCCTGGCTGGCCAGTGCGGACGCCAGCTTTGCGACCGGCACGTACTACGCCATCGATGGCGGTTACCTGGCGCAGTAAGCCCACCTGTAGGCCCATGCCTGGAAAGGAATGCCCGGGCATGGCCATGGCTAGTCAAGTCTGTTCAGCGCCTGCCGCAAACAAAGTAGCTCGTCGATTACAGGCGCTTCGCGGTCTTCGATCGGCGCATCGCGAAAATGCACCTCCAATCCTTGACGCACGGCTTCAATCAGGCTGGCCAGGGGCGTGTCGTCGAGTCGGGTCTTTTCGTCGAAGACCGACACCCCGTGTCGACGGCGCCGGACATCCAATCGGAAAGAGGAATCCGCACCATTCAGGACGAATGCGTCGATGCCGTCAGCCATGCGCAACAGCCCTTCGATCAAGTCGCAAAGAGAGAGATGGATCATGTGGGCCAAGCGGGGCGATGCTGATGAGTCGATTGAACGACCGTTGACCGTCAGCCGGAAATCACCCAATTCGAAAGGGTGCAGCGGGCCTTCTGCCAGCCGAAGAACCTCGAAGCGCACTGACGGAGGACCCGGGTTGGTGATACGGCGAGCGGGGCGCGTGGGATGCATGCGGCAAGGTTCAAGCAGACCTTGCACGAGCGCAAGGGCTGCTGTCCGCAAGAGAAAGGGCCTTTATCGGTAGTTGCTCGGTTTTCCTTGCCTCATAGCGGTTTCCTGTTACCTGCTCAACTGGAGCGCAATGCGTACACATGCGCGTCACATCGCTCTTCACGACATTGCTACGTCTACAGCGCAAATCTGGTGCGAACAGTTGAGGGCGCGTTGAATGGGACTGGAACAAGATCTATCAATCCTGCTGCGGATCGCCGTGGCCATGCTGCTGGGCGCTACGCTCGGCATCGAGCGGGAGATGGGCAAGCATGCGGCCGGGCTGCGCACGCACATGCTGATCGCCGGTGCGGCGGCGCTGATCGTTGGCCTCGGTGACAGCATCGCCGAACACTTCCAGGAAGAGCGCTACCGCGACCTGTTGCAGGTCGATCC
The DNA here is from genome assembly GCF_057333975.1 of Stenotrophomonas sp. AGC87. Lineage (NCBI taxonomy): Bacteria > Pseudomonadati > Pseudomonadota > Gammaproteobacteria > Lysobacterales > Lysobacteraceae > Stenotrophomonas > Stenotrophomonas sp. AGC87. Next base: position 78,042 of record NZ_JBHFHW010000004.1, read on the forward strand.
GGTCCGTCTGATCGAAGCAGTGGTGGCCTGCGTTGGCTTTGTCGCCGCCGGTACGATCCTGCGCGGTTCGCGCGATGATCAGGTCAGCGGCCTGACCACCGCCAGCTCGCTGATCATGGCCGCGGCGATCGGTATCGCGGTCGGCATCGGTGAGTACGTGATCGCTGTCGGGGTGAGTGTGTTGTGCCTGATCGTGCTGGTGGTGTTCAGCCGCATCGCTAAAAAACTGGAGTCGTCATGAGCAGTGAACGTCCCTTCGAGATCCAGCGCATCGACCATGTGGTGCTGCGCGTGCAGGATCTCCCACGCGCGGTGCGCTTTTACTGCGACGTCCTGGGCTGCACGGTTGCCCGCGAGCGGCCCTCGCTGGGCATGGTGCATCTGCATGCCGGCGAATCGCTGATCGATCTGATCAGTGTCGACGGCCCGCTGGGGCGCGAAGGTGGCGCAGCACCTGGGCGGGAAGGGCGCAATGTCGAGCATGTCTGCCTGCGCGTGGAGCCGTTCGATGCCGAACAGGTGCGCGCGCATCTGCAGGGACTGAAGGTGGCGCTGAGTGGCCCGGCCGAGCGCAACTACGGCGCGGAGGGCGACGGTCTGTCGCTGCGCCTGCGCGATCCGGATGGCAACTCGGTCGAGCTCAAAGGCCGTGCCAACGACTGCGGCTGTTAAGTGGTAATACCAATAAAGCGAGCCTAGACCTATGGTCTAATAGGATTGCCTTGCGTTTGGCGTTTCAATGCGGGCAGTTTCAACGACTTGTATGAGCACTGGTATTACCAATGGTCAGCGTTGAATGTTCTTGGCTCGCGCGGTGTTGACCGCGCGGACCCCTGTCCGTCTTGATGAGATCCGCCGATGCAGGCCTGGCAACAACTGTATGACCCCGCTGGCAACCTCTGGCTGTCCAGCCTGATCGCGCTGCTGCCGATCGCTTTCTTCTTCGTCGCCCTGGCCGTGTTGCGCATGAAGGGGTGGCTGGCCGGCACGATCACCGTGGTGATCGCGTTGGCGGTGGCCCTGCTGTTTTACCGGATGCCGCTGTCGCAGGCGTTTGCGGCGGCCGGGTATGGCTTCGTCTATGGCCTGTGGCCGATTGCCTGGATCATTCTGGGCGCGGTATTCCTGTACAAGGTTTCAGTCAAGACCGGCCAGTTCGACATCATCCGCGCCTCGATCCTCTCGGTCACCGAAGACCAGCGCCTGCAGATGCTGATGGTCGGGTTCGCGTTCGGCGCGTTCCTGGAAGGGGCGGCCGGCTTTGGTGCGCCGGTGGCGATCACCGCCGCGCTGCTGGTCGGGTTGGGCTTCAAGCCGCTGTATGCGGCCGGCCTGTGCCTGATCGTCAACACCGCGCCGGTGGCGTTCGGCGCGATGGGCATTCCGATCATCGTGGCCGGGCAGGTGACCGGGCTGGATGCGTTTGAGATCGGGCAGATGGCCGGGCGCCAGCTGCCGTTCCTGACCATCATCGTGCTGTTCTGGATCATGGCGATCATGGATGGCTGGCGCGGTATCAAGGAGACCTGGCCGGCGGTGCTGGTGGCCGGCGGTTCGTTCGCGATCGCCCAGTACCTGACCTCCAATTTCATCGGCCCCGAGCTGCCGGACATCACCGCCTCGCTGACCTCGCTGGTGTGCCTGACCCTGTTCCTGCGCAGGTGGAAGCCGGTGCGGATCTTCCGCTTCGATACCCAAACCAGCGCCGAAGCCGCGGCACAGGCCCTGGAAGCGCCGCGCCATTCCACCGGTCAGATCGTCAAGGCGTGGTCGCCGTTCCTGATCCTGACCGCCATGGTCACGATCTGGAGCATCCCGCCGTTCAAGGCGCTGTTCGCCGCCGGTGGCGCGCTGGAGCACTGGGTGCTGAAGATTCCGGTGCCATCGCTGGATCAGCTGGTGCAGAAGATGCCACCGATCGTGCCGGTGCCGACCGGGTACGAGGCGGTCTACAGGTTCGATGCGGTCTCGGCGACCGGCACGGCGATCATGCTGGGCGCGATCATCGCGATCGCGCTGCTGAAGATGCGCCCGGCCGCGGCGCTGCGCACCTTCGCTGAAACCGCCAATGAACTCAAGGTCCCGATCTACTCCATCGGCATGGTGCTGGCGTTCGCCTTCATCGCCAACTACTCGGGGTTGTCGGCAACGTTGGCGCTGGCCCTGGCGCACACCGGCAAGGCCTTCACCTTCTTCTCGCCGTTCCTGGGCTGGCTGGGCGTGTTCCTGACCGGTTCGGATACCTCGTCCAACGCGCTTTTCTCAGCGCTGCAGGCCACCACGGCCCAGCAGATCGGCGTGTCCGAGGTGCTGCTGGTCGCGGCCAATACCACCGGCGGGGTGACCGGCAAGATGATCTCGCCGCAGTCGATCGCCATCGCCTGCGCGGCGGTCGGCCTGGCCGGCAGGGAATCGGACCTGTTCCGCTTCACGGTCAAGCACAGCCTGATCTTCACCGTGATGGTCGGCATCATCACCACGGTGCAGGCCTACTGGCTGACCTGGATGATTCCCTGAGCCCATGCGCGGCATTCCGGCCACCGGCATCGACCCCATCGCCCGCCACGCGGGCGACAATGGCGGCATGAAGAACGAACGCCTGTCCGACAAGGTGGCCGCGCAGCTGCGTGGCCTGATCCGTGAGCAGAACCTGCAGCCGGGCGACCGGCTGCCCGCCGAGCGACCGCTGGCGGTGCAGCTGGGGGTTTCGCGCACCGCGCTGCGCGAAGCAATCGCGCAGCTGGCCAGCCAGGGCCTGCTGAGCGCACGGGTCGGCGGCGGCACCTACGTGAGCGAGCCGGCGGCCCGGGCCCGGCAGACCATCGATGAGCCGTTGATGCCGTATCTGCCGCTGTTCCAGGGCGACCCGGAATACCGTTTCGACGTGCTGGAGATCCGCCACGCGCTGGAAGGGGCAACCGCGTGGCACGCCGCATTGCGTGCCACCGACGAAGACCGCGCGAAGATCCGCCAAGCCTTCGACACCATGATGGCCGCGCACGGCAAGGACGACCCCGCCGGCGAGGCACAGGCCGATGCGGCCTTCCACCTGGCCATCGCCGAGGCCTCGCACAATCTGGTGCTGCTGCAGGTCATGCGCGGCCTGTTCGAACTGCTGCAGACCAACATCTCGCAGAGCCGCGAGAAGCTCTATACCTCGGCCCGCACCTTCGAGCCGCTGTCGGTCCAGCACCGCGAGATGATGGAGGGGGTGCTCTCCGGCGACCCCGAACGCGCACGCGCCGCCGCGCACGCGCACCTGGAATTCGTGCACACCTCCCTGCGCACGCTCGACGACAACGAAGCCCGCCGCGCCCGCGCGTCACGGCTTCCTTCTTCCCACGGTTGACCCATGATCATTTCCGCCTCCACCGATTACCGCGCAGCGGCGCAACGCCGCCTGCCGCCGTTCCTGTTCCACTACATCGATGGCGGCGCGTATGCCGAGCACACCCTGAAACGCAATGTCGCCGATCTGTCGGACATCGCACTGCGCCAGCGCATCCTGCGCAACATGTCCGATCTGAGCCTGGAAACGGAGCTGTTCGGCGAACGCCTGGCGATGCCGGTGGCGTTGGCCCCGGTCGGGCTGACCGGCATGTACGCGCGCCGCGGTGAGGTGCAGGCGGCGAGGGCGGCGGCGAGCCGGGGGATTCCGTTCACGCTGTCCACCGTCTCGGTCTGCCCGATCGAGGAAGTAGCCCCGGCCATCGACCGGCCGATGTGGTTCCAGCTGTATGTACTCAAGGACCGCGGCTTCATGCGCAACGCGCTGGAGCGGGCCAAGGCGGCCGGCGTGACTACGTTGGTGTTCACTGTGGACATGCCGACGCCGGGTGCACGTTACCGCGATGCGCATTCGGGCATGAGTGGCCCGAACGCGCCGGCGCGGCGCATGCTGCAGGCGGTGACGCACCCGCGCTGGGCGTGGGACGTCGGTCTGTTCGGCCGCCCGCATGACCTGGGCAACATCTCCACCTACCGTGGCAGCCCGACCGGCTTGGCCGATTACATCGGCTGGCTGGGCAACAACTTCGATCCGTCCATTTCGTGGAAAGACCTGGAGTGGATCCGCGAGTTCTGGACTGGCCCGATGGTGATCAAGGGCATCCTCGATCCGGATGATGCGCGCGATGCCGTGCGTTTCGGGGCCGACGGCATCGTGGTCTCCAACCACGGCGGGCGCCAGTTGGATGGCGTGCTGTCCACCGCACGGGCCTTGCCGGCGATCGCCGATGCGGTCAAGGGTGAGTTGAAGATCCTGGCCGACTCGGGCATCCGCAGCGGCCTGGACGTAGTGCGCATGATCGCGCTCGGCGCGGACAGCGTGCTGCTCGGCCGCGCCTTCATCTATGCGCTCGCCGCGCAGGGCGAGGCGGGCGTGGCCAATCTGCTGGACCTGATGGCCAAGGAAATGCGCGTGGCGATGACGCTCACCGGCGCGAAGACCATCGCCGATATCAGTGCCGATTCGCTGGTGGACGCCACGCGTCGTCTCGCGGTCGCACCATGAGCGGCACCGGCACCGGCACCGGCACCGGCAGCGATAGCGCCGCGTTGCTTGCGCAGCTGCGCGGCATCGTCGGCGATGCACACGTGCTGTGCGGCGACAAGCCGACCCGGCGCTTCCGCAAGGGCTACCGTTTCGGCGATGGCCCGGTGCTGGCGGTGGTCCGCCCGGGCACGCTGCTGGAACAGTGGCGCGCCCTGCAGGCCATCGTGGCGGCCAACGCGATCGTGATCATGCAGGCGGCCAACACCGGCCTCACTGGCGGTTCCACGCCGGATGGTGCCGACTATGATCGCCCGGTGGTCATCCTCAGTACGCTGCGCCTGACCGGCGTGCAGCTGATCAACGCGGGCCGACAGGTGGTCTGCCTGCCCGGGGCGACGCTGGACCGGCTGGAGAAGGAACTGGCGCCGCTGGACCGTGAACCGCACTCGGTGATCGGCTCGTCGTGCATCGGTGCCTCGGTGCTCGGCGGGGTCTGCAACAACTCCGGCGGCTCGCTGGTGCGGCGCGGCCCGGCCTATACCGAGATGGCGCTGTTCGCCCAGGTCGATGCCCATGGCCAGCTGCAGCTGGTCAATCATCTTGGCATCGCGCTGGGCGACACCCCCGAGCAGATCCTGGAGCGGCTGCAGCTCGGCGACTACGCGCCCGCCGACGTGGACAACGGCAACGACCGCGCCGCCTCCGACCCGCGGTATGCCGAGCAGGTGCGCCAGGTCGATGCGGCCACGCCGGCCCGCTACAACGCCGATCCTTCCCGCCACTACGAAGCCTCCGGCTCGGCCGGCAAGCTGGCCGTGTTCGCGGTGCGGCTGGATACGTTTGCGCGCGAGCCGGGTGAGGTGTTCTACATCGGCAGCAACGCGATGGAGGATCTGACCGCGATCCGCCGCCATCTGCTGACCGCGTTCGAACGCCTGCCGATCTCCGGCGAGTACCTGCACCGCGAGGCGTATGACATCGGCGAGCGCTATGGCAAGGACACCTTCCTGCTCATCGATCGCTTCGGTACGGCCCGGGTGCCAGCCGCGTTCGCGTTGAAAAGCCGCGTCGATGGCTGGTTTGAAAGCCTGGGCCTGCGCGGGGTCACCGACCGGGTGATCCAGTGGGCGATGCGCTGCCTGCCACGCCATCTGCCCGCGCGCATGGGCCAGTTCCGTGACCGCTACGAGCACCACCTGTTGCTCAAGGTGTCGGCGGTGGATGCCGCCGCCACCGAAACCTTCCTGCGCACTCACTTCGCTGACGGCGAGGGCGACTTCTTCCAGTGCACCGCCGAGGAAGGTCGCAAGGCGTTCCTGCATCGCTTTGCGGTGGCCGGCGCGGCCGTGCGGTATCGCGAAGTGCACCGGCGCGAGGTCGCAGACATCGTGGCCCTGGACGTGGCGCTGCGACGCGACGACCGTCAGTGGGTGGAACACCTGCCCGCGGACCTCGACGCACGCCTGGCCGGCAAGCTGTATTACGGCCACTTCCTGTGCCACGTGTTCCACCAGGACTACATCGTGCGCAAGGGGGAAGATCCATTGGCCATCGAGCACGCGATGTGGGCGCTGCTGGATGCACGCGGTGCCGAGTATCCGGCCGAGCACAACGTGGGCCATCTATACCCGGCCAAGCCGCCGCTGGCGGCGTTCTATCAGCAGCTGGATCCGAGCAATACGTTCAATCCGGGCATCGGCCAGACCGCGAAGACGCGCGGATGGGGCAGCTGCGACTGCACCACCCACGGGTAGAGCCACCCCATGGGTGGCTGTGCCGGCATATCGCAGGTATCAGGGCAGCCACCCATGGGGTGGCTCTACCCGTGGGGAATCACTCGCAGCGAACGGCGGTGATCACGTTGTCCTTGTCGATGAACACGCGCAGGCGATCCTGGCGCAGGTCGCGCGAGGTGATCGTGGCCGGGCCGATCGGGTTGATCAGGCCGGCGCCGCTCTGCAGCAGCAGCTTACGCATGTTCGCCTGGTCGGCCGGCTGGCCGATGGCCCAGCCCAGGGCATCGGCCTTGCACAGGCCCGGCCCTTTGATTTCCGGCCCCGGCGTGCTGACGCAGGCGGCCAGTGACAGGGTGCCGGCGAGCATGATCGCGGCGAGGGGATAGCGGTAAAGGGATGTCATCGGGTCGCTCCTGCGGGGTCAGGCGCCGACCATACCACCGCGGTGTGCATCGCCGCGTGGTGGGCACCCCGCGACCGTTGGACGCAGCCCACGCGGCTGATGGGGCAGGGCGCAACGGCCACCGGCGCTACACTGGCGGCCCCTCAGATCGGCCATGCCGGGAGTCTCAGGTGCTGCACGTGTTCATGCTTGGCGGGCGCCATGCCCGGGCCCGGATCGAGGTTCACGATGTGGCCTTCGCCAACGTCGATGTCATCGAGGAAGCCTACCCGCAGCTGCGCCAGGACTGGTTCGGCGAGCGCAAAGGGCTGCATGTCGATGGCTGGCTCGCCGTGGATGGGGTGGAGGCATACCGGGTGCGCTTCGGCGAGGTGGCCCCGGCGGCGGGCGCGCCGCGGCTCTACTTTCTCAATCTCGGCGGGTATGCCGCCGGCGCGCTGGGCGAGGCCCATGACTACCGGCTGCTGGTCGCCACCAGTGTCGAAGAAGCCAAGCAGAAGGCCAAGGCGCTGCGCGATGCCAGCTGGTTCAAGCCGCATACCGATGCCCTGCTGGAGGTGGATGACTGTATCGCCATCGATCAGGTCGGCGGCCGGTATGTGCAGCTTGAGCGCGGGGAGCACCAGGGCATCGCGCTGGTCAGCGACTACATCGTGATCGGCTGAACGGCCCCGATTGCCCGCGGCCGTCCCGCTGGCGCATAGTGTCGCGGTCTTGTGAGGGCCGGCGATGTCGCCGCGACAGGTCAACCAACGGAAGTAGCGCATGCAGAGCAGGAAGATCACGGCAGCAGTGATCGTGACGCTGGGAATGATGATGGCAGGTAACGCTGTGGCGGCCGAGCCGGACGCACCCGTGTTCGGTGGCTGGCGCAACCTGCATTCGGCCAGTGGCGCCGAGCCGGTGCTGAGGAACCAGCCGTTTGCGATCCTGCCGGGCGAGGTTGCCAAGGGCGAGCGGTTCGCGATCCTGGACCGCGAGAACAAGCAGGCAGTGTGCTGCCTGGTGGTGGACAGCGACCGTCTCGATGCGATCGCGCTGGAAACCCGCTACCGGCTGCCCGGGGTATGGATCGCCGATCTGCTCGGCAACGAGGACTACAACCGCCGGCACGGCGACCCGCATGTGTTCGCGATGACGCGCGAGGGCGAGCTGGTCGACCACGTCTTCTCGCAGGAAGGCGGCGGCTACAGCGACCTCGGCGGCCTGCTGCTGCCGGCCGGGGCCGCGCTGGATGCCAGTGGTGGCAGCATCAAGCTCGGCACCGCCACGTACCGCCTGCAGGTGCAGTCGCAGCGGTTCGCCGATGACAACGGCGCGCTGGATCGCTACACCCTGCAGCCGTCGGCACCGGCCGCGCCGGTGGTGGTCGAGGTGCCGTACAGCACCTACTGACACGGAAGCGACAGAACCGGCGCGGTACAATCGCGCCCGCCCACCGGCAGTGCCGGCCGGGCCCGCATCCTTGTCCGAGCCTGTCCGTGATCGCCCGATTCTTCCTGTCCTGTGCGCTGCTGTTGTTGGCCGCCTGCGCCACGCCGGCCCGGCCGCCGGCCAAACCGCCCGCCAATCCAGACGCCCTGTGGGGCATCATCCAGCGCGACTGCGCCGGCGATGCCGCCCCCCGTGGCAGCTGCCTGGCGGTGGCCGCCGAGGCGCAGCGCCGCGATGTGCTGCTCAAGGATTCGCACGGCCACTACCAATTCCTGGTGTTGCCGCTGGACCGGGTCTCGGGGATCGAAAGCCCCGCGCTGCTGCAGGCCGGAGCACCGAACTACTTCGCCGCGGCCTGGGCCGCCCGCAGCCACACCGAGCAGGCGCTGGGCCGGTCCCTGCCGCGCGATGTGGCGAGCCTGGCCTTGAACTCCCCGCATGGGCGCTCCCAGCACCAGTTGCACATCCACGTGGATTGCCTGCGGGCCGATGTCTTGACCCAGCTGCGCCGGCTGCAGCCCTCCATCGGTGCGGACTGGCAGCCACTGCCGGAGCCGCTGCGCGGGCATGCCTATCTCGCCCGCCAGCTGCCGGGTGCCGAGCTCACCGCGAATCCGGTCCGTCTGCTGGCCGCTCATCTGGCCGAGCCCGCCGATATCGGCAACTGGTCGCTGGTGGTGGCCGGGCAGACGGACCCCGCCGGTGCGCCCGGTTTCGTGCTGTTGGCCACCCGGCTGGACCTGGCAGCGGGCAACAAAGCCAGTGGTGAGGAACTCCAGGACCATGCCTGCGCCGTGCTGACCGGTGCAGCCGGGCCGCTGGAAGGTGTGCTGTGAGGCGCACCTGGGCGTGGGCGGTACTGATCGCACTGCCACCGCTGCCCGCGTGGTGCTGGGCAGCGGCGGATGACGCGGGTGCAGGCCTGCAGGACGTGTCCGGCAATCGGCTGATACCGCTCGCGGCAGCGCCTGCAGGGGCAAGTGATGCGGCCGGCGACCAAGGGGTCGACCCGCGCTGGTATTGCAGCGCGGACCAGCACTGGTGCGTGCGCGTGCAGCCGGGCGACGACGAGGAACAGGCGCTGCTGATCGTGCGTGAGCGCTCCGCTGGCAGGGATATCTCCCGCCGCGCGCTCGCGCTGGCCATCGGCAACGCCGAGGGCGGCCTGCAGCCTTGGCCGGCCCTGGTCGAACTCGGCTCGGCCGCGGGGGGCGGTGTGCTGGTCGGCGTGGATGCCCAAGCCAGCACGATGTACTCCGGCGGCGGCGCCAGCGTCACCGAGCGGGTCGTGGCGCGCGTCATGCTCCACGCAGCCGACGCCGACGCCGACGCCGACGCCGACGCCGGCTCTGGCGAGGTGCTGCGGCTGCCGGTGCAGGGCCACGCCAGCATCCGCGCCTGCTTCAGCGAGCGCGATATGGACCTCCGCGCCGGCGCCTGTCACGACGAGTATGGTTTCGATGCGGCGCTGAGCCTGGATCCGGCTGGCGCGGGCATGCCGGTGCTCCGCTATCAAACTCACGCCAACCGGTTTCCTGCGTTTGCCTCACGCAACCAGGATTCGCTCGCGCACGGCCGGGTAAGAACGTCGGAACTGCGCACCGTGTCGGATCCAGCCTGCTCGTATCAGCGGGTGTACCGCTTCCAGAACGGTGCCTATGTGGCCGATCAGGCATTGCCGGACTGCAGCGAATTCACCGAACTGTAGTGGGGCGCGGGAATCCAACGCGCGATTGAAATAAAAACCACGGACGTGGCACGTTATAGTGGCCGTTCAATGCGGTTCCCGCTTTCGCGCCCGGGCTGACTGGCGCGTCGTATCCGACTTAATCCATGACTGCTGAAACCACGACTCCGCCCGCCGCTGCGCCGTCCCAGGCCACCGGTCCGCTGTTCTACCAAGCGCCCGTGCCGCTGCGCTCGGATCTGCATGCCGCCTGGCGCCTGGTGCCCGACACCGCGCATTTTGCTGCCGATACCAATGCGATCCCCGCCGTGATCGGCGAGTTCGGCTCGCTGGCCCAGCATTACCCGATCATTTTCACCGGGAAGGACGCGATGCCGCTGGTGGCCGTCGGCCTGGCCCAGCGCAACCTGTTCGTTGCCGATGGCGTATGGGACGAGCAGAGCTACGTGCCGGCGTACGTGCGCCGCTACCCGTTCGTGTTCATGCAGGCCGGTGAGCAGGACGAGTACGTGCTCGCGCTCGACTCGGCCGCCAAGCAGGTCAACCAGGGCCAGAGCGAGGATGGCGTGCCGCTGTTCCAGGATGGCAAGGCGACCGAGATTGTCGACAACGCGATGCGCTTCTGCGGCGATTACACGCGCGAACATGATCAGACCCGTCGCTTCACCGCCGCGCTGATCGAGAACGAACTGCTGATCGACCGCAACATCGACGTCACCCTGGCCGATGGCCGGCAGATGTCGATCAACGGCTTCCAGGTCGTGGACGTGGAAAAGTTCGCCGCGTTGCCGGACGCCACCGTCGTGGCCTGGCACCGAAGCGGCTGGCTGGCGCTGGTGCATCACCACCTGAGCTCGCTGGCACGTTTCAGCGCCCTGGTGAGCCGCCAGAGCGCGCTGCCTGCCGACGCCTGAGGCCAGGCGCACGCGCAATGACGAAAACGGCGGCCGCAGGGCCGCCGTTTTTCGTTGTGCAGGGCAGGGCGGTGCTCAGTCGCGGGTGCTGACTTCCCAGTTGGCATGCACCACGCCGGGCTGACGTTGCAGCCGCGCGACCACGGCATCGAGCTCGTCGGCGCTGACGGCGGTGCTGACCAGGATCGCGACCAGCTCCACTGGGCCGTCGCCGTGTTCGATCACCTGCACGTCGCTGACCGGGTACTGCGCAGCCTCCAGTGCGTCCACCAGGCGTTCGCGTGCCAGGGGCGTGGCCGCAGGGTCCACGCTCAGGCGCACCTCGTAGGTCGCTTCAGAGGCGGCCTCATTGATCGGGATGCGGTTGATCGCGTTGACCAACGGGCGCAGCAGCGTGTTGCCGGCGATGATCAGCACGGTCAGCAGCGCGCCTTCGGCCAGCATGTCCGCACCGGTGCACGCACCGACCGCCGCCGAGCACCACAGCGTCGCGGCGGTGTTCAGGCCGCGCACGTTCATGCCTTCCTTCATGATCACGCCGGCGCCGAGGAAGCCGACCCCGGACACCACGTAGGAGATCACCCGCACGGCTTCAGCGTTGCCGGCGATGCGCATGCCCAGATCCACGAAGGCCGCTGCGCCGACCGCGACCAGCACATTGGTGCGCAGCCCGGCGGTGCGCTGGCGGTACTGCCGTTCCGCGCCGATCAACGTGCCGAGCACGAACGCGGCGACCAGGCTGACCACGGTGTCCAGGAAGGGGTACAGCTCGAAGGTCTGGATGAAGCGCATTCGGAGTCCTTGCAGGGCAGGGCTTAGGCGAAATCTCGATAAGCATATCCCGGGCGGTCATTTCCTCCTTTTCTGCCTGTTCAGCAGAATCACGGCCCCTCCCTCACTGCGCTCTGGCACGGGCCTGCCCGCGCCGGGACGTAGCTCTTTTACCGGAAATCTGCATGTCTGTGCTGTATCGCCCGCTGCGTCGGCGGGTCTTGGTTCTGTCGTTGTTGCCCCTGCTCGGCGCAGGTTCCGTGGTCCACGCGGCCGATGCGCCGACCCAGCTCGATGCGGTCACGGTCACCGGCTCGCGCATCCCCCGCGCCAGCGTGGAAGGGCCATCCCCGGTCACCGTGATCACCCAGGAGCAGATCGAAGCGCAGGGCTACCGCAGCGCCTTCGAAGCGCTCAGCGCGCTGACCGAGAACACCGGCAACGTGCAGGGTGAGGATTTCGGGAATACGTTCACCCCGGCCGCCAACACCATCAATCTGCGTGGCCTCGGCCCCAACCGCACCCTCGTGCTGGTCAACGGTCGCCGCCAGTCGGATTACCCGCTGGCCTACGAAGGCTCGGTCAATGTGGTCAACCTGGCCAACATCCCGAGTGCGCTGATCGACCGGATCGAAGTGCTGGCCGGGGGCGCCTCGGCGGTGTATGGCTCCGATGCGATCGCCGGTGTGGTCAACATCATCCTCAAAAAGACCTACGACGGCGTCGGCATCAATGTGCGCGCCGGCACCACCGAACAGGGTGGCGGCGACAACCAGCGCCTGCAGGCGGTCGGCGGCGGCTCGGGCGAGCAGTGGGACGCGATCTTCGGCCTGGAGATCGCCAATCGCAAGGCGATCTACGGCTCGCAGCGCGATTTCATGGACTCGCTGACCGACGATCCGCGTGGCGTGGCACCGCTGGCGACGGCGGTGGCGTATCGCCGCAACGCGTCCACCAACAATTACATCGATCCCGGTACCGACGGCTGCGATGCCTCCAGGACGCTGTATGGCGGCAGCGTGTTCCGCGCGCAGAATCCGCGCCAGGGCTGGTACTGCGGCAGCAATGAAGCGTCGCCCACGTTCTGGACCGTGCAGACCGAGAAGCGCAACATCGATGCGTACAGCGCAGTGACCTGGCGCTTGAACGATCGCCAGGAACTGTTTGCCGATGCGGCCATCGGCACCGCGCGCATCTACAACAACACCCGTGCGCCGAGCTGGACCTCCTCGCGCAATTACTTCTACAACCAGAACAGCGGTCAACTGGAAAGCTGGTACCGGCGTTTCGCACCGGAAGAGATCGGTGGCGTGCAGCGCAATGCCAACCGGTTCCTGGAGCAGTCCTGGTCGTTCAACGTGGGCGCGCGTGGCAGTATCGGCGGCTCGGACTGGGATTACGAAGCGGCCTACAGCCGCTCGCGCTATGAGAACAAGACGCAGCGCCCGGGCCTGCTGATCGACATCAATACCTACATGCTCGGCCCGCAGCTGGGCACCCGTAATGGCGTGGAGGTGTATGCACCGGATCCATCACGTCTGTATCAGCCGCTGACCCCGGGCGAGTATGAAGGCCTGTCCGGCCGCTACGAAAGCCGCAACGCCGCGTGGCTGCAGACCGCCAGCGTCAGCGTCAACGGCCAGCTGTTCGATCTGCCCGGTGGCCGTGCCGCGCTGGCAGCCGTCGTCGAAGCGGGCAGCCAGGGCTACCGCAACCGCCCGGACCCGGCGCTGGCGCAGGGTGTGTTCTGGAATCTCAACGCGGGCATCCCCGCCGGTGGCGAGCGTGACCGCTACGCGGCCGGTGTGGAACTGCAGCTGCCGTTGCTGGAGCGCCTGACCGCCACCGTCGCCGGCCGTTACGACCAGTACCGCGCCGCCGGGGACCACCTGGGCAAAGCGACCTGGAGCACCGGCCTGGAGTTCCGTCCGTTCGATACGCTGCTGCTGCGTGCCAGTGCGGCGACCAGCTTCCGTGCGCCGGACATGAATTACGTGTTCGCGACCGAAACGCGTGGCTACAACCCCGGCATGACCGACTACTGGCGCTGCCGCAGTGCCGGCCAGGCGTATGACGACTGTGACTTCAGCGGGCTGGCGATCGACTACACCAGCGGCGCCAACCCGCAGCTGCAGCCGGAAACCGCCAAATCGTATGGCCTGGGCTTCGTGTGGTCGCCCTCGGCCAACCTGGACTTCACGGCGGACTACTACGACATCCGCATCGACGATGAGGTCACCAACCTCGATGCGACCCGCATCCTGAAGGACGAAGCGGACTGCCGCCTCGGCCAGACCGTGGGCGGTGACGCACGCGATATCGCCTCGGCACAGTGCCAGGACGCGCTGCGTCGGGTGATCCGCAATCCGGCCGATGCCGCCGTGCAGCCGAACCAGGTCGTGCGCGTGCTGATCAACCCGATCAACGCCGCCTCCGAAACCGTGCGCGGCATCGATCTGAAGTCGAACCTGCGCTGGGACGCAGGCCGTTACGGCCGTTTCTCGACCCGCGTGGCCTACTCGCTGGTGATCGATCACAGCTACCGCCAGTTCGCTGGCGATGACGTGCAGGACCAGCGCAATTCGCTGGATTCCTACCAGTGGCGCAGCAAGGTCAACGGCAGCGTCACCTGGGCGATCAACGACTGGACCGCCACCGTGTACGGCATGCGCTATGGCTCGTTGCCCAAAACCGACGGCAGTGGCCGCATCGCCCCGTACATGACCTACAACGCCAGCCTGTACCGCAAGCTCAATGACAACGCCACGCTCGGCCTGATCGTCAACAACCTGCGTGACAGCCGCCCACCGGCGGACAAGAACGGCGGTGGTTGGCCGTTCTACCCGGTCGGCAACTACGACCCCTACGGTCGCCAGCTGTGGCTGGAGTTCGACTACCGCTTCCTGTAATCGCCTCGGGGGGGGGGGGGGGG